>CAUZAE010000045.1:0-18533 GCA_963577685.1 Gemmatimonadales bacterium UBA6960 | reverse complement strand
CTATAGATGATAAAGCTCTCCTTCACGAATGGATCCGATACCCGTGTGCCCGTGATCACGGCTAGTGCCAGAGCCGCGGCGGCACGTAAAACACCTCTCCGGGTCACGTGCCGATATGTCGGGTAGTTCGCTCGGTCATCGCTCGGCATGATCCCGCGATCCAATTGTGATGTGAGGCGAAGCGTAGACGAGAGCTCTGCGATTCGTAACCTGTCGTTCTGGGTGACGCGCTTATCGCTGGATTGGTGCCTCTGAAGGGTCGATCTGAAGTCTATAACCTCGCTGTCCCGAAGTCACATGGCAGGACGGATGATCCAGTCCGCAGTATATAGTTTTCCCCAGAGAGACCGCAAACTGCAACATGGCTCCGGGCCACGGGCACGCGGTAGGCCAACCTCCCTTGTCAAATATCTTTTTCAGAGATCCCGCTTCACTGGCACCGATGTGTCTCGACTGGTACATGTCCCGGCCCTCCGGCGAGCAGGCGGGGGGGGGCAGGAAGGGACGATATCGGCCCCGAAATAGATCCCGTGGCTCACTCATGGCTCACTCATGGACCCACTGGCCCCCGTTTATCAATGGGCGGTACAGGATTCGAACCTGTGACCTCCTGGGTGTAAACCAGGCGCTCTAAACCAACTGAGCTAACCGCCCTACGGTACTTCTTCCTGTAACTAAACGGTTTTCCGAGGTTGGTGCTCCGGAGGCCGTTACGGACTGTAGGTTCGTTGTATACGCAGGGACCACATCGGCTTGCTGCGCCTCCCTGAGCGTGCCACCGTCCAACACAACCCGGAGCATGGTCTCTTGTCCGCCTGCTGATAAACCTGGCGAAGCGTGTTGGAGTTCGTCCACCCTCCAGCGGCGGCAACGTCAGCGTCAGGGAGATCCTTCCGTTCCGGTCCCGTTTTCTTGGACAAGGGGGGCGGCCTAATCAGGCCACCTTTTCCCTGAGTGCCTGTCAGACGTCGGTCGAGGTTCGACGGTCGTGCCGCTCGATGAGCCACTCACGGTTGTTCGATTACACTGATATCAGCGCTTGTTCCCGTGCTCGAGCTAAGGTTACCAGCGGTTGCTCTTATCCCCCACGTGTCACCGATGGTGAGATCCAGTGTCTGATTTGGAAACGTCATATTGAATGTGTTCGCAGAGGTCGAAGCTAGGCTGCGGACGACGCTTCCGTTATGCAAGACCTCTAGAATCAGCTCGTTGGCCAAGGTTCCGTTGACCGCATCGATGACTATCAAGTGTACGAGACGTAGTTGATCGAGGCGAAGAGAGCCCCAAAAACGATGGGCTCTACGCCCGGCACCCGCACGTAGGGTTCAAGCCACTCGAACCGCGGATCTTCGAGTGGATCCTGATGGAGAATGAGGAAGGGTGCCGCCACGCTGTCCGTCGTGGAAGGAACGTGGAACTCGATGAAGATGATCGCTTCGTCGGCAGCCTGAGGCTCGAACTCCCTACGGGAGAGGTTGTCCAGGCTCCGTTCCTGAGCCAGAGGGTGCCACAACAGTTCGTCAGGCCAGTTTCCGCACCAAAGTGGAAACCGCTCCGCAGGCTCCGATACCGCTCCAATTGCTCAGCGGTGAAAAAGTCGCGGAGGTAGGGCTTATTGGAAGTCATGTGGCATAGAATTGGGGATGAACACCGTGTTGAGCAACCCCGAACGGCTTCACATGAGCGCGGCTGCGGTGGTTACGTGTGGACAGGTCGCGGAGAGTTGCGCGGCACCGCGTGACAGACAGGCCCCATAACGTCCATGCTATGGAAGGACGGGGTAGCCCATGTAGGGCGAGATCTGATGCAGCACCCGTGTTCTGAACTCCGAGTTTCCTCTACTTTTGACGTGATCCGACCAGCGGACCCTTCATGGAATTCAGCGGGTTAGCCGTCCCGTCACCGGAGGTCCGTGGCTCGCCGCGAGTGGACCAGAACCCAGAGATTCGAATATGGAAACGTTGAAGTCCTATAACCCGGCCACCGGGGCCCTCGTGGGAGAGGTCCCTGTTACGCAGCCGGAGGATATCTCGGCGGTCGTAGATCGCTCTCGGGCCGCCCAGCCTGCGTGGGCAGCCCTGGGTCACGAGGGTCGAGCGCGCCTTCTCACGGAGGCGGCCGAGAGCTTCCGGGACAAGACCGACGACCTCGCTCGCCTCATCACCCAGGAGATGGGGAAGCCCCTATTCGAGGCCGAGGTAGAGGCTAAGTCGGTGGCGCACGTGGCTAGCGAACTCACCGAGATCGGGGAGGCCCTCGCCCCGGAGATTTTCGACGACGGCCGCAGCCACTCCATGGTCTACCATGATCCGCTCGGCGTGTGTGCGGCGATCACACCCTGGAACTTCCCGATGTCCATGCCGGCGTGGATGGTTCTGCCTGCGCTCGCGGCCGGAAACACGGTGGTGCTCAAGCCCTCCGAAGAGACTCCGCTGTGTGGCCAGGCGTACGCCGACGTCCTCAACGAGCGCCTTCCCGCCGACGTGTTGATCGTCGTGCACGGAGCCGACGAACAGGGCAAGCGACTTGTCGAGTCAGACGTAGACCTCATCGCCTTTACGGGTTCACGGGAAACCGGCAAGCATATCCTTCGACAAGCGAGCGGCGGGCTCAAACGGGTCATACTGGAGCTCGGTGGCAAGGACCCCATGATCGTACTGGAGAGTGCGGACCTCGAAAGAGCCGCCAAGTTCGCTGCCCAGAATAGCTTCCGAAACGCCGGACAGGTGTGCGTCAGCACCGAGAGAATCTTCGTGCCGGAGATGATCGCAGACCGCTTCGAGGTGCTCCTGAAGGAGCAGGCGAGTGGCCTGAAACAGGGCGACGGCCTAGAGGAAGGGACCAGAGTGGGGCCGATGGTCAATGAGCAGCAGAAAGACCACGTGCTGGGGCAGCTCGAAGAAGCGGTGAAGGATGGGGCGGAGATATTGGTGGGGGGAGATGGACACCGGGACAACTTCGTCACCCCGACCGTTCTCACCGGAGTGACCGAAGACATGGCCATCGCACGGGAAGAGACCTTCGGGCCGGTCGCCTGCGTAACCCGAGTCGAATCGGAAGAAGAGGCCATCGAAAGAGCCAACGCGACCCACTTCGGTCTCGGAGCCGTTGTCTTCGGTGCAGACGACGACCGGACCGCTCAGGTCGCCCGTCGCCTCACGGCCGGAATGATCGGGATCAATAGGGTGGCCGGAGGTGCTGTGGGCACCCCGTGGGTTGGGGCACGTCAGAGCGGCTATGGATTCCACAAATCGAAGGATGGGCACCGACAGTTCACGCAGGCTCGGGTCGTGACCAAGCGAGCGTAACGCGCCTGACGATCACGGCGGTGGCCAATAGCGGTCTGTGCTCATGAACGGCCGAGACCAAAAACGGCTGTGGCTATAGAATGATGGCCAGCGGCACCAGCACGACGTAACCGATCACGAGTAGGATCGGTGCCATCGAAATCGAGCCCTGAGACAGCAACCAATAGCCCAGAGTGATCGTCACCAAAGATCCGGCTCCGAAGGCGAGGTTGATCCTGGAAAACTCCAATGCTCCCTTCCCGGTCCCGCCCTTCGCTTTCTTATTGTCCTTCTTCGCCATGGTTACCATCCTGATCTTACAATCCGAAACGCTCCACGTACCGTGTCAGGCGGGAGCGCGAAATCCTGAGAAGCGAAGCCGCCTCCGTCTTGTTCCCATGGGTACTCGCCAGCACCCGGCGCAACTGACGTTCGATGACCCCGTCCAACGTCACGTCTTCATCCTCTGACGAGACAGGCTCGACGGTGCCGGTGGCCCGGCCGTGCTTCCAGGGGCCCAAGGCAATGTGGTCGGGCGCCACGACCGGTCCTCGCGCGACGATGGCCGCCCGAATCAACACATTCTCGAGTTCACGTACGTTACCCGGCCAATCATAACGGTGAAGACACTTCAGCGCGTCTTCGGAGATCGCACGAACGGTGCTGCCAGTCTCCTTACGAATCCGAGAGAGAAGAGCGTTCGCGAGCAGGGGGATGTCCGCCTTGCGGTCTCGGAGACTCGGAACGTTGATCTCGACCACCCGAAGCCGGAAGTAGAGATCCTCACGGAAACCCCCCTCGGAAACAAGCTCTTCCATGGGCTGGTGCGTCGCCGCCACTACCCGCGCCTCGGTACGCTTGGGTTGCTCACTACCGACGGGATAGAACTCTCGCTCCTGGAGGACCCGGAGGAGCTTAGACTGAAAATCCGGTGATGTGTCACCGATCTCGTCGAGGAAGATGGTGCCCCGCCCAGCGAGCTCAAAATATCCCTTTTTCCCTCCCACGGCCCCTGTAAAAGCTCCTCGCACATGGCCAAACAGCTCCGACTCTAGAAGCGTATCGGCGAGAGCCGTACAGTTTACGGCGATGAAAGGCTCGTCCGAGTGGAGAGAATGATTGTGGACCGCTCGGGCCACCAACTCCTTGCCGGTACCCGTCTCTCCACGGATCAGAACCGTGGTACGGTTTCGCGCGAGTACGCCGATCATCTTGTAGATCTCGATCATCCTCGGGTCTCGACCTACTACCGTCTTTTGCCCAGTGTCCTCGGGTGCCTCGGGAATCCCGCCTTCGGCCGTGGCCCGGACCTGCTCGCGTTCGCTCAAACACCGTCCAACCACGGTACTGAGCTCTTTGAGTCCGACGGGTTTGACGAGATAGTCGAACGCCCCGGACTTCATGGCTTCCACGGCGGAGTTCATGGCGTCGTGTCCGGTCATGACGATCACGTCGACGCTCTCCATGGACTCCTTGATCCGGCTGAGAAGCTCCAGCCCCGTCATGCCGTCCATGCGCACGTCGGTGATGACGACGTCCGGGTCGAATTCCTTCAACATTCCGAGGGCAGTCTCCGCGCAGTCAGCCTCGTCTACTTCGTAGCTCGACAGCTCCAGTTTCTCGCGAAAGACCGACCGCGTGTCGGAATCGTCATCGACAAGCAAAATACGAGACAAGTCGGCGTCCTTTGTTGAAATGTTGCTTACTCCTACTCCGACCGCTCGGCGTCAGGTCCGAATCGGTCCGACGGGGGGTCCTGCTCCAACCAATAGCTCGGTTCATCTGGAACCTCCCCAGCGCGGAGCCGCGCCATGCTCTCTAGTCGGACTCGCTTGCGAACCACAACCAGCGCCAGCATCACAAGACTCATGACCATCCAGAAGACAGCCGAATGCGAGAGCACGAACAGCCAGCCGTATTGACTCCGAACATACCGCCGCCAGTCCTCTTCGAACTGAGAGGTCGTCACACCGAACGTGCCACGGAACGCCTCCTCGAAATTCTCCACATCCTTCCATCGACGGAACAGAACCTCCAGCGCTCGGGGGCCACTCTGCACGACCAGATATTCGATGGTCGTGGCGGACAGGAGATAAGCGGTTCGAGCCCGTGCCTCGCCCCTCGGCCAAGAGATGGCCATGGATTCCAAACCCCCTTCCTGCCTCGCGAGCGCCAATCTCAGCTTCCAACCCTCACCCCAGTCCCAGCCCCCACTGGCCCACTGCGCATAGCCCTCGGAGAACCATCGGGGGACGCGAAGACCCCCGAGGTACTGATGAAGCCCGATGTGGGCCCATTCGTGCCGGAGAACGCGGGCGTCGCTCCAGCCACCCCCTCTGGACGAGACGAACGCCGGGACCAGTATCGTCGATCGTGTCGTGAGTGCGACCGCGGCACCCCAGTCAGGAGCCTGGCCACCGGCGAGCTGGGCAAAAGTCTCTTCGTCGGGCGTGAGAATCAGATGCACACCGCTTGGAGACTCCGGCGGGAGACCTGGCAGCACAGAGGCAGCGTCCAGAGCCTCCAGCACGCTTCGAGCTTTACCGGAGTCAGCGGGTAGGAAGGCGACAGTGACACGCGTGCCTTGGAGATAGCTGGCACCTGCAAGCGTCGGCGCAAGCGTGTCCTGCCCCGCCAAGAAAAATAGGGCCAGGAGCCCGAGGATCACGCCCCCGCCGCAGCTCCGAGCTGATCTAGCTTCTCCTGCAGTGAGGCATTGTCCGGATTGATCTCCAGACCACGCCGCCACATCGCGCCAGCTTCAGCACTCTCTGAGTTCTCGAGGGCGATCGCCCCGAGCTTGATGAGGACGTCATCCAACAAGAGGATATGAAGCTCTTCATACCGTTGCCGGAACTCCTCTTCAGTCCCCGCTCTGATGGCTTCGGTGAGCTCCTCGAGGAAGCTCTCAACCGCTACGTAGACGACACCGTAGCCGGGATGGACCCGCGCCGCGTAGTGGGCGATCCCATTGAGGATGTGGGACTTGCCCAGGCCCGACGAAGAGTAGATGAAGAGAGGATTGTACGACGTCCCGGGGGCATCGGCGACGCGCCGTGCCGCAACCGACGCGAGTCGGTTCGCCGGTTCGACAACAAAGCTATCGAACGTGAACCTCGGATCCAGATCGGTCGCTACCACCGTGTTTTACCCGCCTGTTTCATAAGTTCTTACTCGGGTCGCGCCCAGTCGGCACATGCCCTCAAGTCGGCCGGGAGCGGAGCCTCGAACCGGAGGGCCTCTCCGCTAGACGGGTGCCGAAAGGAGAGACTCCACGCATGGAGAAACTGCCTTGGCACCCGCCGGTGCAACTCCGCCGCCCACTGCCGTGCTTTACCGCCAATCCCACGTTCCCAGCCCACTCCGTATACCTCGTCTCCCACGACGGGGTGACCAATGTGCTCCAGGTGGACCCGAATCTGATGGGTTCGACCCGTCCCCAATGCAACCTCCAACAACTCAGCACCGAGCCAGCGCTCCAAAACCCGGAAGCTCGTAGTCGCATGGCGCCCATCCTCCACGACCGCCATGCGCTTGCGTTCCCGTTTCGAACGCCCAATGGGAGCATCGACCTCCAGCGGTGACTCCGATAGGTGCCCCCATGCGGCACTGAGGTACAAACGTCTAATTTTACGCTGTCGGAGTGCTTCGGAAAGGGTTTGGTGTGCTTCGTCACTCTTGGCCACCACCATGAGTCCGGACGTAAAGCGGTCCAGGCGGTGCACGATTCCAGGTCGAAGCTTGCCTCCGATACCGGAGAGATCCTTTGCGTGGGCGAGCAGCGCGTTCACCAGGGTGCCACTGGCGTGTCCCGGCCCCGGATGGGTCACCATGCCCGCTTTCTTGTTTACGACGACGAGCGAGCGGTCCTCGAACACGATGTCGAGGGGGATGTCCTCGGGTTGGACCGACAGAACCTCCGGAGGGGGTATGTCGACTTCGATGCGCTGGCCGGCCTCCAACCGCTCCGATTTCCGTCCGACCTGCCCGTTCACCAACACCCGACCATCCTTGATCAGGGCCTGCACACGAACTCGCGAAAGGTCGGAGTTTCCGGCGACGTACGCGTCGAGACGGTCACCACTCCGCGCGACAAGGAGGACTTCGACTCGACCCTCGGAGATCATTCAGTCAGCCACTCCGGTTTTCGCGCGACTCCCCTGAGCGTCGGCCCCGGCGTCCCGCTGGAGCATGATCACCACCTCCAGTTCGTCGATCTGAACATCTTGGACGAAGTCGTACGCCCGAGTCGCTCCCCCTTCGCCGCCGATCTCCATGTCCACCGCCAGTGTCTCGCCACATATGAAGGGCTGGTGACTTCCGGCCGCCGTCTGAATCCGCTCCGCCCCGTACACGCCCAACTGGATTCTGTCTGTGATCTCCAAGCCCGAGTCCTTACGTAGCCTCTGGATCCGGTTGACCAGCTCTCGCGCCAACCCCTCCGCCCGCAAGTCGTCGTCCAGGGCCGGGTCGAGAGCCGCCGTGAAACCGTTCTCGGAGCGCAGGACGAGCCCCTCCTTGGACACCTCGTGGATCTCCAGGTCCCCTGGCTCCAGCGCGATCGTCTGCCCGGACACCTCGATCGACACGTCCCCGTCAGAGCGATATGCCTCGAGATCGACTTCGGCGAGATTTCGAATCGCCGTCGCAGCGGCCTCGGTATCCTTCCCGAAGCGGGGGCCCAGGACCTTGTAGTTGGGCTTCGCGTTCAACGAAATTAGGCCATCCGCAGAGGCCAGAAAATCGACCTCCCTCACGTTGAGCTCCTCCCTGAGGAGGTCCATGACCTCCTCTCGAATTTCCACGTCCCCCGGCACGACCGCGTACAACTTCCCGAGAGGTTGGCGTACGCGGATTTTAACCTCTTCTCGAGCCGCGCGTCCGAGAGACACGAGAGCTCTCACGGCAGCCATCTCCCGCTCGAGCGACTCGTCGATCTCACTGGGCAAAGACTCGGGGAAGGCCTCCAGATGCACACTCTTTCCCGTGAGCCCCCGATAGGCCCAATCGGTGACGAATGGGGTCACGGGCGCCGCAAGCAAGCAAACGGCCCTCAGGGCGTCCCAGAGGGTCCGAAACGCCGCACGTGAGTCCTCGTCATCCGTGTTCCCCCAGAATCGCGAGCGTGAACGTCGGACATACCAGTTCGATAGCTCCTCGCTGACAAACTCGCCCAATCTCCGATAGGCCCGCGTGATCTGGTACGCGTTCAACTCCTCACGAACCTCGGCCATCACCGTATTGAGTCGCGAGAGTAGCCAGCGATCCAAGAGGCTCCGCTGTGCGGGCTCGGGATCGGAGGCCGATGGGGCCCAGTCTTCGGCATTGGCATACAGCGTAAAAAACCGGTAGGTGTTGAAGAGCGTGTCGAGGAACTTCCGCGAGGCTTCCCGGACGGCAGAGGGATCATATCTCTTGGGAAGCCAAGGATTACTGGAAGTGATCAGGTACCAGCGAATGCCATCAGCACCGTGGTCCGCAATCGCATCCCAAGGATCCACCGTGTTGCCCTTGGACTTGGACATCTTCTGACCCTCGGCGTCGAGGATCAGATTGTTGACGACCACGTTGCGGAAAGGAGGGCCTTTGCCGAGCATCGTGGAAATCGCGAGGAGGGAGTAGAACCACCCCCGGGTCTGGTCGAGACCCTCGCAGATGAAGTCGGCCGGAAAGTGTGCCTCAAATCGATCCTGATTCTCGAAAGGGTAATGCCACTGGGCATAAGGCATCGATCCCGAGTCGAACCACGCGTCGATCACCTCCGGGGTGCGCCTCATAGTCCCTTCACAACGAGTGCAGTCCCAGTGGAGTTCATCGATGAAAGGACGGTGGGGATCGAATCCATCGCCTAGAGGCCCGGTGCGCTCCTCCAGGTCGGCGAAAGCCCCGATCCACTCGAGATGCTCCGGATCGGTATCGCAGACCCAGACCGGGAGGGGCGTACCCCAATACCGGTCCCGCGACAACGCCCAATCTACGTTCCCCTTCAACCACTCTCCCATTCGGCCTTCGCCGATGTCCGGTGGGAACCAGTTCGCGGCCCCGTTGTGAGCCAGCATCTCCTCGGTGAGCTTGGACGTGGCTGCAAACCAAGAGTCCCGGGCGACGTAGAGTAGGGGAGACTCACAGCGCCAGCAGTGCGGGTATGAATGGACTATCGTGCCAATGCGAAAGAGATTTCCTCTCTCCTCGAGCGCCTCGACCAATATCGGATCGGCATCCTTGACGAACATTCCACCGACGAGCGCCGTGCCTTCGGTGAAACAGCCCGCCTCATCGATCGGGCGTAGCATGGGGAGGTCATGGCGTTGGCCGGCCGCATAGTCGTCCGCACCGAAAGCCGGGGCGATGTGCACGATTCCCGTACCGTCCTCTGAGCTGACGAAGTCCTCCAAGACGACAGTCCAACCGTTCCCCGGCTCGTCCGGCATGGGGACCAGATCGAGAACCCTCGCGTACCGCATACCGGCCAGGTCACTCCCCTTGTACCGCCGCTCGACCGGCACGCCCTCCCCCAGGACCGCCTCCACACGCTCTTCTGCAAGCACCACCAGTCGTCCATCGGCATCACGGACCTCCACATAGGACAGATCGGGATGTACGGCGAGGCCCGTGTTGGAGGGAACGGTCCAAGGCGTGGTCGTCCAGACTAGGAACGCCCGTCCCTCCGGATCGGGCGAGCCATCAGGCGAGACCCACGGACAGAGGAAATGGAGCGAGGCGTCTTCGACGTCTTTATACCCGAGCGCCACTTCGTGCGAGCTGAGACCCGTACCGCAACGTGGGCAGTACGGAACGCTCTTGTGTCCGCGATACAGTAGGCCGCGATCCGCCAACTGTTTTAGGATCCACCAGACGCTCTCCACGTACCCTGCGTGGAACGTGACATAGGGCCGGCTGTAGTCGAGCCAATAACCGATGCGTTCGGAGAGGTTCTCCCACTCCTCCTTGTACGTGAACACCGAATCACGACAAGCCTTGTTGAACTCGGCGATGCCCAGAGCCTCGATTTCGGTCTTTCCCGAGATCCCCAGTCTTTTTTCGGTCTCGATCTCGACGGGGAGGCCGTGAGTATCCCACCCCGCGATCCTCGTGACCTTCCGTCCCTCCATCGTCCGCAGCCGGCAGACCAGATCCTTGATGGTGCGGCTGATGATGTGGTGCAGGCCCGGTCGCCCGTTCGCCGTGGGCGGACCCTCGAAGAACACGAAGGGCTCTCCGTCCGCGGTAGCCGCGACCGTCATCTGGAAGAGATCCTCGTCCCGCCAACAAGCGAGGGTTTCCTCCTCCATGGCGAGGAGGCTCTCGGGTGTCTCAGGATATCGCATCGTATCGTGTGTGACTTCGGTTAGCTGAGCCCTGCCAGCAGCCCCCGAATGAGTCGCGTGAGATTCGGCTCCGCCTCCATGGCCGTCGCGATAATGCCCTGAACATCGGCCACTTCCAAGGCATCCGGGAGGCACTGATCCGTGATGATGCACAGTCCCAAGACCTTCATTCCCATGTGTCGAGCGACGATTACCTCGGGCACCGTAGACATGCCGACGACATCCGCACCCATGCCCAGCAGCATCCGATATTCCGCGCGCGTCTCGATGTTGGGCCCGACCACCGCCGCATAGACACCCCGGTGAAGAGGGATTCCAAGCTCGAGGGCGACCTCGGCAGCCAACTGTTGGAGGCCCCTGTCGTAGGGTTCCGAGAGGTCGGGGAAGCGAGGGCCCAGCGCGTCGATGTTCGGCCCCACCAGTGGGCTATCTCCCAATAGGTTGATGTGGTCGTCAAGCAGGACCAGGTCCCCGGGAGGCCACAGCGGATTCATTCCCCCCACCGCACCCGAGACGATGAGCGTCGACGCACCCAAGACTCGCATGGCCCGGACCGGACGGGTGACCGCCAAGAGGTCATGCCCTTCGTAACGGTGGAATCGGCCCTGCATTGCCATCACCGGTCTCCCCTTGAGCTTTCCGAACAGCAATCGCCCGGAGTGGCTCTCCACCATCGGACTCGGAAAGTGCGGGATGTCCTCGTAGGGGATCGAGATCTCCACTTCGATTTCGTCCGCCAAAGCACCCAGACCAGTTCCGAGGATCACTCCGATCTCGGGTTCAGACGACGTGCGCTCCCTTATCGCTTCGACACTCTCCTGAATGCGGTCCCACTCCATCCCTACTCTGCCTCCGTGATGTCCGGTTTACTCAGGATGGAGGAGAGCCAAAGCGAATCCTCGTCGCTCGCCTGTGCAGTATCCTGCTCCGATCCGGTATCCTGACCAGCTTCGGTGTCCTGTGACGTACGTGTGTCCTTTCCCGCCACGACTTCTTCACCAGCGTCGGGCTTCGGAACATCCACCGCCGTATCATCCACCGCTCCCGCCGTCACTTCGTCACTCTCGGGCCCCTCGTCGGGCCTCTCGGTCGAAAGTGTCTCGGGTGGTTCTTCCTCCGAGTCCTGGGGCAGAGGATCTTCCACTCGCTGAGCTCCTGGCCCAGGCTGAGTTCCAGCCCTGGGAGCGACCTCAGCGACCTCCTCGACGACCTCTTCGGCGATCTCTTCGGCAACCGCCTCGACGGGAGCCCCCACGGAGTCGTTCCCTTCAGCGAGGGGACCCACAGGACCGACATCGACGTCCAATGTGATGTCTTCTATAGGCTCTCGACCGAACTCCAACTCGACGTTGTCCAACTCTCTCTCCAGAAGCATCCGGAACGACTTCAGAAAGCGCTCGCGCTGCCTCTCCAACTCTTCGAGCATGGCACGGCGCTCGACCAGGGTCCTTCCAGCCGCATTCACCATCCCCTCGATGCGACCACGAGCCTCGCGCAGCAAGAACTCGGCTTCCTGTTGTGCCTGGCTCTTCACGTCCTCCCGAAGCTTCTGCGCCGTCACGAGAGCTTCTTGGATCGCGTTTTCGCGGCCCTCTTGAGCGTCGACCTTCTTCCCTAGCGTGTCGGAGTGTTCCTCCAACTCGAGCTTCTCCTTCACCAGAGCCTCCATACGCTCTGCCACCAGCTCAAGGAAGTGGTCCACCTCGGAAGCATCATAGCCACGAAGAGTCTTGGCGAAGTCTCCCCGCTTCTTGCGTACGTCCAGTGGCGTGAGATCAATCATGCGTAGATCGTCTCCCAAAAAGGGCGGTTCCGACGCGAATCATCGTGCTACCTTCCTCGATCGCGATCTCAAAATCGTTCGTCATACCCATTGAAAGGTGTTCTCCCGCATAGCCCTCCACCCCCAAAAGCTCCTCATGGAGCATTCGCACCCGACGGAAGGTATTCCGCAGGACCGCCTCGTCGTCCGTGAAGGGCGCCATCGTCATGAGACCCCTCGTGTCCAGACCCGGCAGACCCAGGACAGCCGAGAGGTCTTCACCGGAACTCTCCACGGGAAAGCCCCCCTTGCTCTCCTCACCCGACGTGTTGACCTGAATCAGCACCCTCTCAACCTCCCCCGCCTCGACGGACCGATCTGAAAGCTGTCTCGCCAGGCGGAGCGAGTCCACAGAGTGGACTAGGCCGGCCCTCCCCAAGAGGCGCGGCACCTTCCTGCGCTGCACATGCCCGATCATGTGCCAGCAGATCCGCTCGTCGTCCAAAGACCCGGCCTTCCACTCGAGTTCTTCGACTCGATTTTCGCCCAAGTCGAAAAGATCATGGGCGAGTGCCGCGTGAACCGCCTCGATGGGATGGGCCTTGGTGACCGCCACCAACGTGACATCCTCTGCATCACGCCCGCTGCGTTCGGCGGCGGTCGTGATTCGCTCCAGGATTTGCGGCAGCGCGTCGGTGACCCTCGTTTCATAGGTCGACGTGATCATTCTATCGCATCACTTCGAAGCGGGGATACCGGCCTAAGAAAAGACCCCGCCGGCTGGGCCGGCGGGGTCTTTTCAGGACCCTCTTGACCCGTAATCTACCGGACCTGGAAGGTAATTGGAATCTGGATCCACACTTTTACTTTCTGGTCGCGGTTCAGCGCAGGTGTGAATCGGTAGACGTCCGCAACCTCCAACGCCGCGTTGTCGAGCTGCGTGTGACCCGAGCTCTGAGAGACCCTCTTGTCGAGAACTTGACCGTCTTCGGAGATGAAGAACCAGACGACCACCTGGCCCCCGATTCCGGCGTCCCGAAGAATCGGCGGATACGCGCGTTCCATCGCCGTCATGACAGCATTACGGTTCCGGATCTCAGGCCGGACCGTCATCGGCGTAAAGACCGGTGCAGAGGCCAAGTCCACCACCGCTTCGGTGGGTGGCGGCGGCAGATCCTCGACCGGATTTTCCTCGAAGGTCGTCGGCGCGATCGTGATGTCCTCATCGATGTCCGCGGCTGCCATCACCGGCGTCGCCGGACGTGAGATCTGCTCGGGCGGCGGCGGAATCTCGATCTCCGGCGGGAGCTCGATGGTCTCCAACTCTTCTACCGTAAAGGACACGTCCTCTGCGGTCAGGGTCGGCCAGAATTGGAACAGCATGAAATGGACGACCGTCGCAGCGATCATCGAACCCCAGAACCACGAACTGAAGGACCGCTTGAATCGGTCGTTCTCGGTCTCGAAGTCGGCCAGCGTGCTAGCTGGCGTCTCTGCAGGCATTGCTTCAGCGTTCATCGTCTCTCCCGCGTCATACGTTGCTCCAACATGGTGGCAAACACTACTCGCACCACTCCGGCGGCCACCAATTGCTGCTGAAGAAGGTCGATGGTCAGGTAGGTCACCTCACGATCGGCACGAATCGAAATCACCAACGCTCGATCCGAGGCGACATAAAGAGGACCGATGATCGTCGCCACCTCCACCATCTCATAGGGCCGGTCGTTGATGAAGATACTGCCATCGCGATCGACCCAAATGTTCAGAATATTCTTCAGCTTCTCGTCGATCTTCATGGTGGCCTCGGCCTCGGGCCACACGATGGGCCTCTGGCGGTCCTTCTGGAAGACCGTCGTCACCATGAAAAAGACTAGAAGCAGAAAGGCGATATCAGCCATCGAAGAGTTCGGTACCTTCGAAGACGCCTCGGACTTCCGTGAGAACCCACCCTGTTTGATCGGCATTCTGTTATCCCTCGAAGAGTTGGAGGGAGATACGCTCGGCCCCAGCCATGTGCAGAGCATCCAAGACGTCCACCATGTACCTGTAGGGCGCGTCAGGGTGTGTCTTCACGGCCGCGATCATGTTCTCGTTCTCGGCGACTTCCTGCCTCCACAGGCCCTCGATAGCGTTCGGGCTAACCTGCTGGACCTGGGGACTCTCACCACGCTTGATCTCCACAATGCCGTTGGGCATGATGATCATGTGAAGGATGTTTCTCTGACTGACCTGAACGTCTTCACCCTGTTCAGGGAGCACGATGGCGAGCCCTTTGTCCTTCGGGAAGGTCGTCGTGACCAGGAAGAAGATCAGAAGGAGGAACGCGATGTCCGCCATCGATGCGGACGGAACCTCGTCGCTGACCTTCGATTTTTTCTTGTCCAAAATGGCCATTCTACAGCCCTCGTCTATATGACAAACGTACCATCCAATTGTCGGGAAAGTTCCTGCCTACAACTCCGTCGGTCGGCGCTACCGGTCACCCGCATGGGGAGGCTCCACCGCCCGCTCACGCCCGGAGTTCCAAGCCAGGTCCAGAACCTTTTGGGCGCCCTGTTCCATGTCCAGGATCAGGGTGTCGATGCGCGTTACGAAGAAGTTGTAGCCAATGTTGACGGGGATCGCAATCAACAAGCCCGTCGCCGTAGTGAGCAGCGCGACCTTGATCCCACCCGCAACCAGCGTCGGATCAACGTCCCCGGCAGCCTCGATAGCGGCGAAGGCCAGGATCATCCCAATGACGGTCCCCAAGAAACCCATGAGGGGCGCGACGTTGGCGATCGTGGCCAATATGACGAGTCCGCGTTCCAAGAATCCCAACTCGATCGTCCCGGTCGTACGAATCGCCGAAGCAAGGCCGCTCTGGCCCGCCTCACCGGCTTCAATACGCCTCAAGCCGACCACCAAGATTGCGGCCGCGGGCCCGCGGCGAGCCGTCGCAATCTCCAAAGCTTCGTCGAGGCGGCCCGCGTCAGCGGCCTCTCCGACCTCGGCAAGCACCGCTTGAGTACTGTAGTGGGCTATCCATAGGGTCCAGAACTTCGCGATGATCACACCCAGTGCGACTAGTGAGCAGAGCACGAGCGGATACATCATGAAGCCACCGTCCGAAAACAGCGATAGCAGATGATATTGACTGGCGTCCAAGCAAATTTCCTTTGTGCGGTCGTCTCGTCTTCGTCGTTTCTCGAAGACCGGTTAGTTCCGAAGTCGCGGCAATGTACAGCAGTGTCTTTGAAATTCCTAGGCCACGACCAAGTTATACGTCGATCTGCTCAAAGCCTTTCAGACACAGGGCCACGGTCGCGGGGCATCACCCCATGTCGGGGGCGGGCGTGAGCGCCGCCCCGCGTTCCGGAAGGACCCCCCCCAGGATCTCCCGAAGCCGTGGCACGTCCACGTCACGCTCTAATCGTCCTCTCAGCGCCACGGAGATGCGAGCCGTTTCCTCGCTGACCACGATGACCAGAGCATCCGTCTCCTCACTGAGCCCGATTGCCGCTCGATGCCTCGTACCGAGGGACTTGTCACTCACGGCATACTGCGTCAGGGGTAGGATCGCTCCGGCCGCCCGGATCTCTGGACCGACTATGATGACGGCGCCGTCGTGCAATGGCGTGCCCGGTGTAAAAATCGTCTCCAGCATTTGAGCCGATACACGCACCCGTTCCCGGCTGCCGGTCTGAGCGTACTCATCGAGCCCGACCTCCTGCTCGATGGCGATGATCGCACCGGTCTTCTTCCGCGACAGCTCTTCGACGCCATGAACGATCTCGTCGATGAGTTGACTCTCTTGCATCGGGTTCACCAACCGGAGTAGCCGGCTCTGTCCGAGACGGCTGAGCGCGGTTCTGAGTTCCGGTTGAAATACGACCAGGGCCGCGATCGCTCCGTATTGGAAGAACGTCTCCAGGAGGTACTCAATGAGGGTCAGCCTGAGGATCTGAGACACGAGGTAGGCCCCGGCCAAGAACAACACCCCGAACAGGATCTGCATGGCGCGGGTGCGTTGGATGATCACCAGCACCCGAAACAGCAGGAACGCGACGATGAGGATTTCTAGGAGATCGAGCCACCCCGGAAGGAAGAACTGGAGCTGGTTCCAGACTTGGGTCACGATCGTTAGCCAGAGGCTCCCGTCTCCGGATCCTCGGAGCCGAGGCGGACCGCCGGTGTACGCACCTCCCTGGAGGCGGCTTGGTCGTCACCCGATTCTTCGTCGGCAGACGGCTCGGTCACGTCCGCCTCATCCTCTGCCCCGTCTTCGTCTGTTGCAGCAGGGCTGTCCTCCGCCGGATCCCCATCGTCGCCCCCATCGTCGCCGTCCCCATCGCCGTCACCGTTCTCCTCCAGAACCGAGAGCGGCGGTAATTCTTCACCGGCGTCCAAAAGCGCGATCGCCGGAGCATCGAGCGATTCCCTCTCGAGTAGCGCCTGTGCGATGTCCTCCAGAAGATCACGATGTTCGGCCAACAGGCCTCGGGCTCGCTGGTGTGCTTCATCCAATATCCGCCTGATCTCTTGGTCCACGCGAGTGGCGGTGTGCTCGGACACCTCTCGCCGCTGAACCAACTCGCGACCGAGGAAGACTTCTTGGTCTTGCTGGCCAATCGCCATCAGTCCAATCACTTCCGACATGCCGTAGCGGGTGATCATCTGTCGGGCCATGGCCGTGGCTCGTTCGATGTCGTTCCCCGCCCCGGTCGTGATTTTCCCCTCACCGAAAATCATCTCTTCGGCTACACGGCCTCCGAAAAGCATGCACAGTTGACCCTCGAGCCACTCCTTCGTGTAGGTGTGGCGATCCTCCTCGGGCAGGCTGGCGGTGATTCCGAGGGCTCTTCCTCTGGGCACGATCGTCACCTTGTGGAGAGGATCCAACCCCGGCAAACGAAGACCGACGACCGCATGCCCCGCCTCGTGGTACGCGGTGAGCTTCCGCTCGGACTCCGTCAGCACCATGCTCCTTCTCTCGGCGCCCAGCATGACCTTGTCCTTCGCCTTCTCGAAGTGATCCATGCTGACTTTATTGCTGTCGTCCCGCGCCGCCATGAGCGCGGCCTCATTGCAGATATTCGCCAGGTCCGCCCCGCTGAGCCCCGGTGTACCCTTCGCGACGGTCTTGAGCTCGACATCCGCAGCCAGAGGCAGCTTCTTCGCATGCACGCGAAGAATGCCCTCTCTGCCACGGATGTCTGGAAGGTCTACCACGACCTGCCGATCAAAACGCCCTGGCCGAAGCAGCGCGGGGTCCAGGACATCGGGCCGGTTGGTCGCTGCCAGCAGGATGACACCCTCGTTCGTCTCGAAGCCGTCCATCTCGACCAACAGGGCGTTGAGCGTTTGCTCGCGTTCGTCGTGTCCGCCACCGAGTCCGGCCCCTCGGTGCCGGCCGACTGCGTCGATCTCATCGATGAAGATGATACACGGGGCGTGGGCCTTGCCCTGCTCGAAGAGGTCCCGTACACGGGACGCACCGACCCCGACAAACATCTCTACGAAGTCCGAACCCGACATCTGGAAGAACGGCCGGGCCGCCTCACCCGCCACGGCACGGGCCAGCAGCGTCTTACCGGTTCCCGGCGGTCCCACCAGGAGCACACCCTTGGGAAGGCGGCCCCCCAGGCGCGAAAAGCGCTGGGGATCCTTTAGGAATTCGATGACCTCTTCTAGCTCGGTCTTCGCCTCGTCCGCTCCTGCGATGTCGGCGAACGTGGCCTTGGGCGTATCCGGCGAGATCAGCTTCGCCTTGGAGCGTCCAAACTGGAACGCTCGGTTCCCTCCGCCTTGCATCGTGCGGAAAATCCAGAACCAAAACGCTATGAAGAGGAGCCACGGCAAAACACCCAATAAGAGCGTGCCCCACCCACGCGTCTCCATTTGGCCCGAAATTTCGACATCCCGCTGCTCTAGATCGGCGAGGAGCTCAGCGGTGACCTCACCCGGAAGCATCGTGGTGAAGTTTTGATACTCCTGATCGTCCTCGATCCGAGGGGTACGGAGTTGGCCCTCGATGCGTCGACTCTCGACGATCGTGACCTCCAGGATGTTGTCCGCCCCCAGTTGGGCCTTGAATTCTGTGTAGCTAAGCTCGATGGAGGTTTCGTCCTGGCCCTTCATGTACTGGATCGCGAGCGCCGTCATGAGGACAAGCAA
>CAUZAE010000044.1:0-18977 GCA_963577685.1 Gemmatimonadales bacterium UBA6960 | reverse complement strand
TCCGGCCTCCAGGAGGGCCTCCATCGCGTCCAGGTGGGTCGCCTGCTGCTGCTGGTACGCCTGCTGTTGCGGGTAACGCGACTTCGGAGCCCACTGCGTGTTAATTACCGCATAGAGCGGGGTGATGCCGGTAGGGTAGCCGGCGGCATTGGGATCGGCGCCTCGCGTCAACAGCTCGAGCCCCAGGTCGAAGTGACCGTTCATCATGGCGCTGAGCAGTGGTGTGCTCAGGTCGCCCCCACTGGTCTGGTCGATAGCGGCACCGCCGTCGAGGAGCGCCCTTGCCGCCTCCACGTGGCCCTCGCGCACCGCGTGCAGCAGGGCCGTCAACCCGCCTTGGTAGCCGGCCTGCTCGGGCCGCGAGGGGCTGCGACCCTCGATCTGGGCTTCATTCCAATCGATGCGTATGATTTCGCTTGCCTCGACCGGCTCGATCGCCTCGTCGGTGCGCGCGGCGCGCAAGGCCGCTTGTACCTGGCTCGGATTCGGTAGCCACAAAATCGGGTCCGGCGACTCGGCTCGAAAACCGGCCAGAACCGAGTCGCGAACCAAACCAGCAGCACGTTCCTGACCGGCCAGTCGCGCGAACTCCATCACCTTGGTGGTGATCGTTGGATCCGCGCCACGCCCGAGCAACGCCTTCGTGGCCTCCACACGGTTTCTCGCCGCCGCATACATCAGCGGCGTCTGGCCCCACGCGAATTCTCGCGGGTCCACATCAGCACCGTGATCCACGAGTGTCTCGATCGTCTCGCGGCTCCCCGCCATGGCCGCCAAATGGAGCGGCGTCGATCCACCCTCGCTCTTCGCTTGGGCATTCGCACCCGCCCGCAGCAGCACGGCCACCACCTGTCCGTTCCCGGCCTCGCTAGCGACGTGCAGCGGAGTTTGGGCACCATTACGGGTCAAAGGCTCGAGGCCGGCCCCGGCGTGGACCAGCATCTGGGCCAACCCGACGTCGCCCAGTTCCCCGGCCCAGTGTAGGGCCGTCATGCCATCGCCCTGAGCCGCATCAACCTCAGCCCCGTTCTCGAGCAGAGAGCGCACGGCCTCGATATCTCCGCGCATGGCCGCATCTGCAACGGGTGAGTCCGCCGGGCCACCCGCGAAGAGCAGGACCATCAGTAGGAGGGGGCCCGTGCCGTGCACACGTAGGGAGCCTCTCATGCGAAACCGCGTCACATCTGTGCGGTCTGCGTCGCGTAATCGGCAAGCGAAAACGCGCCCGTACTATCGCCGAAGCTTTCTAGATCATCGTGCCCCAGCTTGTGCAGCAACGTCAGCATCACGTTCGACAGAGGCGTCTCGTCCGGTGCCTTCAGGTGCCGGCCACCGGTCATCTGTCCGTTGGCACCGCCCATCACGAGGAAGGGCACCCGCAGGTGGTTGTGCACATTGGGATCACCCATGGGCGATCCGTATATCACCATCGTCTTCTCCAGGAGGTTGTTATCGCCCTCCTGCACTGCCTGCAGCTTGCCGAGTAAGTACGGAAGCATACCCACGTGGTAAGTGTTGATCTTCGCGAAGTCGATGATGTTCTCCTCGACGTTCCCGTGGTGCGACGCCGGGTGGAACGGCGTTTCCGACCCGCTCTCAGGGTACACCCTCGCTGAGGAATCGCGACCGAGTTTGAACGAGAAGACCCGGGTCATATCCGTCTGGAATGCCAGCACCTGTAGGTCGAACATCAGGTGCATGTGCTCCGTGAACGAGTCCGGGACGCCTGCAGGCGCCTCGGGAAGTTCCCGCGCCTCGCCGCTCGTGTTCCGCGCCTCGACGACCTCGACCCGTCGCTCCATCTCTCGAACGTTCTCCAGGTACTGGTCCAGTCGAAGACGGTCCACGGGGTCCAGACCCCGCTTGAGCTCCCCTATCTGACCAACGACCCAGTCGAGGATGCTTCGGTTGGCTAGACGCCGATTGGTGCGTTCCTCGTGGGTAGCGCCAGCCCCGAAGAGCTGCTCGAACGCCACCCTCGGGTCACGGATCACCGGAAGCGGTTCCGTTGGCGACGCCCAGCTGATGGAGTCGGTGTACACGCACGTGTAGCCGTAGGCGCACCCGCCGGCCTGGTTGATGTTCTCGATACAGAGCTGCATCGACGGAATCGGCGTCTCTTGACCGAAGCGCTGCGCGAAGAGCTGGTCGAGTGAGACACCCGCGTACACGTCCGAGCCCTCGGTCTGCTTGACGTGCGCCTGGGTCAGGAAGGTCGCCGACGAGCGGAAGTGGTCGCCCCCGATCTCCTTCGGAATGAACGCCTGTGCCATCCGGATGTCCGTGTTGCTGATGATCGTCAGGTCATCCCGGAACGGTTCGAGCGGGGTCAGAGAAGTCGGGCTCAGATCGAAGTCTCGGCCTATCTCCGCCGGATTCCAGAGGTTCTGTGTCGATCCCCAGTCCGTGCAACCGGCGGCCCCGTGCGACTGCTCTATCGCGATCAGGCGGGGCTTGTCCATCACCGCTGCGGCTCTGCCCCATCCACGCCCAGCCGGCAACATGGCATCCAAGAACGGGAGAGCGACCGTGGCTCCTGCACTGCGCAGGAAGGTCCGCCGGGGAAGGTGCTTAGCGGTGACGAAGTCCATCGTTCTCTCCTCGAGTTCCCATGATTCCTAAGTAATCTATCAATTCCCTGGCGCCTCATCCTGCGCCACTGCCGTCGGCCGCTTCAACTGGAAGGCATCGCTCTGGATGACACCCAAGATGAGGGAGGACATGCGGTAGTCATTGGCCTGGGCTTCCGCAGCGATGCGTCGAACTTCTGGCATGTCGTAGTATTCGACCCGACGGCCGAGAGCGTAGGCCATGAGGTTCTTTGTAAAGGTCCGTATCAAGGGGATCGGGCGTTTCAGAAGGACCTGCTGGAGCTCGGCCGGGCTCGAGACGGGGGTGCCATCGTAGAAGACACCCCGCGTGTCCAGTGGCACTCCGTTCTCACGGATGCGCCACTTACCCGTCACGTCGAAGTTGTCCATCGCCAACCCGATGGGATCCATGAACCGGTGGCACGCGGCGCACGTCGGATTGGCGCGATGGATCTCCAAGCGCTCACGGGTCGTCAACTCGCGGCCGTCCTTGGCCTGCTCGGTCTCCTCGAGGGACGGCACGTCTGGCGGCGGAGGCGGTGGTGGCGTGCCCATGAGCACCTCCATCACCCACTTCCCCCTGAGCACGGGCGACGTCCGGTTCGCGTGGGATGTAAGCACCAATATACTGGCATGACCGAAGAGGCCCCTCCGCCGCGAGCCCTCCGGGTACGACACGCGGCGGAAGTCCTCGCCCGCCACGCCCAGAATCCCGTAGTGTCTCGCAAGGCGTTCGTTCACGAAGGTGTAGTCTGCGCCGAACAGCTCGAAGACGCTTCTATCCTCCGCTACGAGATGGTTGAAGAAGATCTCCGTTTCACGACGCATCGCGTCCCTGAGCTGCTCGTGGAAGTCCGGGAACATCAGCCTGTCCGGATTGACCTTTTCCAGATCATCGAGGCGGAGCCACTGAGCGGCGAACCGCTCTCCCAGAGCCTCCGAACGGGGATCGCCCAGCATGCGCAGCACCTGCTCCTCGAGGACCTCCGGATCCGTAAGCCGCCCCTCCCTGGCGAACTCCCTCAACTGGTCGTCGGGTGGCGCCCCCCAGAGGAAGAAAGACAGCCGTGATGCCAGGCTTGCATCGCCGATGCGATAGGCCTCTCCCGGCTCGAAGTCGACGGGCGCCTCCTCGAGACGGAGCACGAAAGCGGGGCTCGCCAACATCGCCTGCAGCGCCGTGCGAACTCCGACCTCGAAGCCTCCGGACGAGGCCCCTTGGTCATAGAACGACATCAGAGCCTCGAGCTCACCCTCCCTCGGGAGCCGACGGAACGCCTTGGCACTCAACCGCGAAATAATCTCCTCTGCGCACGCCTCGGTATCAGCGGAGGAGTTCGGGCGGCAGGTGAAGATTTCCCGCCGACTCGGTGTCTCCGAAACGCCCGTTGGGTTGTAGGGCCCAAGGACGACCAGGTCCTTCACGTGAGCGAGGACCGTGATCCCGTACCCTCCCCCGCTACCGATCTTGCGATCCGTCAGCGACCAATCGTGAGGAGAGAGGATGTCCTCGACGGGACCCTCAGAGACTTGAAGGAACGCAGCCGAGACCCTGTGCGGACCCGCACGCACCTGGACCGGGTCGATGCTCATCTTCATCCCGTTCGGGTCGGCGACATGCATCCATCGATCCACCTCGAGCAGCGCAACACGCTCGCCGTCGATGGAGATCTCTATCTGTTCGTCGGGCGTGACGCCCCCGGTGATCTCACCCGTGGTCGTATGCTCAAACCATAGATCAAAGGCGTACTCCCCGTCCGCCGGAAAGTTATGGACGACACTGATCCCACCCCGCGTCCCGCGGGGGGCTCCGGGCATCCGGTCCCACTGCGACGCATAACCCGAATTCGTATAGGTGACCGAATTGGCTGCAGCGTCACCGACCCCCACCGCCAGGCGACTCACGTCGTCCGCCGCGCGCAAATACGCGTCCAACATCGTCGGCGACAGCAGCTGGACATCCGCAATGTTGTCGAAGCTCGCGCTCTTCGTGTCCAGCGGGAGATAGTTGCCCGCGTCAATGTCGAGGCCCAGAAGATCCCTGATCGACGCCTCGTATTCCGCACGATTCAGACGTTGGAAGCTCCGGCTGCCCGGGTTCGGGTTTTCCTCCGCAGCCTCGTCCATCAACGTCTCCAGCGTTTCCACGAGAGCCAGAAGCGTGTCACCTGCGGGCCGCGGCATCCCCGGAGGCGGCATCATCGACGCCCGCAGCTTAACGATCATCTTTTCCGCCGTCTCCGCCCGCTCAGGCGCATGTTCCACTTGGAACGCCTGGAGAGAAAGATTCCCCGTCTGCATCACGTCGTTGTGGCACACCACACAGTACGTTCGGACGACGGAGGTGAGGTCCTCGGGCGCGACTTCGGGGGTGGGGCTGTGAGTAACAACCGCTAGGCTAGCCAACGGCGGACGATATCCCCCATCGTCAAAGCCATCGGGCGCCGGGTAGAACCCCACCGTCTCGCTCAGGATCATGAGTGCCGATCCGAGGACGACGACGGCGACTATCTTCATGCTGGGTCTCCCTTCGTTCCTGGCGGTGCGTGAAACCCAGGAAGCACTCGGGGTCTGTTACCAAGACAACCTATGTGCACGCAAAACCACCGGCCACCCCCGATGCATCCGCCAAAACATTCACAGCCCCTCGAGGATCCGCTCAAAAATCTCTCTTTGCGTCGGGTCGCCGCTGATCATGAGGATGAATCCCTCGTAATCCTCCTGAGTCACGTCATAATCCTGGAAGATCCGCGCGATTCGCTGGTTCAACGCCTCACGTAACCGCTCCCTCCCAAGGTCGTCGTACGTCCTTCCGAGCCCCTCATGAAACTGCTTCCCCGCGACCGCCATCCGTACGTAAATCCTGGCGAACGTGGGTAGCCGTTGTTCTGCGATTTCAAGCGCCGTCTGCTGCAGCGCGGTCGAAGCTGAGGTCATAGCCAAGTTTGGAGCATCCTAAGGCGCGGGATCCACCCGGAACGAAATCGACATCCCCGTGCCCACGTGTTCGGGAATCTGGCAATTGAACATCCACATGCCGGGATTGGACATCTCGACCAGTATGTCGACAGTCGATCCGACCGGCACCAGTACCGTATCCCTCCACACCAGGTCATTCAAGCGCACGCCGTCCTGCTCCAGGACCAAGAAGCGCTGTCCGTGGAGATGCATTGGGTGATTCATGGGATGGAGCGACTTGGGATCGTTGAAGAGTCTGATCTTGACGACGTCACCCTCTGTGAATCGCCAACCCATGGCCGGCCTGAGCTCCTGCCCGTCTTCCATGACCGCCGCATCGGGAAGGATCCAGGTCACCTCCCTGCCCGTCGATAGCCAGTTCATCATGGGCATGGTTTCGTTCCACTCCACAGGCGGAACGTAGAGCGTGTCGATCGCCATCATCTGACGAATCGGGATGAGCAGCCCGCGAGCCCTCATCGTGAGCACCAGTTCCCGGTCGGGCGGCCGATCGAAGTAGGGGCGGACCCGATCGATGTCCGCCTGTGCGTCCACGTGTTCGCGGAGCCGGTCGAATGTCTCGGAGTGATCCACTGCCGTCGCTTCGTCGGAGACGAACACGGTCCCCAACGTATCGGTGTGAGGATAGAACTCCCCCCGGGCGTGATCGATCGCCTGGATGCGGTTGGTCAGCGGGAAGCTGCCCTCCTCATCGAATTTCACCTCCACCACATAGCGCTGCCCCGGAGCGATGAGGACGCTCTCGATCCGGATATCGCGCTCGAACTTTCCCAAGTCCCCGGCAATGAGCTTGATCGGTGCCGCACCCCAACTGAGGTTGAGGATCCGGGTATTGGAGGCGTTGGTGAGTTGGTAGCGTACGACGTCGCCCCTCCTCACATCGAGGTCGCGGCTCGTCTTTCCGTTCACGAGCAAGACGTTGCCGAATCGGCCCATGAGCGCGTGTGTGGGAGCCTCGAAGCCCCACGGCGCCAACCCCGACTCATCGATCAGGATGTCGTCGAGGATCAGCGTTTCTTCATGATTGACCGGGTCGTAGTAGTCCGGCTCCGAAGACTCCACCACGATGTTGCCGTATAGGCCCAAGTCCTGGGCGATTTCACCTCGCTGATGGGGATGGTACCAGAAGACGCCCGCATCCGGGAAGCGAACCTCGTATTGGAAGGTCTCCCCAACCCTCACCGGGCGCTGCGTCAGACCAGGCACCCCGTCGAAGCGATTTTCGAGCCGAACGCCGTGCCACCGAAGCGTCGTCGGAAAGTCGATCTCGTTGGTGAAGTTGACGGTAATGCTCGAGTGTTGCCGGACTCTGAGGAGCGGGCCCGGATACTGGTTGTTGAAGCCGTACATGATGACGCTCTGGCCCCCGATATCCCTACGCACCAACCCGGCCGTGAGGTCGAGCACGTCGCCGTCGGCCAACTCGATCACTTCGCCGGGCGTGGCCTCCGGGAGCATGCTCCTCTGCATGTCGTCCAGGTCCGCCCCGGGTAAGAACGGCTCGACCGTAGGCGTCTCGCCGCCCAGGAACGCCATCATGGACATGTCCATGCCCTGCATGGGGGGCATTCGCCAGCCGCTCGGATCGGCTAGGGCCATGTCACCCGGCATTCCCGGCATGTCCATCGTCATACGCCCCATGTCGATGGTGTTGGCCGTCGTGTCCTGGACGGGCGGGCGAGCAGGCACCGGAGCGGCGTCCTGAACGGCTACGGATGCCGTCGTACATGACACCGATAGGACCGCGACCGAAGCCAGTCCGGTAATCGTGCGTCGGGTTACCGTGAGAGACGTCGGGGTCATGGGGATACGGCCGTCCAGGCGTCGGGTCAGCAGACTTCCCGCTCGAAGGGTCCATGTCCCGCCGAAGAGTGCATGAGCCCACTCCGGGAGATCCCCTGCAACAGGATAGGGCCCTGCCAGGCGCTACCGCCGGCGGCGGCGCGTTGCGGGTCCCAAGTGCCCGAGCGTTCCGCGGTGAGGAAGATGATGAACTTGTTGAACTCCAGCTGCGCGGACAACTCCCGGCTCGCACCCAGCACACCGAGCCGGCGGATCGGAACCAGGTTGGGCGGAGTCGCCCAAACGGTGTACTCGACGTTCGGGCGGTCCCGCAGGCCGTCGATTCTCACGCGCACGTCGTAGACATAGTGGCCGTCCACGGACACGGCGACCCCGAAAGGGGACTGCGCGAACGAAGTCGCCACCCGCCCGGCGGCCCCCGGAGCGTCCCCGGTGGGCGCCATCCGAATGCCGTAGTACTCGGCGGCAACCGTCGCGTAAAGCGGAGTCACGACGCAGACGCCCAAGACAGGATCGCCTTCCGGATCGGCCGGAGACGCGACCGCCGGAGCCGCTTGCCAAAGCGGCGCAAAGAGCGACAGTGCGACAACGAGGAGAAGCCTAGAAGCCATCCGAAAAGCTATTTGGGGACCAGTTGGGTGGCAAGCTACCACAGCTTCTCCATCTCGTCTTCCAATCCGGTCATCTCCCAGCGAATGAGCGACACGGGGATCATGCCCGCGGCGTGGAACTCGTCGATGAAACGCCCCAGAGTGAACTCGTCGCCGAGCTGCTGGGCCCGATCCGCCAGCAGCTTGTCGATCGACACCTTGCCCATGACGTAGCTGGTCCCGTACGTGGGCTG
This sequence comes from Gemmatimonadales bacterium UBA6960, assembly GCA_963577685.1. Taxonomy (GTDB): domain Bacteria; phylum Gemmatimonadota; class Gemmatimonadetes; order Longimicrobiales; family Gaopeijiaceae; genus UBA822. The sequence goes on along the minus strand of CAUZAE010000044.1, from coordinate 10,760 downwards.
CTCCAAGTAGAGCTGCTGCTCACCCCATACCGTGTTGCTCTCCGGGGGCATCCACCCACGAGGCGTCCACTTGGCCGCGAAGTCGACCGCGTCCTGGATGGTGTACTCGTTGCTGTGCATCCTGAGGCCAGCCAGCGCGCGAGCGGCTCGCTGGGCCAGCAGGACGTACACGAGTTCCTGCGCCCTCGGCAAGTCGTCCAGATATCCCGCCCCCATGACCAGCTCCTCCATCCCGGTAGCGTAACCCTCGGCCCGGGCGGACCAGATGTTGTAGAGGAGCGGGACCCTACGGACCGGGCTCGCATGCGGCTCGGCGTCCATACGGGCCAGGTCGAACCAGTGCGTGCCGTGCGCCCGCATGGGCAGGAAGTTCCGGTAGCTCACGTGGTTGAAAAACCCCACGTCGCCCGTCTGCGGAGAGAAGCGCCCTTCCCGGGCCATGAGCGCGGGCTCGGCATAGCTGGGGACGGTGAAGAAGTCCTCCCGATCGAGGAAGTCGACGAAGGCTCGCACCGCAGCTCGGTATTGCCGCTGATACTCGGCCTCCGTGTCCACCATCTCGAGCTCGGCCAGGTCGCGGTTCTTGTTCTCCAGGAGTCTCAGGTAGGCCCACGACCGCCCCAACTCCCGCTCGATGATGGCTTGCTGATCGGCCCATGTGTAGGGGAGGAGCTGGACGTTCTTCAGGTACCAATCGTACTCCTCCACGCCGACCCCCGAGGGAGCCGTCATGGAGCCGTGCCGCCCCTCGATCCAGGCGGCGAAGTCGTCGACGGCGGCCTGGGCTCGCTCCGTGTCGGCCGAGAGCTCCGGGTAATCCTCGGCCACCTGCTCGGCCAGGCTCCCAAGCGTCTGGCTCACGCCCCGCATCACCCGCAGGCTGAGGAACCAGAGGTCGGCGGCGTCCACCACGAGGTTACCCCTGGCCTGCTCGAGGATCGCCGGGATGGCGCGCATGTGCTCCTGAATCTCGGCCGCGATGGGCTCGGAGAGCGGGAACTGATACGTCCATAGCTCCATGACGCCACGCATGACCTCGCCCTCACGGGCAGGCACGTCGCTCTGCGAGCCGTGGACGAGCATGTAGAACGCGGGGTTCCGAGCCCAGGGTCGGAGGACCCGATGGTCGAACTCGAGCCCGTTCATCTCCGCCCGGACGACGTGGTAGTCCACCCGCTGGGAGATGGGCCATCCCTCCGGATCGATGCCGGCCAGGCGGGCCTGATACCGGGTCAGCTCCTGCCGCTGCCGGCCCATGGCCGCCGGGGTGTAGTCGGGCACTCCGTCGGTCACGGCGGGCTGCTGGAACTCGCGCCAGTCACCGTGGAGCGTGAGTAGATCCTCGTACCGAGTGCTCTCGACTAGATCCTGTCTCCCGCTGCCCGGTGCCCCTTGGCAGGACACAAAAACAACGAGCAAGGATGCGAGTACGACCCTGGGGTAGCCCCTTCCAGTGTGCGGCTGCATGCCGACCTCCTGATTGGCGAGCCGACGGGAGGCCCGTCCTGCGGTGGGAAATGTTGGAGCGGTCTCCGCGGGACCGCGCCTTACACGGGCGACCACCACTTCCCCTTCGGCCCGCCGAAGGTCGCCCGCGATCATGAGCACCCTCCCCTTGTCGCCGGTCAGGGAGGCCTTCACCCCGCGGGGCGTGTCGGCGAACTCTTCAATCTGACGCACGAGGTCCTTGGCGAATTTCAACCTGTCCTCCTGCGTGGCATTCTTCGCCCTTCGCTCCCTTTCTGCGATATTCTCCGGACGCGAATCACTCCAGGTGGCGATGATTCCGGGGAGCGAAAGCGGAAGACCTACGATCAGCCCCAGCAGCAGAAAGGTCGGCGGCGAGCCGAGAGCCACCTGTCCGCCGGAGCCGTCGGTGATCCGGCTGAACATCCAGTAGAACGCACCGACCAGGCCGGCTACCGCGACTGCCCCGAACGCCGCCAGAGCCCATACCTTGGTGCGCGACAGCAGCGCCCGACCCTTCGGCCTTCGACACAACCAACCCAGGCCTAGAGAGCCTCCGAGACCTCCGGCCATCATCAACGCCAGATGCGGCAGAAACTCCCTAAACTCGATTCCCACGATCCCCCCCTGAACACACTCGGATCAACGACCCGTCGTCAGCCGCTATCGTTGACTCGCCACCGGCGCCCTGGGCATTCTGCCATCGCGCATGGCCGAATGATAGAGAATGGACGCCATGACGACCGCCGCCTGCTTGAGGTCCTCTTCTTGGACACGCTCGAACGTGTCTACGTTCGTATGATGGGTTCTAACATCGTACTCGCTGTAGTCGTGAATGGCCTGGAAGCCCGGTAATCCGGCCCGTATGAACGAGAGATGATCGGTGCTGCCGACCCGAGCCATCGTCGAAATGTTGGCACCCAGGTCATTGAAGGGCTCGAGATAGTCCTCCATGATCTCCCTCGCGGCCTCGTTGTCCTCCATATAAAACCCGTAGATCGGGGCGAACCCGTTGTCGAGGTTGTAGTAGACGGAGAAATTCTCGCGTGCCGCCTCACTGCCGGGACCCTGAAGGTGGCGCTGCACATACTCCCTGGACCCCAGCAAGCCCTGCTCCTCACCCCCCCACAGGGCGATCCGAATCGTGCGCCGCGGCTGGACGTCCAGAGCCCTTAGGATCCGCAGCGCCTCCATGACGATCGAAGAGCCATCCGCGTTGTCCGTCGCACCGGTCCCCGTATGCCAAGAGTCGAGATGCGCCCCGACCATGACGACCTCGTCACCGATGTCGGGATCCGTCCCCTTGATCTCGGCAATGACGTTGTAGGCGTTGGTATTGTCCTCGTAGTATCTCCCGGCCACCTCCACCGCCAACGTCACAGGGATCTCCTGCTCCAGAAGCCTTGCGACCAGGTTGTAGTGCTCCGCCGCCAGGACCACCGAGGGGACAGCACCGTCGCCTGGATCACGACCGGTGACGAACAGCGTCGCGTGCTCCCCGCGAGTCGGTTCGAGCGTCACCCCTGCCCCACCCCGCACGAGCGTCTCCGTCAGGACCCGCTCAGCCTCCTGCCGTCGCTGCCGCGCCGTCTGCTGAGCCGTGGGCTGTCGGTTGGCCGGAACGGGCGGTGGCGGCGTGAGGCGGTCTTCCATCAGGGGCTGCGGACGATCTTCACGGATGAAGTCGGTCTCGATCGGCCGCGTGAGGACGATCGCACCTGCGAGGTCACCCTCGGAGGATCGCAGCTCCGCCGGGGACATCCCCCCCACCATTACGGGCTCGGAAACCAGCCGCCCCCTGGTCGACGCCGACCACCCCTTGGGAAACCCGATCATCGGCATATAGCGGGGCTCGAGCATCTCGACTGAGAAGCTCTCGAGACTCCATCCACGCCCGAACTTCCACGGCTCGAGGTGAACGTCCTCGAATCCCCACTCGACCATCTTGTCCCGAGTCCACTCGACCGCCTCGTAGTATCCGGGAGAGTTGGTCAGCCGCGGTCCGATCACATTAGTGAGGCGGTTGAAGACCTCCAGGACGTGGGAATTGTCGAGGCCCTCGGCCCTGATCTTGGACACCATGTCTCGGTCGATTCGCTCTTGGGCGGCAAGTGGAAGGGCCTGTCCTAAGGCGATCAGGAATGACAACACGATGGAGCGTTTCATGGCGGATCTCCCTTGTTCAAGTTCGGCACGCAGTGGGTCAGGAGTCGGAGGGCCGGGTCCGTTGATCGTGCAGTCTAAGCCGATCCACCGGGAGGACGCGAGGGGCGAGCTTTCGGAACATTCGTTTGCGTCGGTATGTTGTGCCGATGATCCGGCCCGCCCTCTCCTTCGTGCTTCTCGCTTCCCCGATCGCGGCGCTCGCTCAGGACGACGTGGGCTCCGCGGCGTGGCTCAGCGGATGCTGGGTCGCGTCAGCCTCTGACGTACGCTCGGAGGAGGTCTGGATGGAGCCCGAGGGAGGGCTGATGGTAGGCATGGCACGCACCCTGCGCGGCGGCGTGGCTACCGGCTACGAGTTTCTTCTGCTACAACTGAAGGACGGACGCCTCACCTGCGCGGTGCACGACGGCCTCCGAGACGTTTCCGCGGAAACGTGTGTCCCATTGTGTCGAGACCTCGCAGCCGTCGATCGGGACAAGCGAAGCGGAAGTCGAGAAACGACAAGGGGCGGGCCCCGAAGGAACCGCCCCTGAGGCCGAACGGGTAACCCACATTCCCCATCCTCACCCCCTCATATCGGACACACAAGCTCCCCCAGCTTCTCCGTCAGCTTCATGTTCTCCGAGTAATCCACAGGGCAGTCGATAATCACGACGGTGTCGTCGGCGATGGCCTGCTTCAGAACAGGCACCAACTCGTCGGCGCTTTCCACTTTGTAGCCCTTGGCCCCGAAGCTCTCCGCGAACATCACGAAGTCGGGATTCTTGAAGTCGATGTTGCTGGGTCGTCCGAAGTGGCGCAGTTGATGCCAACGAATCAGGCCGTACTCGCCGTCGTTCCAGATGAGAACGATGATGGGCGTTCCGATACGAAGCGCCGTCTCGATCTCCTGGCAATTCATCAGGAATCCGGCGTCGCCCGTGATCGTGACCGCCGTACGCTCGGGGTGGACCAGCTTTGCGGCGATCGCCCCCGGCACGCCGATCCCCATCGAGGCGAAGCCATTCGAGATGATGCAGGTGTTGGGGCGCTCGGCCTCGTAGAGCCGGGCGGTCCACATCTTGTGAGCGCCGACGTCGCTGACGACGATGTCCTCGGGCTCGAGCACCTGCCGGAGATCCGAGAGGATGCGCTGGGGCACCATCGGAAACGCCGGATTGTCCGCGTGCTCGGTGTGTTCCCGGACGACGAGGTCCCGTAGCGCTCCGAGCTTCGGTTCGTCCTGGGGCCGCGCCACCTCGCCGATCCGGTCCAGCGACTCACCGATGTCGCCGATGACTCCGGCGGCCAGGATGTAGTGCTCGTCCACCTCGGCCGGCGTCTCGTCTATGTGCAGGATCTGGGCCTGTTTCTGGGGATGCCACAGATAGGGATGGTACTCGATCATGTCGTAGCCCACGCAGATGATCACATCCGCGCGGTCGAACCCGCAGCTGACGTAGTCGTGGGCCTGCAAGCCCACGGTGCCGAGGCTGAGGGGGTGAGAGAACGGAATCACGCCCTTGGCCATGAAGGTGGTGGCAACGGGGATTTGGAGCCTCTCCGCAAACGCCTGGAGCTGCGCCGAGCCTCCGGAGCGGATGACCCCGTTGCCCGCCATGATGATCGGGTGCTTCGCGCTCGAGATGATGTCAGCGGCCTGCTCGATCTTGGCCTCAGGTGCTACCGGGGTCTCGGCCGCCTGCACCTTGAGCGGCTCCTTCTCCTCGACCTCGGAGCCGGCAATATTCTCGGGAAGGGCGATGAAGCTGACGCCCGGCTTCTCCTGGATCGCTTGCTTGAACGCCTTGCGAATCACCTCCGGAATCGTCTCCGGCTCCATGATCTGCGTGCCGTACTTAGATATGGGATCGAACAGGCCGACCAGGTCGAGGTGCTGGTGGCTCTCCTTGTGCATGCGCGTCGTGGCCGCCTGGCCCGCGATGGCCACGACGGGCGAGCGGTCCATATTCGCGTCCGCCACGCCGGTCACCAGGTTGGTCGCGCCAGGACCGAGGGTCGACAGGCACACGCCCGCTCTGCCGGTCAGCCGTCCGTACACGTCGGCCATGAAGGCCGCGCCCTGTTCATGGCGGGTGGTGATGAAGCGGATCGAGCTACCAAGAAGCACGTCCATCACGTCGATGTTCTCTTCGCCTGGGATGCCGAAGATATAGTCCACCTCTTCGTTCTCGAGGCAGCGGACGAAGAGTTCTGCAGCGTTCACCTGTCCATTCCTTTGTCAATTCCTTTCACTTCAATGCCTTCCAAGCCGCACGCCCGATGACGATGCATCGATACGCTTGAATTGCCAAGTAGCCGGCGACGGTGTGACCCGCCGGCCCGGCCCGACTGCCGTCCGGGTGGCCGCCCCAGGTGTCCCCCATTTAGGTTGCAGCCCTATTCACTCTCTTGGAGACCCTCATGCGTGATCGGACCGTGTCGTGTCCTTCGGTATTGATGGCTGCCTTGGCATCCGTACCTGTCCAACTGACAAACCCGGCAGCCGGTTCCGCACAGGACGTTGACACCGTCGTAGATTCCGCACTCTTCCAAGGCATGCAGTGGCGGAGCATCGGTCCCTCTTGAAAGCACGCAGTCGGGCACCGGGACGTGGTCGCAATGAGTTAAGTGGTGGGTTTGTGGACGCCAAGGCCTAGAACAAAGGGAGTTTCGAATGGTTCGCCGCTGGTTCTACATGATCTCGGTCGCGCTAGTCTCACTGGTGCTCGCGGGCGCATTCGTCTCGCCGTACGTGCTATGGGCGCTCGTGCCGATCGTGCCGTTGATCGCGCTCGGTATACACGACTCCCTGCAAACCCAGCACACCATCCTCAAGAATTTTCCGCTGATCGGGCGCGGGCGGTACATGTTGGAGGCACTTCGACCGGAGATCCAGCAGTACTTCATCGAGTCCAACATCGATGCGTTCCCGATCGAACGGGAGCTGCGCAGCATCGTGTACCAGCGAGCCAAGGGCGAGCTCGAGACCAGGCCGTTCGGCACGCAGCGAGATGTCTACCGAATCGGCTACGAGTGGTGTGCGCACTCGATCGCGCCCGTGGAGCCGCTCCACGAGCAGCCTCGGGTCGAAATCGGCGGCCCTGACTGCGCGGCGCCCTATTCCGCGTCGCTGCTCAACATCTCCGCGATGAGCTACGGCGCCCTCTCGAAGAATGCCGTGCTGGCGCTGAACGCCGGTGCCGAGCGTGGCCACTTTGCGCACAACACCGGCGAAGGAGGCATCTCGCCCTACCATCTAGAGGCGGGTGCAGACCTCATATGGCAGATCGGCACCGGATACTTCGGCTGCCGTGCCGAGGACGGCGCCTTCGATCCGCAGGCGTTCGAACGTCAGGCGGCACAAGACTCCGTAAAAATGATCGAGCTCAAGCTCTCCCAGGGCGCCAAGCCCGGCCACGGGGGGATCTTGCCGGGGGTCAAAGTCACCCGAGAGATCGCGGACATTCGGGGCGTCCCCGTCGCCGAGACGGTGATCTCACCCCCTACGCACCGGGCCTTCTCGACCCCTCGGGGCTTGCTCGAGTTCTTAGCCCGTCTGCGCCAACTCGCTGGTGGGAAGCCTGTCGGCTTCAAGCTTTGCATCGGTCGCCGCGCAGATTTTTTCGCAGTATGCAAGGCGATGCTCGAGACCGGCATTACCCCCGACTTCATTGCCGTCGACGGAGGGGAAGGCGGGACGGGCGCGGCCCCGCTCGAGTTCTCGAATTCGGTGGGAATGCCGGCGCGCGATGCCTGGGTCTTCGTACACAACGCTCTCACCGGGGTCGGTCTGCGGGACAGGATTTCGATCGTCGCCGCCGGCAAAATTCTCACCGGGTTTCACATGGCCCGTGCCCTCGCGCTCGGCGCGGATCTGTGCGCCTCGGCACGAGGCATGATGCTCGCGATGGGCTGCATCCAGGCGCTGCGGTGTAACTCGGACCACTGCCCAACAGGGATCACGACACAAAACCCGGCGTTGGTGCACGGTCTGAACGTGGAGGACAAGGCCGAACGCGTCGAGCGCTATCACGAGGGAACCGTCGATGGATTCCTAGAGCTTCTCGCGGCGATGGGACTACAGCATCCGGGACAGCTAGGCCCCCACCACGTCTACCGGCGAGTCGACGATACCGAGGTACGTAGCTTCGAGGAGATCTACGACTTCCTGGCCGAGGGCCAGTTGCTGCACGACGGCCGGATGCCACCCGCGTGGCGGACCGCAGATCCGGATCGTTGGTAGACGGAGGGCTGTCCCCTCAGCGCGGCATGCCAACGAGCTGGGGGTTGCCGCCGGGTCCTGGCGCAAATAGCAGCTCGCCGCTTCCGGTGGCGTCGATGCCGTGGACGCCGGTGGCGTCGACGTACCCCAGCACTTCGCCCGTCGTCCGGTCCACCTTAATGAGCCAGCCCGGGGAAACGTTCGGTTCGTTCCGGTGCTGTGTGCCGAGCCATACGGCTCCGGGGGTGAGGTCGAGAGAGAAGGTCTTGCCGTAGTCGGGCCACTCACCCAGGAACGTCCCGTCGCGGTCGAAGCGCTGGATCCGTCCGTTCTCGCGGTCCGCCACGTAGATGATCCCGTCTTCGTCCACGGCGATGGAATGGGGGAGGCGGAACTCGCCAGGACCGGTGCCGGGGCTGCCCCACTCCGCGACTTTTCGTCCGTCTGGCGTGTACCGGAGAATACGGGCGTTCCGGTATCCGTCCGCGATAAATACATTGCCGTCGGGGCCGAACGCCACGTCGGTCGTGCCGCAGAAGTTACCGTCGCAGCCCTCGGGCTGTCCGCCCACGGCGATCTCCATGAGAAGCGTGCCGTCGGGTGCGAACTTGAGCACGCGGGAGCTCTTGGCGTCGGCGGTCCAAACGTTGCCGGCGGGGTCCACTCGAACGCTGTGGGGCGTGGCGTACAAGCCGCGTCCCCATGACTGGACCACACGACCGGTCCGGTCCAGGGCGATCACCGGATCGGCCCCCTCGCCCCGTTGCAGGAGGTAGATCAAGCCCTCGTCGCCCGCGGCGATCCAGGACACCATGCCCATCTCCCAGCCTTGGTGCGGTGGGGCGATCTCGATCGGGGCGACATCACGGGAAAGGCGGGGAGCCTCTCGGATGATCCGCCGGAGCTCGGTAGCCTGCGCCTCCAGCGCGTCGGCCGTCTGCGCGCTCGCGCCCTGAAAGCATACGAGAGCAGTGGTCAGGGCCGCGGCCACGATGCTCAGGCTCTTCATCTCTTCCTCCCTAGAGTAGATCGGCTCATCCCGGCGGCCGCAGCCCAGCACCCTCCTCCGCTCCGGCCTCGATGAGAAACGCCACGACCGAGTTGTACCCCATGTCGATGGCGCCATCGAGAGCCGTGAGGCCCATATTGTTGACGGCATTCACACCGACACCGGCCTCGACCAGCAACGTCACCTTCTCCAGAACTTCGGCTTCGTATTCGTCGGAATCGGGCTGTTGATATACCCACGACCTCCCGGTGCGACTCAGACCGACCGCGGCCATCAGCGGCGATGCGACCTCCATTTGAACGGTGGAAAGCTCTCCACCCCGCCCACCGGAGTAGTGCTCTCCCCGATGCACGTAGCCCGGATCAGCACCGTGCTCCACCAATTGGCCAAGTATGTACGGAGTAGCAAAACGAGCGGCGAGCCAGATGGGCGTTGCCCCCACCCACGCGCGATGGAAATAGAAGTCCGTGCCCGATCCGCGTTGGAGCGGGGTCCAAGCCCCCAGCGAAAGGTTCGGATTCGCGCCATGCTCGAGGAGGAGGTCCACCATCCCCTCGTCCCTGCGCATGACCGCCGCGTGCAGCGCCGTAAATCGCCCCGCTCCCAGGTTGGGGTCCGCACCGTGCTCCAGAAGAAGCTCCGCGAGCTCGGCAAACCTGCCCGGGCGGTACACGTCGCTGCCGCCTATATGGAACGGTGTGCCTCTCAGCCCGACCACGAGGGTGCCGAAATCGGAGTAGGTCGCAACCGTCAAGACACTCACGCCCCAGGCACTCCTGTCGTTGACGTCGGCGCCAGCAGCCACCAAATGCTCTGCCGAGACGACATCGCCCACCCGTGCCGCAAACATCAAGGCTGTATTACCTCCGTGCTCGAACCATCCTCGGTGCTGCGGATGGGGAGCCGGGGGCTGCGCCATGAACACCCGCCAAACTGCCGAGCGGGCGTGCACATCGGCTCCGTGCTCGACCAGCACAGCGACGACATCCGAGTGCTGCTGCGCTACGGCCCACATGAGTGCCGTCTGGGCCCGCGGGCCGGTCGCGTCGGGATCCGCTCCGTGCGTGAGCAGCACTGCGACGACCGCTGGGTTGCCCGAGCGAGAAGCGGCCATCAGCGGCGTCTCACCGTTCCGGAGCGCCTTGTTCGGGTCCGCCCCGGCCGCGAGCAGGCTCTCGACCACCTCCGCACTGCCGTTCAGGCTTGCGGCCCAGAGAGCAGTGGCCCCGAGATCATTCGCCGCATTCACATCGGCGCCTGCGCGAATCAGACGCTCAACGCTTTCGGGTTCATCGCGGAGGCTCGCCCGGTGAAGGGCCGTCGTGCCGTCCGCCTCGGCGGCGTTGACATCCACCCCGTCGAGATCCACCCCACCGGTCCCCGTCCCGACGACGGGGCGGAAGAGATCCTGGCCGGCCTCCGCTGCAGCCAAGCCACCGACCCCGAAGAGAGTGACGACAAATCCCAGGGCGGCCAGACTTCGCCACGCCGATCCGATACTCATCTCCACTACATCCCCGAGAGCGTATCGAGCTCTAACGGGCCCGTGCTACCACCCACTTTGTCCACGGGTACGTCGAACTTGTCCAGCAACGTAAGGAGGAGGTTCGCATGTGAGGGTTGGTCGTCATATTTGAGATGTTGCCCCCCCTTGAGCCGTCCGTTCCCACCGCCGACCACCAGTAGAGGTAGGTTGTCCCCCGCGTGGCGCTGGCTGTTCGACATACCTGACCCGTACAAGATAGTCATGTGGTCGAGGAGCGAGCCGTCCCCGTCGGGCGTATTCCGAAGCTTGGTCAGGTACCTGGCAAACAGCTCGACGTGGTAGCGGTTGATGATCGCCAGTCGCGCGATCAACTCCGGAATGTTCCTGTGGTGCGACAGCGGATGCCAGGCTTCAGGCACGCCGATTTG
>CAUZAE010000043.1:0-19615 GCA_963577685.1 Gemmatimonadales bacterium UBA6960 | reverse complement strand
CGTATACCCCCGTCCCTCCCACCCAGCCTTTGCAATCCAGATGGAGTCGTTGCAGGTCCGCCGCTTGCCCCCCTTCCCCTCGCGACTCGGCGCGCTGCGGAGTTCCTCGGCGTTTCCTTATACCCTGGACCCGACCGATACAACGGTGAAGATCGGTACAACGACGTCGTCCGAGCCTGGGCGTACCGCACTCGAGGCGAGCGCTGGACTACCCCGTACGTCGGGTAGGAGTACAAAGGCCGACGGTAATACCCACTGAATCCGTACTCGTAGCCGAACGCCGTGTAGAAGCCGTAGGTGGGCGCATAGTAGTCGTAGCCGTAGTACACGTTGCTATAGCCATACGGCCGATAGGACGGCGAGTGGTACAGGTAGCCGACGGCGACCGGGGTGTACGGCCGATACCGCCGGTATGGCCGATACCGTGCGTAGCCGAATTCGCAGCCGTACGAATACCCATCGTAGAAGGGGTAGTCCCAACACGGATCGTACGCCTGGTACCCGAACCACGGGTCTGCAGAGGTATAGGAGACGCCGGCGGCGACGCCACCGCCCAAGCCGAATCCCAACGACACTGAGAATGAACTCCAGGAGTATTGCCCGGTGGCTGGCTGCGCCCGCCACGCGAAGGCGAGTCCAATGATCAAGACGGTTCGGATGGCGCTTCGCACGATATCCTCCTTGGAAAGTCCCGATGTCGAGTCATGCAGACCTCGTGCCACGGCACCGAAGTGACCCTAACCTAAGTGGATAGCCCCTTCAGACGAGGCCAAGACGGGCGCAGGGCCAACGAATGTCACTCTCCGAGGACAGGAGTAGCCCGTCTGTTGGACACCCGCACGGCGGACCAATTCAGAAGGAGGACGTCCGGACAGAATCTCCGTCTCGCCACGTATGTCACATTGTACCCTTGCTTTGGAGTGAGAAACACAAAATATTAATACCCACCCGATCGGGTGCCTGGAACGTAGATCTTTGATTCATCCGCCCTAGCTCGGGCCGTTCCAATCTCGGACGCCGTCCCGGATGGTTACGACCATCGCATGCGCCCACGGTTCTTTGAAGGAAGCGTGCCGCGCAGGGGATTGCAGGCTCCAAGACCGCGCGGAGCCCATCTATTCGTAGGCACAAGGAAATCTGGAAAAGTGGACGGTAACACACCCAATGACAGGCCGGCTTCGCCGGATCAAGAAGATCGAGTAACAGACGATCGGGAAGGCCGAAGCGATTCTCAGGGCGCTCATGATGCGCCGGAGCAGGATCGAAAGAGTTCTGGCAGGCCGCAGGGCGGCGATAACCGGGAGTCCGGCAACGACCAGAAGGGAGGTCGCGCCCAGACGGACGGCCAGAGTCGCGACTCTCGGACCTCCCGACCCAATCGTCGGAGGAATCAGCGACAACAACGCAGACGTCGGGGGTCGTCGCAACAGCGGGATCAGCCCGATCGGGGCGATCAGTTGGATCAAGGGGATCAACCAGAGTCATCCGATCGCGTCAGTGAGCCCTTGGGTGTTCTCGAGGTCTTGGGTAGTGGCTCCGGTTTCATCCGACGTCCAGAGTCGGGGTTCACGCCTTCCGGGGACGACATTTACGTCGGTGCGAAGGTCATTCACAAGTTCGGTTTGAGGACGGGGGATGAGCTTTCCGGTTCCGTGGGCAGGCGCCCCAAGAACGGCAAGAGTCCGCCCCTCACACATCTGGATCTCGTAAACACCGCTCCCCCCGAGGACGCCCGACGTCGACCAGACTTCGATCGCCTGAGCGCGGTACACCCCAGCGAGCAGCTCGTCCTGGCGTGCGGCCGTGCGATCGGAGGGGAGCCGGACTACACCAATCGAGTGATTGATTTGTTCTGCCCGTTGGGCAAGGGTCAGCGCGCAATGATCGTTGCGCCCTCGAAGGCGGGGAAGACGACGGTGCTCCAGTCGGTGGCAGAAGGGATCGTCACCAACAATCCGGAATGCCGCCTCATGATCTTTCTCGTTGACGAACGTCCCGAGGAGATCACTGATATGGAGATGTGTGGCTTCGGCGAAGTGATCGCGTCGAGCTTCGATCGACCTGCCGAACGCCATTGCCAGATGGCCGAAATGACCCTCGAGCGGGCTCGGAGATATGTCGAGAGCGGTCAGGAAGTGGTCATCATCCTGGATTCGATCACGCGGCTGGCTCGGGCCTACAACACCGTCGAGCAAGGCAGTGGACGGACGCTTTCCGGGGGGCTCGACGCGAATTCCCTGGAGAAGCCGAAGCGATTCATTGGCAGCGCGAGGAAGATCGATCCGAAGCAGGGAGGTGGGTCTCTGACGATCGTCGCGACCGCACTGGTCGATACGGGGTCCCGCATGGATCAGGTCATTTTCGAAGAGTTCAAGGGAACCGGCAACAGCGAGCTAGTCCTGAGCCGGGAGGTGGCGGACAAGAGGATTTTCCCCGCTATCGACCTCAACGCCTCCTCGACCCGCAAAGAGGAGTTGCTCCTCGACCCAGCCACCCTGTCCGTTTCTCGAGCGATGCGTCGTCAGCTGGCTGACGTGCCACCGACGGACGCGATGAACGAGCTGTTGGGGGTCATGAAGAGGACGAAAAACAACGAGGGACTGGTTGCGATGGCCAGCCAAAAGATCTAGCCGGGACCCGAGGCCCCCTATTTCGAAATCGAATCAACGGCCGCGCTGACCTGTTTGAGTCGTATCAGGCTCGCAGCCAGTTGTTTTCCCTGGGACTCCGCCATCCCTCGGGCGACATACCCCATGAGTGGATTCCAACCGAAGTCTCCCGCTTCTTTCCACGTCACGAGACTGCCTTCGGCCACGGCGACCACCTCGAGCTCGCCGTTGATGCGCTCGCGCCCACCCATCTCGACACGGTAGCGGAGGAGGCCTGGGGGCCGACTCTCGGTGATTGTGACGGAGCCCGATCCCAACTGTTCGTCGTCCCAAACCCGCGCGGCACCGATTCCGGAGGGCGGGTCCGTCACCTCTGATTCGATGTCACCCCAGGGTGTCCATTCCTCCCACCGAGACAGGTCTTCGAGGAAGACGAAAACGGTCGCGGGATCCGCCGCGATCTCGATCGAAGACTCGGCGAGCCACGAACTGGGGAGCCAAAGCCCGATCAACAGGGACGCGCTCAGGGCGGCAGCGATCACGCCGAACGCCCGCGCGAAGTATCGCCTCACGGTTGCGCCCTTCTAGCGACCATGAGCTCCTCGAGGACCGGTCGCAGGTAGCGCCACACGGTGTCCGCGACTCTACGATGGCCCTCGGCGGTGGGATGGATGCCGTCCGCCTGATTCAGCTCCGGGTCTCCCGCGACGCCCCCTAGGAGAAAGGGGACCAGAACCGCGTCGTTCTCCCTGGCGAGATCGACGTACACCGCCTGGAATCGCGAAACGTAGTCCTGCCCGAGGTTGGGTGGAGCCTGCATTCCGGCGAGGATCAGCCGCACGTTGGGATGCCGGGCGACGGTGCTGTCGATGACGGCCTGTAGGTTGTCCCGCATGGCATCGGGGGAAAGCCCCCGAAGGCCATCATTGGCCCCGAGCTCCAGGATCAGAACGCTTACGGGCTCTCTGAGCAACCAACCGATCCTCCGGACACCTCCCGCGCTCGTCTCTCCGCGCACCCCTGCGTTGACGACGGAGAACGGAAGTCCTGCGGAGTCGACAAAGGCTTGGATTCGGTTCGTGAATCGGGCGCTATGGTCGTCTAACCCGTGGCCCGCGGTGAGACTGGTCCCGAGCACAACGACCCGTTCCAGGGAGGCAGCGGCCGAACCGGCATCCGACGCAGTCGCACCGACGACGTGCGGTGAGCTTGAACTTTCCTGCGGTCCAGAGCGTACCACGTCCGAGTTGACGCCCGGGTCGCATGCGCTCAGGGCGAGCAAGAACACGACCAAGCGAAACAACCCCATGATCCTTGCCGAAGGGCTTTCGAAGGAATACATGAGCGGGGGACGTCCCCTCCGAGTCTTGGACCAGGTCGATCTCCACGTGAAACCGGAGAGCTTCGTAGCAGTCGTTGGCCCATCGGGTAGTGGCAAGACCACACTTTTGGGTCTTCTCGCGGGCTTGGACGAGCCCACCGAAGGGAAGGTGACGGTTGCCAATGAAGATCTCCTGAGTCTTACCGAAGATGGACGCGCCAGGTTTCGTGCAAAGAACGTAGGCTTTGTCTTCCAGACGTTCCACCTCCTGCCTACCTTGACCGCCCTCGAGAACGTGATGGTCCCCTTGGAGATCCTCGGCGAAGTCTCCACTCGTAAAGGTGACCCCATTCGAGAGCGGTGTGGCGAACTCTTGGAACGGGTGGGCCTGGCCAACCGCATGGATCATTATCCTGCGCAGCTCTCCGGCGGAGAACAGCAGCGGGTCGCGCTGGCACGTGCCTTCGCCAACGAGCCCAGGATCCTGTTCGCGGACGAGCCCACGGGTAATCTCGATCGGAAGACCGGTCATCAGGTGGTTGAGCTCATGGAAGCGCTCAACAGGGAATCCCGCACGACCCTCATGTTGGTGACCCACGACTTAGAGCTTGCCGAGGTGGCCCGGCGGACGATTTCCCTCGAGGACGGCCGCATCGTTTCGGACGAGGAAAACGGACACCTATGATACGGAGCTTCGCCATCCGCCATGCGTGGCGAGAGGGTAAGGCGAGTTGGAGGCGTCTCTCGGTGTTCATGGGCTCCATCGCGTTGGGGGTCGGCTCTCTCGTCGCCGTACATTCGTTCCGCACCGATGTACAACGCTCGCTCGGCGACCAGGCTCGCTTGCTTCTCGGCGCGGATGTCCGCGTCTCATCCAATCGGGCTTTCCCCGACGAGTGGGAGATCGCGCTCGACTCCATGATCGACGCGGGCAGGAGCGTGGCTCGCACCACCACCTTCGCCTCGATGGTGCTGGACACGCGCAGCGGAGGAATCAGACTCCTTCAGGTGCGAGGTGTCGACGCAGCGTTCCCCTTTTATGGGGAGGTCGTCTCTGAGCCGGCCGGCGCCTGGACGCAGATTCAATCGGGGCCCTGGGCCGCCGTTGATCCGGCGGTCTTGATTCAGCTCGATGCCGTGGTGGGAGATACGCTGACGATCGGCCAGAGCCGGTTCGTTCTCGCCGGAACGGTGACCGGACTCCCGACGGAGGTGGGCTTCCAGACGGCCCTCGGTCCGAGAGTTTACATCGCGCGTGACCGACTCGCCTCGACCGGACTGTTGGAGGTGGGGTCCATCGCACGTTACCACGCGAACTTCCTGATGCCGGATCGCCAGGATCGGGACGACCTCTGGAACGATCACAACGAGCTGTTCGAGCTTCATAGGCTTCGGCACACTCCAGCCGAAGTTCAGGCTCAACAGATGAGCTCCGCCGTCGATGATCTCGCGGGGTATCTGGGGGTGATGGGCTTGGCGGCCCTGTTTCTCGGTGGTATCGGAGTCGCCAGCGCTATCCATGTCTATGTGAAGGAGAAGATCGTGACCGTGGCCGTGCTACGATGTCTCGGCGCACGCCAGCGAACGATTTTCGGAGCCTACCTTCTCCAGGCGGCGGTGTTGGCCTTCGTCGGCTCTGCCCTCGGCGTGGTCGTCGGAATCGGCATTCAGGCCATCCTCCCGGTCGTGCTTTCTGGGATTCTCCCTGTCGAAGTCACGACACAAGTGTCCACGTCGGCGGTGATCACAGGTTTGACCCTCGGTGTTTGGGTTGCCCTCATGTTCGCGCTCGGGCCTCTTCTCGACGTAAGGGGGGTGCCGCCCTTCGTAGCGCTGAGACGTGATTTCGAGAAGACTCGACGACGTGATCCTTGGAAGGTGGGAGCACTCTTCCTTCTCGTAGTCACGGTCATGGCGCTCACATGGCTCGAGGCGCCGACGGCCCGTCAGGGGCTCGGCTTTGCTTTGGCCCTGAGTGTCGTCGGGTTGGCTCTCTGGATTTCGGCGCGCCTCTTGATGTCCGGAGCCAGACGCTTCTTCCCCCAAAGGATGTCCTTTCCGGTTCGCCAGGGCGTGAGCAATCTCTTTCGTCCGCAAAACCAAACGGTATCCGTCGTCTTGGCCCTCGGATTCGGTGCCTTCGTAATCGCGACGGTCGGGCTCCTCGAAGCGAGCTTGACCCGGGAGTTCACGTTCGACTCGGGAGAGGGCCGGCCGAATCTACTTCTCTTCGACGTACAGGCCGATCAGCGTGCCTTCGTCGAAGAGTTCATCGACTCCAGGAGCACCGGCTCACCCGTGTCTACTCCCATGGTGCCCTCGCGCCTAGCGGAGATCAACGGGACTCCAGTCGAGGAATTGCTCGACGCCCCTCGGGACGAGCGACCGCGGGCCTGGGCTCTCCGACGCCAGTATCGTCACACGTATCGGAACAGTCTCACCGGCTCCGAGGAGTTGGCCAGTGGGAGTTGGTGGGATAGCGCTCCTTCAGGCGACGGACTGGCGCGTATTTCGCTCGAGGTCGATCTGGCCGAGAGCCTTCGTGTGGGGATCGGTGATCGTATCACGTGGGACTTTGCCGGAGTGCCGATCGAGACGCGGATCGTGAATCTCAGGTCCGTCGACTGGACCCGCTTCGACACGAATTTTTATGCCGTTTTCGAACCGGGCACGCTAGAGGAAGCTCCCCAGACCCTCGTCGTACTGACCCGTGTCGAAGGAGAGTTGGAGAGGGCCCAGCTACAGAGAGACCTGATCCGAGTTCATCCGAACATCTCCGTGTTGGATCTTTCACGGCTCCAGCAGACCATCGACTCGATTCTGACGCAAGCCAACCAGGCGATTCGTTTCCTGGGAATCTTCAGCACGGTCGCCGGCGTCCTGGTGCTCGTGGGCTCGCTCGCGACTTCCCGGTATCAGCGGATGCGAGAGAGCGCGCTTCTCAAGACCTTGGGAGCCCGCAAGAAATTGGTCCTCCAGGTTTTGACGGTGGAGTACGTCGCGTTGGGGTCGCTCGCCACCCTGGCCGGGGTTCTGCTTGCTGTCGTCGCGGGGTGGTTGCTTGCCGTCGAGGTGTTCGAGGTCCCCCTTCGCTTGGATCTCGTCCGGATGGCGCTCGTGTGGCTGGGGATCACATCGATCACGGTAGTGGTCGGCTTGGCTGGGAGCCGTGGGGTCCTACGGAGACCCCCCCTCGCAGTTTTCCGTGATCTGGCCGGATGAGGCGGTGGGCCTAGGGTCCTGAGTCAGAAGTTCGCCGGCATTCGTGAGCCGTTGCATCCACCCTGGCCGCGTTCCTCTTCCTCGCAATAGCCCTGCTATTACTCGTCATTGCGCCTCGCCAGGGCGGCGCTTCGGTCCCCTCGGTGCTGCGCCGAACTTCTGACTCAGGACCCTGGTGTCAGAGCTTCACGTCCAGGGCGAGCTCGTGGTGGCACGACTCACAGGCGAGCGGATGAGGGTGCCGAAGCCTCCCAACGCTGCCTAGCGTTATCCGATCTCCACAACCGGGGCAGGAGCCGTCCACGGCGAGGAGACTGTGATGCTCGGTCCAGCGTCGTCGAGCAGCTAGGGCGCCGAGCGCTAGAGCTCCGATGGCCCAGGGCGCATGTGGGGGGACAAGAGCGACGAAGGGAGCGATCACTAGGCCCATTCCGAAGGCGAGCAACGTGCGCCGGAGGCGCCATATGCGGCTGCGGGCCTCGATGCGGACCGTGGCGACCGCCGACTCGAAGCCGAACAGCGTGATCCCGGCCGGGATCACGGCCCCGAGCGACGCATCCTCAAGCCGTCCTTCGGACACACTCACGCGAGATTCGCCCCCGTTTGCGGGCACCCGCCTAACCGAGCCGCTGTGAGAAATTCCGCAGCCTCTCCCCGGCCTCTTCCAGAGTCGCCACCCGCTTACAGAAGGCGAAGCGGACGAGGGACCGACTTGACTCCGCTGTGGAGTAGAAGGAGGAGCCGGGCACGGGGACGACGCCGGCTTCCTTAGCCAGGAGGCGAGAGAATGCTGGATCTGGCTCGCTACTCAGTTCTGAATAGTCGGCCAAAATATAGTAGGCGCCTTGGGGCTTTTCACACCTGAAGCCGGCATCTGTGAGAGAGCTGAACAGAACCTCACGTCTTTCGCGATAGTCGTCCAACATGGTGGAATAGTACTCACCGTCGAGTTCTCGGAGGCCGACGGCGCACGCCTCTTGCAGGGGCGCCGGAGCGCCCACTGTCAGGAAGTCGTGCACCTTGCGGATAGCATCCGTAAGGTCGGGCGGAGCGATGACCGTTCCGATTCGCCAACCGGTGACGCTGAAGGTTTTCGAGAGGCCACTGACCGTGATGGTTCGGTCCTTCATCCCGTCGAGCGTTGCCAGTGGGATATGCTCGCCCTCGTAGTAGATGTGCTCGTAGATTTCGTCCGTGATCGCCAGCAGATCATGCTTCAGACAGAGCGCCGCGATCGCCTCCAACTCCGCACGGTCCAGCACTCGTCCGGTCGGGTTGTTGGGAGTATTGACGACGATGGCCCGGGTTCGCTCGGTGATGAGAGAGGCCAGAAGGTCCACATCGAGGCGAAAATGGGGTGGCTCTAGCGGGAAAAAGATCGGACGTGCTTCACACAGGATGGTGTCCGGACCGTAGTTCTCGTAGAACGGCTCGAAGACGATGACTTCATCGCCCGGGTTGACGACGGCGAGCATGATGGACGCCATGGCCTCCGTGCCTCCGCACGTCACCGTGATCTCCCTGTCACCGTCCACCTCCATCCCATACCACTTGTCGTATTTAGCGACGAGGGCATCTCTGAAGCGTGGGGATCCCCATGTGACCGCGTATTGGTTTATGTCGGCCTGGATCGCCTCACAAGCCGCATCCTTCAAGCGTTGGGGAGCCGGAAAGTCTGGAAAACCCTGAGCCAGATTGATCGCGTCGTGCTCGCGTGCTACCCGAGTCATGTCTCGAATGACGGACTCGGTGAAGCGGTGCGTCCTGGTGGCGGTACGAGCTGAGGTCATGGAGTCGGCCTGCATGGGGTTCGAAGTGGGTGGCGGATCGTTATTATAGTCCCATAGCATAAAATCCGTCCAACTCCGTCAACAAGCCCCGGAAACCCATCAGGGAGCAGCAGACATCGGTGCCTCGTACTCCCCTTCTTCTCTTGTCGATTTTCTCGAGCTTCTTTCCGGCCGTCCGGGCTGCTGCCCAGCTCTCTCCGCTTCAGGTGGAAGTCAACGCGGGCGTTTGGCTTCCGAGCGCGGATCTGTCGGGCGTCATGGACGTCGAGGGCCCGGCTTCGGGCGATGCCAGTTTCGGGGTCCATTTCGCGCTCACGCGGGGCAGAATCATCTACTTGCTGGGCTTCACAGAAAATCGCTTCGCCTGTCGCGAGGGCGCTTGTGCTACCGAGGCGTCGTTCGTCTCCACGGGCTGGGATCTGGGGTTTCGCGTAAGCCTTCGTGAAAGCGGCCTGATCCCATGGTTCCGCTTGACTGGGAATGCCGGCGTCGCACAGACTCGCCTCGGAGGGCCGGGAGCTGTCATGATTGAATCTGATCGCGGATGGGGCTTCGAGGTCGGAGCCGGATTTTTGGTCCCTTTGGCGACCCGATTCGCTCTCAGTCCCGGGATTCGGTACGGTCGGACGGATATGGATTTCCCGTCTCAGGGGAACCTCGAAACACGCCATATGATCGTCGGCCTCGCATTCATTCTGGGATTCTGAAACGCGACACATGGGAGGGGCACAGCCGTGGAGTTCGACGTGCTTTTGACACCGTCGAGGGACAAAGCGGAATGACGCGAGGAGCACGGGTGACCCTCTGGTCGCTCTGCCTTCTCTGGGCCGTGTACCCTCTCGGGACGGTCCAAGTGCTCGAAGCACAGCTCATCGATGGCGGGGAGGTGTCGGCTCCGCAACTCCGGGGAATGTGGGCTCGCAGCATCGGGCCCGCCGGGATGAGTGGTCGTATCACGGCGATCGACGCCGTCGCGGCAGATCCCAGTATCCTGTATGTGGGCGCTGCGGCCGGCGGGCTCTGGAAGTCGGTGAACGGTGGCCAAACCTGGACAGCCACCTTCGACGATCAGCCCGTTCTCAGTATCGGGGCTGTGGCGATCGACCCCCGCGACCCGAACATCGTTTGGGTGGGGACGGGGGAAGGGGATCCGAGCAACAGCGGAGGCGTGGGGGCAGGAGTCTACAAGTCGACCGACGGGGGGGAGAGTTGGACCCGACTCGGTCTCGAACACTCCCATCGCATCCACCGGATCTTGCTGCACCCCAGCGATCCGTCCGTAGCCTACGTGGGCGCCCTGGGCTCTGCATGGAGCGACGGCGAAGAGCGGGGAGTCTTCAAGACCACGGACGGCGGGGTCACCTGGGAGCGGATTCTGTTCGTCGATGGACGCACGGGAGTCGGCGATATGGTCATGGATCCGTCCGACCCCGAGAAGCTGTTCGTCGGCATGTGGTCTTTCAGAAGTTCTCAATGGTCCTTCGAGTCGGGTGGGCCGGGAAGCGGACTCTACGTCAGCCATGACGGGGGTGGGACGTGGGTGCGTATGGAGGGCCGTGATGGATTTCCGGAGGGGGAGCTCGGCCGCATCGGGCTCACAGTGTCGCCTAGTGCCCCGGACGTGGTGTATGCGCTGCTGGAAGGGGCGGAGCGCGCGTTGATTCGTTCGGCCGACGGGGGGCTGAGTTGGAAGACAGTGCGGCGCGACCCCTGGACCGGCCTGGAGCCCTTCTATGTCATGGACATTCTTGCGGACCCCACGGACGAACAGAGAATCTTTCAGCTCCACTCCCGCCTCGAAATGAGCGTGGACGGGGGTGACAGCTTCAAGACTATCGGCTCCCAAGCCCACCCAGACTTTCACGCTCTATGGATCAGTCCCCGTGATCCGGCGCTGATGTATGCGGGAACCGGCGGAGGATTGTACGTGTCCCGCGATCGGGGGGAGCATTGGCGAATGATCGACAATCTTCCGGTCGGTCAGTTTTCCCGAGTGTCGGTAGACGACGACATCCCTTTCAACATCTATGGCGGCATGCGGGACAATGGCTCTTGGAAGGGGCCCTCGAATCTTTGGGAGAGTGGTGGAATTCGAAACTACCATTGGAGGGAAGTGGCGTCTGGCGACGCATTCGGTACGATCGTCGATGCGAGGGATTCGAACTACGGGTACGCGACGTCGCGAGCTGGCAACCTCGTTCGATTCGAACTCTCCACCGGGGAGCGAAAACGCATCCCCCCCTGGGCCCCTGACGTGTCCCCCCCTCGGTTCAACGCGAACGCCCCGTTGGCCACCGATCCCTTTGATCCGGGGGTGATCTACTATGGGAGTCAGTTCGTTCACAAGAGCGTGGATCGGGGCGATACATGGCAGATCATCAGTCCGGATCTCACGACCGATGGTCCTCAAGAACAGAATCAGGGCTCGGCCATCGTGACGATCGCACCGAGCTCCCTGGACCGCGACGTCATCTGGGCGGGAACGGATGACGGGAACGTTCAGTTGACCCGCTCCGGGGGTGGCCAATGGCAGAATTTGGCCGGTCGCATGGACGGCGTACCCACCGGCAGTTGGGTGGCTCACATCGAGCCTTCGAAGTTCGATGCCGGTTCGGCATTCGCCGTATTCGACGATCATCGGCGAGGAAATCGCGAGCCGTACATTTACCGCACCGATGACTACGGACGAGGGTGGCGCCTCATCACGGGCGGGGGCGATATCGAGGGTTCGGTACACATAGTCCGCCAGGATGCGATCGCGGAGGGTCTCCTGTTCGCGGGCTCCGACCGGGGCCTGTACATCTCTCTGAACGGAGGCGGCGATTGGGTGCAGTGGCGGAACGGGATCCCCGCCGTCCCGGTCCATGATCTGGTGGTGCATCCCCGGGACCACGACTTGGTTGTGGCGACCCACGGACGGGCCCTTTATGTGATCGACGATGTGCGTCCCTTGAGGGAGCTCACTCTGAATCCGTGGGCGGCCGAGGCTGAACTCTTTTTCTTCGAGCCGCCACCTGCCTATTTGCACCATGTTGCCCTGGGCGACGGATACCGCTTTCCGGCCAGCGCCATGTTCCAGGGATCTACGAGGACCTCGGGAGCACTGCTTTCGTACTGGGTTCTCGGTGAGCAGCCCGGTGAGCAGACGGACTCCGTCACGATCGAGGTGCTCGACTTCGATGATCGGTTGCTTCGATCCTTCCACGGTTCCGCCCATCCAGGGCTGAATCGAGTTTCGTGGGATCTCACGGAGAGTCTTCCGGAGGCCCTACGGGGGATGGACCTCATGACGAAAGGAAGTGACGGCGGCGGACCGCGGCTGCTTCGGGGCGTCGAGGTGCTACCGGGCACGTACACCATCCGGCTCAGGAGTGGCGGTTATCTGAACGATCGCGTCCTGGAGGTTCACGCGGATCCGAGGGTCGACGTCCCGATGATCGATCGTATCGCCAAGCACACGGCGGTCGAGGCGTCGCTGGATCTCGAGGCTCAGGTCGCGATGGTGCGGATGGCGATTCGGAGGGTCAGCGAGGCCGTAGATGGCGTCGAGGCGCTGGTGGGTGCCGAAGTGGGGTTTGGCATGACGGGTTTGGTCGAGGATGGCCGGGACTTGAGACGGCGCCTCGAGGCGCTTGCCGACTACCGGGGTGTGGAGCAGTATCGATCGGGTGTTCGGGGCCTCACGTCCTCCTACGATGCGCCGACCGAGGGGCAGCGCCTGGATCTCATACGGATGGAGGAGGCAGTGGCCCGTCTCGTCCGGGTGATCGACGACTTTCTGTTGCTGGAGGTCATGCCCTACCGGGATCGGGTGGAAGCCGCCAATCTGGATGTGTTCGTGTTCATCGGGCCGATCGGCTGACAGCCGCCGGACGGTCCGTTCGATGAGTCGACCGTTGGACGCTCCTCGAGTCGCGAGGTCGCGGAAATAATTTCCAGCTTGTCACGAAAGTAAGGAGCCCTGATGAAGTCACGACGAGAGATCACCCGGCGCAGCCCGAGGTTGTCCTGTTCGGCCTTGATGTGGCTCGTAGTACTAGCCCTACCCTCGGTCGTGGCAGGCCAATATTCCACCGAACAGTTCTCGCAGATTCGGGGGCGGTCGATTGGACCCGCGGGTATGAGTGGGCGTGTCGCGTCGGTCGATGTCGTGAAGTCCAGTCCCAACACGATTTACGTGGGAGCGGCCACCGGCGGCGTTTGGCGATCCGTAGACGGGGGGATCTCCTGGGAGCCGATTTTCGACGACCAACCGCTGCTTGGCATCGGGGCAGTAGCGGTATCGCCCGTGACTCCAGACCTAGTGTGGGTGGGGACAGGTGAGGGAAACCCACGGAACAGCGCCGGCGTTGGCAACGGGGTCTTCAAGTCCCTGGACGGGGGCGATACTTGGGCCCGGGTAGGGTTGGAGGGCTCGGAGCGGATCGACAAGATCATTCCACATCCCACAGATCCCGACGTCGCGTTCGTGGCGGCCATGGGCCCCGCGTGGAGTGACGGTGATGTCCGTGGTGTCTATCGGACGCAAGACGGCGGTGACACCTGGGAACGCATTCTCTACGAAAACCCGCGCACGGGGGCGGTAGACCTGATCATGGATCCGGGCAACCCGGATAAGCTGTTTGCTGCGATGTGGGAGTTTCGACGGTGGCCCTGGTACTTCGAGTCAGGGGGACCCGGAAGTGGACTGCACGTGTCCTACGACGGGGGAGACTCCTGGGCTCGTGTGACCGCCGAGGATGGGATGCCGGCCGGGGATCTCGGGCGCATCGGGCTGGCTATTTCGCTCTCCAATCCTGACGTGGTCTACGCTCTGGTCGAGGCGGAGAAGAGCGAACTGGTCCGCTCCGACGACGGTGGACGGAGTTGGTCGACGATCAGTGACCGTCCGGGCGTTGTGCCGAGACCGTTCTATTACGCCGACTTGCGCGTGGATCCCGAGAATGAGAATCGCTTGTACTCGCTCCACGGAAGCATACAGGTCAGCGAGGATCAAGGGCGAACATTCCGGACCGTGGTGCCGAGCAACCTCATCCATGGGGACGTCCAGGAATTGTGGATCGATCCCGCCGATGGTCACCGCATGATCATGGGCAATGACGGGGGAATCGCCTTCACCTATGATCGCGGAGAGCACTGGAGGTTCGTGGAGAACCTGCCGTTGGCTCAGTTCTACCACATCAGTGTGGATGACGCGGTGCCCTTCAATGTTTATGGGGGGTTACAGGACAACGGGAGTTGGTTCGGTCCCAGCACCGTGTGGGAGGCCCGGGGCATCATGAACCTGCACTGGCGGCGCGTGGGGGGCGGTGACGGTTTCTCGGTGTTCAACGATCCTTCGGATTTCCGGTACGGCTACTCGATGTCTCAGCAGGGCAATCTGCTCCGCTTCGACAAGGCGACGGGTGAAAGGGTCGGAATCCAGCCCGTGCATCCCGACGGTGAGTACCTCCGATTCAACTGGAACGCGGGCCTCAACGTCGATCCGTTCGATCCGAGCGTTCTGTACTTGGGAAGCCAATTCGTGCACCGTACCAGCGATCAGGGCCGGAGCTGGGAGATCATCTCTCCCGACCTCACAACGAACGAGCCTGAAAAACAGCTTCAGGATCTGAGCGGCGGACTCACGCTGGACGCTACGGGCGCCGAGAACCACACGACCATCCTCTCGATTTCCCCCAGTCCGATCCAGAGGGGCCTGATCTGGGCGTCTACGGACGACGGAAATGTGCAGGTCACCGAGGATGACGGGAGTACTTGGCGAAATGTCGGAGATCGCATTCCCGACGTCCCGAACGGAACCTGGATCCCTCACGTCGAGCCCTCGCGCCATGACGCACGGACCGCCTACGTCGTGCTCGACGATCACCGCCGTGGCAACTGGGAGCCCTACGTCTACAAGACAGAAGACCTAGGTGAGAGCTGGAATAAGTTGTCGGACAATGGAATAGACGGATTCGTTCATGTGTTACGTGAAGATTGGATCGAGCCGAATCTTCTGTTCCTGGGGACGGAATTCGGACTCCGAGTGAGCCTCGATGGTGGAGATTCCTGGATGCACTGGACGCACGGAGTCCCTCCGGCTCCGATCCGCGATCTGCGGATCCATCCGCGAGATCATGATCTCGCGCTCGGAACGCACGGACGGGGTGCGTACGTCGTAGACGATATTCGACCGCTCCGCGAAGCCGCCCGTGACCCGGGGCTTCTAGACGACCCCTTGAGGGCATTGCCCATGGCACCGGCCCAGAAGTACGTGACGGCCGAGGCCATCGGTTATCGCTCGGTGGGTCACGCGATGATGTTCGGAGAAAACCGTCCCTATGGGGCTCTCATCAACTACTGGGTCGGACAGGAGAGTGACCAAGACGTTCACATCGAGGTGTTCGATGCTGAGGGGGCCTCGGTCCGTTCGTTGGCTGGCTCGTCCGATGTCGGCGTCAATCGGGTGACGTGGGACCTGAGGAGAGACGCACCTGACGGTGGGGCCCCCGGGTCCACCGGTACCGAGCTGCTCGGCGGGACCTACACGGTGCGCCTGTCGCTCGGAGATGCGGAGTCGACAGGAACGGTGACGGTCCTCGAGGACCCGAGGGTGAACATCCCGGCGCGGACCCGGATCGCAAAACTGGACGCCCTGGAGGAGGCGCGGGTCATGATCGCCGAGCTGGGCGCTGCACAGCGAAGCCTTGAGGGAGCGATCGAGACCACGGGTATGGTGTTGGAATCCCTCGAAGGTCGGTCCGGAAGTGGGGAGCTCGAGACCGAGGGCGAGGCGCTGAGGGAGACACTCGAGGGTCTCTTACAACGTCTTTTCACGGGTCCGGAGTGTCAGGGTATCTGCGGACGGAGTCGACTTCCGGCGAACACTGTGCGCCGACCCATGCGTTCCCTGGGGAACTCCTCCGACGCGCCGACAGCGAACGAACGGATGATGCTCAGCCAGGCACGTGAGGTGCTCCGATCCATCGTTGGTGACGTGAACGCGGCGTTGGATGGAGAAGTCTCAGCGTACAGTCGACGGCTCCAGGAAGCCGGGTATTCGCCGTTCGCGAACTTGGGACCACTAGGGACCGGAGGGTCGAGCCGCTGACGATGCTGCGGGAAGCGCTGCTGTGGGGATCGGAGAACCGATTCTTGGCCGAGCGTTTGCCCCAGTTCGATTTTGTTCGGCGCGCTGTCCGGCGATTCATGCCGGGCGAGACTCCCGAGGATGCGATGCGGGAAGGAGCGCGCCTAGGGGAGCTTGGGATCGCCTCGGTCGTGACCCTTCTCGGAGAGTGTGCGACGGATCCCGCCACGGAGGTTGTCGAGCACTATACAGGAGTTCTCGAGGAGATCCATCGACGGAGCTTGGACATGGAGATCTCCGTGAAGCTCACTCAACTCGGTGTCGACTCCGGAGAGGAAGTGGCGGCCTCCAACCTGGAGTCGATCCTCTCCAAGGCTGAGGAGCTGGGTCTCTTCGTTTGGATCGATATCGAGAGCAGTGGCTACGTTGACGTAACGCTCGACCTATACCGGAATGCGCGTGCGCGTTATGAAAAAACGGGTCTCTGTCTGCAATCATACCTCTATCGGACAGCGGAAGACCTGGATTCACTTCTCCCCCTGAGCCCGGCGATCCGGTTGGTGAAAGGGGCGTACGCCGAGGGATCCGATGTGGCGTTTCCCGACAAGCGAGACGTGGACCGGAATTATATCGAGCTTGCCGAGAGGCTCCTGGATGAACTGGCACAGGGTGGGGTCCGGGCCGCGTTCGCGACTCACGACGCCCGGATCATCAGAAAGCTTAAGCGAGTTGCCCGTGCCCGCGGTCTAGCCAAGGAACACGTCGAGTTCCAAATGTTGTACGGCATCGAGGCGACCCATCAGAAGCGGCTTGCCGAGGAAGGATACCGGGTGGAGGTGCTGATCAGCTATGGATCGGCATGGTTTCCCTGGTACATGAGACGCTTGGCAGAGAGGCCCGCGAACCTGTGGTTTGTGCTCAGGAAGATGGTCCCCGATTGACCCACGATCAGGATCGGGATCACGATCCGTGCCGCTGGCGTGTCCTGGCGCTCCTGTCCGTCGCGGTGCTCTTGGGGATGTCCGTTTGGTTTACCGCCAGTGCGGTGGCCCCAGTGCTTCAAGTCCGCTGGAGTCTCAGTTCGGGTCAGGTCGCGTGGTTGACCACGATGGTTCAGTTCGGCTTCGTGGCGGGGACCACAGTCGCCGCCGTCTTGAATCTCGCCGACGTCATTCCTTCGAGAAGCTACTTCGCCGCATCTGCAGTATTGGCGGCGCTTGCCAATGGCCTCCTGGTGATCGTTCCCGAGTATGGCGGGGCTCTCGGTTTACGCTTTATGACAGGATTTTTCTTGGCCGGGGTCTACCCACCCGCCATGAAGATGAGTGCCACCTGGTTCAGGTCGTCTCGTGGCATGGCGATCGGGACGGTGGTGGGGGCTCTCACCGTGGGGAAGGCGACCCCATACCTGTTCAAGCTCATCGGCGGCGCACCGCTTCACGTGGTCGTGTTGGGGGCGTCTGCCGGTGGCGTCCTTGGTGGCGTGCTGGTGGCGTTGGCCTATCGCGAGGGGCCCTACCTGTTCGACCGGGCACCTTTTTCGTGGGGCTTGGTGGCGCGAGTGGTCCGGCACCGACCCACTCGGCTCGCCACGTATGGGTATCTGGGGCATATGTGGGAGCTTTACGCCATGTGGACCTGGGTGCCGGCGTTCTTATCAGCGAGCGCCTTGGCCCGGGCTGCAGCGACGGGGACTCCGGTGTCTTCTGGTCTGATAGACGTGGCTGCATTTTCGGCGATCGCAGTGGGTGGCGTGGGGTGTGTTTGGGGTGGCCGGGCGGCGGACCGGATCGGTAGGGCGAAGCTGGTCAATCTCGCCATGGCGGTGAGTGGTGTGTGCTCGCTCGGCGTTGGGCTCCTCTTCGGGCAGAGCTTCTGGCTCCTGGTCCCGGTCGTGCTCCTTTGGGGCTTCTTTGTCGTTGCGGATTCGGCCCAGTTCAGCGCGATGGTTACGGAGGTCGCGCCGGGGGAGGCGGTCGGCACGGCCCTTACGCTCCAGACCTCCGTGGGTTTCTTACTGACGATGGTGACGATCCAGGGGGTGCCGTTGGTCCGCGATTCCCTCGGTTGGCCTCTGGCTTTTTCCGTGCTGGCTTTGGGCCCGATGGCTGGGATCGCTGCGATCCGGAGACTCGAGGCCAATCATTCGGACCGCGAGTCTAGCGGCACCTCATGACACTGGATCTCGACGCCGACGATGCCCTGCCCCATGAGGGGTTCGTATTTCGTATGGTCTTGCAGCACGAGTATCAGCACAACAAGACCATCCTCCAGAGTCTCCAGTTGAAGAAGAACGATCCCTATGAGCCGGTGGGACGCCTGCGGCCACCACCGCCTTCCCAGTCAGACGCCTTCGACGACATTGACATGGCGGATTTCCCCGGCGGATGGGTCGAGATCGGTACGAACGACCGAAGCGGTGCGTACGACAACGAGCGGCCACTACATCGCATCGAGTTGAGTCCTTTCTCCATCGATATGGGGCCCGTCACTGAAGGGGCGTACGCCCGTTTCATTGCCGGCGGAGGGTACGAAGCGCGCGAATATTGGTCCGAGATCGGGTGGGCTTGGAGGGCCGAGCACAACATCACGCACCCAAAATACTGGCGACACACCGAGGGAAGCTGGCACGTGCGCATGATGGACCGTGTGCTCCCGTTGGATGAGAGGCGTCCAGTGTGCCACGTCAGTTACTACGAAGCCGAGGCGTACGCTCGCTTCGTCGGCAAGCGGCTTCCCACCGAGTTCGAGTGGGAGGCAGCCGCCACTTGGGATCCGTCGACGGGTACCAAGCGGCGATACCTTGGGGCGACGAGGCGGCATCGGACGAATTCGCGAACGTGGATGTCCTTACCTTTGGTCCGGCCGCCGTCGGAAGCTATGTCCGGAATGTCTCTCCCATCGGATGCTACGGCATGATCGGTGATGTTTGGGAATGGACCTCGTCTACCTTCAATGCGTATCCGGGATACGAGATGTTTCCGTATCCTGAATACTCGGAGGTCTTCTTCGGGGACGATCACAGGGTGTTGCGGGCTGGCTCGTAGGCGACCGGAGTCGGGGCCATCCGTGGGACGTTCAGGAACTGGGACTATCCGATCAGGCGCCAAATATTCAGTGGCATTCGATGTGTCCGAGGAGTGGGGAGTACCGATGACCAAGGTTGATGTGGGCGAGCGCATCCCATCGCAGGTTCTGGAGGATGTCCGCTGGGGCTTGGCCCAGAGCCAGAAGCAGCTCCCGTCGAAGTATTTCTACGACACGAGAGGATCCGAACTTTTCGAGGAGATTACGGAGCTCCCCGAGTACTACTTGACCCGGGCGGAGACGGGCTTGCTCCGGCACGCCGTCGCGGGGTGGGTCGAAGACCTCGGACCGGCATCGCTGGTCGAACTGGGAGCGGGTAGCGCGAAGAAGACACGACTTCTGTTGGACGCCATGGCGGTCCGTGGAGAGGTCGGCACCTATGCACCTGTGGACATCGCTGGGGGGTTCTTGCGTGACGCCGCTGTATCTCTCGGCGCCGACTATCCATGGCTGACGATAGAACTTCAGATCAAGGATATCACTACAGAGCTCGACTTTGCGAAAGCCCTTCCCG
>CAUZAE010000042.1:0-19769 GCA_963577685.1 Gemmatimonadales bacterium UBA6960 | reverse complement strand
TGGGGACGACTACCCCGGCTACTATCCGGTCGGCGACGACAAGGCCCTCGCGAGCCTGCTGCTACAAGCCGAGTCCGAGCCCTCCTACCTGGCGAAGCTCGAGGATCACTGTGTGCGGTTGCGGCCGAATTTTACTCCGGAAGGAGAACGGGAGGCGTGGCGAGAGCTTCTGGACAGCGCTTGGGGTTGAGAACTATCGGCTTATGATATATCCTACCTTCCGAAGTATCAGATCATGATATTTACACTTTGGGGAGGTTGCATGGCCACGCGGAGAGAAGCTCTTTCAAGGTCGGCTTTTTTGGTCTTGCTTTCACTCGCGGATCGAGCGAGACACGGACTCGGAATCATGGATGAGGTCGAGGCTCGCACCTCCGGTGAGGTTCGCCTGGGTCCAGGCACTCTCTACGGGACGCTCAAGCGGCTCGAGGAGGAGGGCTTGATCTCCGAGACAGATGATCGGCCCGACCTGGATGACGATCCTCGACGCCGGTACTACGGCGTGACAGCAACCGGTGCCGCAGCTCTTACAGATGAAGCGGAGCACCTGCGTGCGCTCGTCGCGATCGCAGAAGGCAAGAACATCCTGAAGGTTCGATGATGAACGGCCAGGTATCGTGGGGCCAGCGGAGCAGTCGTCTCCTCGCTCGCGGGTTGTTGCTTCTCTACCCCCGGGCGGTCTGCGTAGATGCGGCTATGGGCGTGGCCAGAACGGCCAGGCAGAACATCCCGAGCCCTGCCAAAATGTGGACGCGCCCAGCATCGATCATGGATGACTCCGACTGACGGAAAGAGCCCTTCTGAGGAACGCCAATATGAGGCGTTCACAGGCTCGTGGCGAGGACGGGCATGGGTGAACCGTCACGGAGCTCCGGCACGCGGTGGGGAGCGAAAGGACTACGAGCGCGACGACCGGCGGAGGAGGGAACCGCACCAGAGGAGATCGACGACAATGGCGTGACAGGGCCGACCTTCGGGCCGCGGGCCGCACGACGCAAGAGCGGACGCCCTTCGGCGTGTCCGTGAGCGCAGGAAACATTTGTCTTGCTTCTCGGTGTCCCTGCTGCAAAACGTGAAGTATGCGATCAAGTGCCTCCTTAGGGTTCCTGTGAGGATATGATGAACGAGCGATCTGCCACCGGAACGATTCTGTTCGAGGTGGCCCTACTGACCGTTATCGTGATCCTTGTCGACGAGACGCTGGTCCGTGGCGCGCTGGCCTTCATCCCGGCCTTGCTCCTGGCCCAACGGGCGATGGGTGCCCGCGGCAGAACGGAACTCGGCGCATGGTCACCGGCCAACGATCGGCGAATGGATGAGCACGTCCGTAGACACATCACGAAGCTGCTCGATCATTTTCGGGACTTCTACGCCATGTGTCATCTCGTAGGCTCGGGCGGGATCAACTCCGACGAGGCCCTCTTGCGGGCGAACAATCTCGAGAAGGAGTTGAACCGACTCTTAGACGAGGTCACGAGCGGAGCTCGTTCAGAGGCGGGCATAGCTCCCACGGAGGTGGGCATCGCACGCGCTGAGGTTGCCGTGCCCTAGCGAGGCCTGAGCCCAGCCCGTGTTCTCCTCGGGCACCCCAGCCCCTAAGTTGCCACGTCCCTTCGTTCCACGTGCACAAAGGCTGGGCCATGTTTACCCAACGACTCTCCCTGTCCATGGCGGCGCCGTTATGCGTCGGCACCCTTCTGCTGGTGGCCCCGCCGGCCCTCACCGCCCAGGAGGTCCAATCCGGGCCTGTGGTCCTCGATTCAGCGTTTCTCGCCGGCTATTCGTGGCGTAACCTTGGCCCGGATCGGGGAGGTCGGTCCATCGCTGTGACCGGCGTGATAGGTCGTCCGGACGAGGGGTACTTTGGGGCCGTGGGCGGTGGCCTCTGGAAGACGACCGACGGCGGCGATAATTGGGCCTCCGTGACCGATTTCCAGATCACGTCCGCATCGGTCGGCGCGGTGGCTGTAAGCGAGACCAACCCGGACCTGGTCTTTATCGGAACGGGCGAGACCTGTATTCGGGGCAACATCATGCCGGGCGACGGCGTATATCGGAGCCGGGACGCCGGCGGGACGTGGGAGCATGTGGGCTTCGGACAGTCCCACGGGATCTCCAAGATCCGCATCCATCCGACTAATCCCGACATCGTCTACGTCGCTTCCTTCGGCAAGTACAGCGCACCCAGCGAGGAGCGAGGTGTCTTTAAGAGCACGGACGGCGGGGATTCCTGGCGCCGCGTCCTGTACAGGAACGATGAGACGGGCGCTATCGATATCGTCATCGATCGCAACAACCCGGATGTGCTGTACGCATCGCTGTGGGAGGCGTACCGGAAGGAATATCAGATGTCCTCCGGCGGCCCCGGCAGCGGGATGTTCAAGAGCACCGACGCCGGTGAGACGTGGACGGAGATCACCCGGAACCCCGGGATGCCCCAGGAGGGGCTGGTGGGCCGCATCGGCTTGGCGGTGTCCACTGCAAACTCGGACCGTGTGTACTCCCTATTCGAGAACGACGACGGTGGGCTTTTCCGGAGCGACGACGCGGGTGCCACCTGGGAGTTGGTCAACGACAACCGAGCCATCCGACAACGCGCCTTCTACTACACCCACGTCTTCGCCGATCACCAGGACGAGGACGTGGTCTACATGCAGAACACGTCGCTCTTCCGCTCGACGGACGGCGGGGAGACCTACGAGACCATCAACAATGGGACCCACGGCGACTTCCACGACTTCTGGATCGACCCGGACGATCCGTCTCATCTGTTGGTGGGGAACGATGGCGGTGGGGCTGTGAGTACCAACAGCGGGGACGACTGGACCGACCAGGAGTTCTCCACCTCGCAGTTCTACCACGCCGTCACCACGGCCCATGTCCCATTCCACGTGTGCGGCTCCCAGCAGGACAACAGCACGCTGTGCCTTCCTTCGGACTGGAACGCCGGTGATTTCGATTTCGGGCGGGCCGACCTAGAGGGAAGCATCACGGAGGGATCCATGGACGTGGCGTACCGTGCGGGCGGTGGCGAGCCGGGATACATCGCGCCGGACCCGACGGACCTCAACATCTTCTACTCGGGCACGAACAACGGGCGCTATGTCGATAAGTTCAACCGTACCCTCGGCACGTCCCGCGAGGTGAACCCGTATCCGTGGTTCTACTCGGGGGAGCCGGCTGCCGCTCTCGTGGAGCGCTGGCAGTGGACCTTCCCGATTCTATTTTCGCCCCTGGATCCGAACACGCTGTATACGTCGTCGCAGCGCCTCTGGCGGACCACCGACGGTGGGCGGAGTTGGGACCGTTTGAGCGACGATCTGACCCGAGCCGATCCCATGACGCTGCAACACTCGGGTGGGCCCATCACGGGCGACATGAATGGGCCTGAGGTCTACGCGACCATCTTTGCGGTCGGCCCAGGCAAGGTGGACATCGACGTCATCTGGACGGGGTCCGACGACGGACTGGTCCACGTGACCGGCAATGGTGGTGCGACCTGGACGAACGTCACGCCGACCGGGATGCCCGACTTCGGCCGCGTGAGCCAGATCGATGCGTCGCCTTTTGACGCCGCCGGGGCCTACGTGTCCGTGCGCCGGCCTCTGCTGGACGACTTCGCGCCGTACATCTGGAAGACCGATGACTATGGCCAGACGTGGATGAAGATCGTGGACGGGATCCGTCCAGACGCATACGTGCATGCTGTGCGTGCGGACCCGAACCGCGAAGGACTGCTGTACGCGGGTACGCAGCACGGCGTCTACATCTCGTACGACGACGGTGGGCACTGGCAGGAGTTCAACCCGAACCTGCCAGACATCCCCGTTGTCGATGTCATCGCAGAACACGATGAGCTTGTCATCGGGACCCACGGGAGGGGGTTTTGGGTGCTCGACAATGCCGGTCCCCTGAGGCAGGCTACGCCGAACTTGACCTCGGAGCGGCTGACGCTGTTCGAGCCGGCCGTCACGTACCGCTCGGCGAATGGCGCGACGCTGAGTTGGTGGTTCGCCGACACGCCTGAGAACGCGATGCTGGAAGTCCTGGACGCGAGCGGTGAAGTCGTGCGGACCTACGAACCTGCGGAGGAGCCCGCCGACACGACGGAGGAAAGAGACCGATGGGCCAGCCCGACGATGCCTGTCGAGCCAGGCCTGAACGTCGTGCAGTGGAATCTCCAGACCATTCCGGCGGCGACGTTCCCTGGCATGATCCTATGGGGCGTTCGGACCATGGCCCCCGTCGTGCCTCCGGGACAGTACACGGTCCGTCTCACGGCCGACGGCCAGACCCGGACCGCACCGCTGACGGTCGAGCGAAACCCTTGGATCACCGACGTCACCGACGCGGACCTGCAAGCGCAGTACCAGTTCGGCCGTCGCATTCGGGAAAAAGTGAACGAGGCCAACGCTGCGGTCATCGCCATCCGGCGAGTGAAGGCACAGCTCGAGGATCGATTGGAGGAGTCCGACGACGCGCGCCTGGCGGAGGTGGGCGAGGTGCTCACGACCAACGCCTCCGAGGTGGAAGCGAACGTCTACCAAGTGCGCAACCGGAGTGGGCAGGACCCCCTGAACTTCCCCATCAAGGTGAACAACCGACTCGCGAACCTACTGTCCATGTCCGAGCGCGGTGATGGGCGACCCATGAACAACATGGAGGAGATCTTCCAGATCATGGTGGATGAGCTGCGGGGCTATACGGACCGCTTGGAAGAGGTTTGGACCACGGACTTGGAGGCGGTTAATCGGGAGTTGGAGCGTCTAGGACTGGAGCGATTGGATCCGCTGGACGAGAGGACGCCGCTTATTTCGCAGTAGCGAGCTGCCTGCCGCGTCGTACCCCATCAGGAGATCCACCCATGCCTCTGAGTGAATCCGTCCCATTGAGCCCGACCCGGCGTGCGACTCGCCGGGAATTCCTCGGTACCGGAGCGGCCGCCGGTCTAGCGGGTGTCCTCGGCACGACGGGTTGCGCCGACCACGAGAGGGAATCGGCCTCGGCCCTCGGATACGGCGGGCACGCGAACACCGCCGCGGGCCTCGAGGACAACATCTACACCCGTCTCCTGGGAGTACGCCCCCACATCGGCGCGCATGAACACATCACCACCATGGGCGGATCGAGGATGCCTCCCGAGGTCCTCCAGGCCATGGTGGAGGCGAACGAATATTTCGTGGATATGCACGAGCTGATCGAGGCAGCCGGAGCTCGGGTGGCCGAACTGATGGGGGCGGAGGCCGCAATCGTCACGTCCGGTGGCTCTGCCTCGCTGCTTCTGGGTGCTGCCGCGTGTCTCACGGGGTCCGATCGCGACCGGATGCGGGCCCTGCCTGCTGTTACTTGGGATCCGAGCGTATGTCTGATTCAGACGGCGCACCGCTTCAGCTACGATCACGCGTATCGAGCCGCGGGCATGACCAACGTCTACGTGGATACGCGCGAAGCATTCCTCGACCGGATCGACGATACCGTGGCGATGCTCCCGGCGATCTCCGCTGTGGAACGTGGATTTCCCATCGCGCCCCCCAGACCGACCGGTCGCACCACGCCCACGCCCGACACGGTGATCCTACCCGACGAGATGATCCGAATAGGACGGGAGGCCGGCGTGCCCGTGATGATCGACATGGCTTCAGACCTGCCCCCGTGGGACAACCTGCAACGCTACATCGCTCTCGGCGCCGATCTCGTAGTCATCAGCGGGGGCAAGGGAATGCTCGGCCCTCAGTCCACGGGAATTCTGGCTGGTCGGCGTGATCTCATCGAGGCCGCGCGTCTGCAGAACGCTCCCAACGACTATATCGGAAGGGGCCTGAAGGTGGGCAAGGAAGAGATCATCGCGCTGATCGTGGCCCTGGAGCGTGCCGTCGCCATCGACCAGGAAGCCGAGGTCGCAGGCTGGAACGAGCGGGCCCGGTGGGTCTCGCAGCAACTCCAGGACGTCCCGGGGGTCGAGGCCCGCTGGGAGATGAACAATAGCGGGTACGCCGACGTGGATCTGTCTTGGGATGAATCGGTGATTCCGATGGACGTTGCTGAGTTCAAGCGCAGGCTCCGCGAGGGGTCGCCTAGGATCGTGTACGACGGCACTACGGTCAGGACACGACAGCTCCGGACGGGGGAGGAGCGTCTCGTGGTGCAGAGGCTCCGCGAGGTGTTCGCCGGGGCCCAGTAGGATTAGACTGAACGCCGGCCTTCGGTCACGAGACCCGTCGGGCCGGCTGCCGCGACTCATTCGATGGAGAACCATTATGCGAGCTGGAATCCTCTGCGTCCTATCGGCCCTGACCGTCATCGTCATCCCCGCCGCAGCGCAGGACGCGCGCCGGCCCATGACCGTGGACGACGCGATGGACATGGTGCAGGTCGGCAGCCCCCTCATGTCACCCGACGGGAGTTGGGTGCTCTATTCCCAGCGTAAGCTCAATTGGGACGACAACGAGTACGAGACCGAATACTGGCGGGTGCCCGCCGACGGCGGCGAGGCGTTCCGTTACATCGGCGAAGATGGGGGGAGCTCGTTCCAGTTCTCACCGGATGGGGCCTACCTCACATTCCGTCGGCCCGTGGGTGGCGGATCATCGGGCGGCGGGTCCGGGGGTAGCGAATCCGGAGCTGGCGCCGGAGGCAACAGTCGCCTCCAACAGATCTTCCTCATGCGCACCGTCGGGGGCGAGGCCGTGCAGCTCACCAAGCACGAGACCAGCGTCGCCCAGTACCGTTGGGCGAAGGATGGCTCCGCCATCTTCTTCGCGGCCCCCGATAAGAAGCCGGAGGACGTCGAAGAGGAGGAGAAGAAAGGCGCCGACGCCATCTTCGTCGATGAGGGGCCCAATGGGCAGACTGCGAGCAATTGGAGCAACCTCTGGGTCTTCGACATGGCGACCAAGGAGGAGCGTCAGATTACCCATGAAGAGCTCATCATCGGCAGTTGGGATATTTCCGCTGACGGCCGACGCCTCGCGCTTACCGCCCGCACGCAGAATCGGCGAAACGACTCGTACCTGAACGAGATCTATTTTGCCGATGTGGGCACGGGCCAGCTCACGAAGCTGAGTGACAATCGAGCGCCCGAGGGTGGGCTCGTGTGGGCCCCGGACGGCTCCAGCATCCTGTTTACGGCGGCCGACGATCAGGAATGGATGAATCGCAACACCAAGCTGTGGTTGCTCGACCCCTCGTCCGGGAATCATCGGCTGTTGTCCGCGGCCTTCGAGGGCACCCCGAGGAACCCGACGTGGAGCACGGACTCGAAGACCATCTACTTCAGCGGGCAGCAGGGCACGAATTCGAATCTGTTCGCGGTCGATGTCGCGTCCGGCGATGTGTCGCAGCTCACGGACGTGGAGGGGACTCTACAGGTGGCTTCCTACTCCGCCGACCGCTTAACCTATGTGTACTCGTTCACGGACTACCGCACACCATCGGATCTGTGGGTCGGGGGCGGCTCGGAGGCGGTTCGGCTCACCAAAGCGAACCCGCAGGTCGAAGAGTGGCAGCTCGCCGACATGTGCGTCATCGACTGGAAGAGTAAAGACGACTTCACCATCGAGGGCCTGTTCCACCTACCCGCTGGATACGAGGAAGGCGACCGCGTGCCTCTCGTCCTCAACATCCATGGAGGACCCGCGGGATCGTTCTCCAATAGCTGGAGGCCGAGCTATCACATTTATGCAGGCCTCGGGTACGCGTCGCTCTCTCCCAACGTGCGGGGGAGCAGCGGTTACACGGACCACCTTCGCGAGGGCAATACGTTCGCTCAGGGTGACGGCATCGGGTTCGGCGACTACTGGGATCTGATGAACGGTGTCGATCAGCTCATCGAGAGCGGCGTCGTGGATCCTGACCGGATGGGCGTGAAGGGATGGAGCTACGGCGGCATTCTCGGTGGGTGGACCATTACGCAGACTGAGCGCTTCAAAGCGGCATCGATCGGCGCGGGCGTCTACGACTGGACGTCCGAGTACGGGCCGGGCTTCAACAACGACGTACGTCTCTGGCACATCGGCGGCACGCCCTGGGACAACGCGGAGGCGTGGCGCAACCAGAGCGCACTCACCCATGTGGCGAACATCTCTACGGCCACGCTGCTCATCCACGGGATGAACGACCGGACAGATACGGAGCAGCAGAGCATGATGTTCTTTACGGCGATCAAGGACATCGGTAGGGCGCCAGTGCGCTACATGAAGTTCCCCCGTGAGCCGCACGGCTTCCGCGAGCCGAGGCATCAGCGTACGCGGGATATCGAGGAGCTACGCTGGATGCAGAAATACGTCCTGGATATCGAGTGGACGCCCTGGGAGCGTCCTGAAAAGGACGACGAGAAGAAAGACGCGAAGATCACCGACGGAGAGTCGGGCTCTCCATGACATGAAGCGCGTGACCTTGCTCGATACCGCAGCGATGCCGGGCGGTGGCGAGCTCGCTCTCTACCAGCACGGCCAGGACTTCATTATCAAGGTCCCGGGCGGCCAGGATCTGATGAGTACGCGAACCTACGGGTCCGCGGAGGCGCTGGCTGAGATCGCGTGTGCGGAGTTGGCCGGTCGAGAGCGGCCCCGTGTGCTGATCGGCGGCCTTGGCGTGGGCTTCACCCTGGCTTCGGCGCTACATCATCTCGGGCAGGACGCCGAGGTGGTCGTGGCTGAGCTCGTGCCGGGCGTGGTCGAGTGGAACCGAGGCCCCCTTGGGGAGCATGCCGGCCATCCGCTCCGCGATGGCCGGGTCGTCGTTCGCGAAGTCGATGTGGCCATCATTCTGAGGGAGGAGGGGCGAGCCTTCGACGCCATCTTGTTGGACGTCGACAACGGTCCGGAGGGATTGACCCAGAAGGGGAACGATTGGCTCTACTCGCGCGCCGGGTTGAACGTGATCCAAAGGACGCTCCGACCAAAGGGCGTGTTGGCGGTGTGGTCGGCCGGCACGGACCCCGCGTTCAGTAAGCGCCTGCGCAAGGCTGGTTTCGAGGTCGACGAGATCCCGGTACGGGCGCACCGCGGGAAAGGTGCTCGCCACCTCATCTGGGTTGCGCGAACGCCGGAGCGATAGCGCACGGCCTCCGGACCGGCCCCTACCCCTTCTTCATCGAGAGTCCGATGCGCTTCCGTTCCAAGTCGACCTGGAGGACGCGCACCTCGACCTGCTGACGCACCCGCACGACCTCGTTCGGGTCTTTCACGAAGCGATCCGCTAGTTGACTCACGTGGACGAGACCGTCTTGGTGGACGCCGATGTCCACGAATGCGCCGAACGCGGTGACGTTGGTGACGAGCCCGGGCAGGACCATGCCGGGCTGCAGGTCGCCGATGGCGTGAACGTCGGCGAAGGAAAAGGCTTCAAATGCGGGGCGGGGGTCCCGTCCTGGCCGGGCGAGCTCGTCCAGGATGTCGTCCAGCGTGGGGCGGCCCACACCCTCGCCCACGTAGCGATCCGGGACGATCCGGCCCCGCATCCCCTCGTCGGTGAGTAGCTCGCCCACTGAGCATCCCTGGTCCTTGGCCATGCGTTCCACCAGGGTGTACCGCTCAGGGTGCACGCCGCTCGCGTCCAGCGGGTGTGACCCGTCGGGAATGCGCAGGAACCCCGCTGCCTGTTCGAAAGCCTTGCCGCCCAACCGCGGTACCTTCAGCACGTCCCGCCGTGTCCGAAAGGCGCCATTGTCCTCACGCCAGCGCACGATGTTTTTCGCCAACACGGGACCTAGTCCGGCCACGTATGTGAGAAGGGACACGCTGGCGGAGTTGAGGTCCGCGCCTACGGCGTTGACGCAGCTCACCACCGTGTCGTCCAGCGCGAACTTGAGTGCGCCCTGATCCACGTCGTGCTGGTACTGTCCTACGCCGATGGATTTGGCGTCGATCTTTACCAACTCGGCCAGGGGATCCTGGAGGCGACGCCCGA
Source organism: Gemmatimonadales bacterium UBA6960 (assembly GCA_963577685.1). Classification (GTDB taxonomy): domain Bacteria; phylum Gemmatimonadota; class Gemmatimonadetes; order Longimicrobiales; family Gaopeijiaceae; genus UBA822. The sequence goes on along the minus strand of CAUZAE010000042.1, from coordinate 9,860 downwards.
TAGAGACCGCACCGCGTACGGTCAGGTCGTGATCGGGTAGCTCCTCCCGAGCCACGGCGCTGGCGCTGTAGATAGACGCGCCGCTTTCGTCCACCATGATCACAGGGAGTCCGAGGTCTAAATTGCGGACGAAGGTCTCGGTCTCTCGCCCCGCTGTGCCGTTACCGACCGCGACGGCCTCCGGCGAGAAGCGTTGGACGAGGTCCCGGACGAGGCGCTCCGCCTCCACACGGCCACCCTGGCTCTGAGTGGGGAATATGGTGTTGTTGTGCAGGAGCGCTCCCTGGCCGTCGAGCGCCACGATCTTGCATCCGGTCCGAAAGCCGGGGTCCACCGCGAGCAGCCGCTTGTTCCGCAAGGGCGACGCCATGAGGAGCTCTCGGAGATTCGTGACGAATATCTGGATGGCATCCTCGTCGGCCCGGGCTTTTGCCCCCTTCAGTGCCTCACGCTCGAGGCTTGGGAGGAGCAGACGCTTGTACGCGTCCTCGAGGGCACGACCTACCTCCTCGGCGGTGAAGCCGCGTCTGAAGCCGTGCCCGTGCAGGTAGCGCCGCCTCAACCGCAACAGGGCGTCCGCCTCGTCGGGTCTGGCCTGGACCCGGAGGAAGCCTTCATTGCTTCCCCGCAAGATCGCGAGGATTCGGTGGGAGGGGGCCCGGCGAAGAGGCTCGGACCAATCGAAGTAGTCTCGGAACTTCGCCGCCTCGGTCTGTTTCTTTTTGACCCCCGTCGAGGCGAGGAGCGCTCGCTCGGCGAAGAGATGTCGCAAGTCGTGCCGGACATCGGGGGCCTCGCTGACGTTTTCGGCGATGATGTCGCGGGCCCCGGCGAGGGCGGCGTCGCGGTCCTCGACATCGCGCTCGGGATCCACAAAGGCTGCCACGTCGATTCGCTCGCCGGTCTGCTCCATGAGGAGCTTCGCCAAAGGCTCCAGGCCTCGCTCCTTCGCCACCATCGCTCGCGTGCGTCGCTTTGGCCGGTGAGGCAAGTATACGTCCTCCAGGGCCGGCAGAGTCTCGGCGCCCGTGACGCGGCGGCGCAGCTCGTCATCGAGGAGACCTCTTTCCGAGAGCGACGCCAGGATCGAGTCTCGGCGCTTGTCGAGCTCGGCGAGTTGCGCCATGCGGTCCCGGATGGCGGACACCGCCACCTCGTCCAGAGAGCCGGTGGCCTCCTTCCGGTAGCGGGCGATGAAAGGCACGGTGGCCCCGCTGCTTAGAAGCTCGGAGGTCGCCTGGACTTGCTGGACGGTCTCTCCGAGCTCTCGTGCGACCAACGAAAGATGATCAGACATGACGCTACCTAGAAAGAAAACGGGCCGCCCCGAGTGGTCGGGGCGGCCCGCAGGCCTCTATTGGTTTCAACAACCGTCTAGAGTGCGATGACGTTCTCCGCCGCGGGGCCTTTTTGGCCCTCCACCACGTCGAACTCCACCTGGGCTCCCTCGGCGAGGGTCTTGAAGCCCTCCGCCTGAATCGAGGTGTGGTGGACGAAGCAATCCTTGCTGCCGTCCTCCGGGGTGATGAAACCAAAGCCCTTCTGGTCGTTAAACCACTTTACTGATCCCCTGGTACGCATCTACGCGCTCCTTGGTTGTGCAAGTCGGAGCTACGATGATACGCACTTACCGACTGCTTGCTTGCGCGGAATGTCCGCGCTGATGTGTGGCCGTTGTGGCCACAAGAAAAAGGGTCGCGATGTCCAAAAACGACGACGACGCCCTCATCCAGAATGCACACCCCGTCAGGGGTGACGCGTAAATGCTCGCGAAGTCGGAGGGCAGTGTCAACGGGCAAAAGGGTTAGCACCGGGTTCTTGCCGGTGTTCGGCTCACTCGCCTCTCTTCTCGCCCCCCGCATTGGTGTACCTTGGGGCACCCTCGGTATCCGCTCGCGCCACACCGCGTCGCGACACGCTCGCTGCCCAGACATGGAGTCTCCGATCCCCCTCGACCCTGCCCTCAGCCCCCTCGACGTTCTGCGCGATGTATTCGGTTACGAGGACTTCCGCCCCGGCCAGCTAAAGGTCATCGAAGCGGTGGTCGCGGGTCGCGACTGCATTGCGCTCATGCCTACGGGAGCCGGCAAGTCCCTCACGTTTCAGGTGCCGGCCCGCATGATGGATGGCACGGTGCTCGTGGTGTCTCCGCTGATCTCCCTCATGAAGGACCAGGTCGATGCGCTCTCGGATCTGGGTTTTCGGGCGGCTGCGATCAACTCGTCGCTGGAGCCGGGCGAGCGAGAGCGCAGGCTCCAGGCGCTAAGGGCCGGGGAGTACGAGCTTGTCTATCTCGCGCCGGAGGGGCTCGACGGTCGCTTGAGCAGGGAGGCCGGGAATTGGCCTCTGTCGTTGCTCGTCGTGGACGAGGCCCACTGCATCAGCCAGTGGGGCCACGACTTCCGCCCGTCGTACCGGCGGCTGCAGCGGCTTCGGGAGGGGTTACCCAACGTGCCGGTGCTAGCGCTCACCGCGACCGCCACGAATGCGGTAGCTCGCGACATCATCCGGCAACTCGACATGAACGAGCCTGCAGGCTTCAAGGGCTCTTTCTTCCGCTCCAACCTGCATATCTACTGCAGGAAGAAGGGCACCGGTCCGACCCGCCAGGAGATTGCTGGACTGATCGCAGCACGGTCGGGTCAAAGCGGGATTCTGTACTGCTCGTCGCGGAAGGCGGTTGATCAGATGGCCGGCTTCCTATGCGATCAGGGAGTGCGCGCATTGCCGTATCACGCCGGGATGGAGGACGTCGATCGGGCGGCGAACCAAGACGCGTTCGCGAGGGACGATGTCGACGTGATCGTCGCGACCATCGCCTTCGGCATGGGTATCGACAAGTCGAATGTGCGTTTCGTCATCCATCGGGACATGCCCAAGGACGTGGAGTCCTGGTATCAGGAGATGGGACGCGCGGGTCGGGACGGCCTCGATAGCGACTGTATCCTGTTCTATTCATGGGCCGACGTGAAACAGATCGAACGGTTCCTGAGCGACATCGACGATCCCGATCTCTACTGGGCCAAGGCCGAGGCTACCAAGTCCCTCTTCCGCTTGGTGGAAAACGGTGGGTGCCGGCACCAGAAGATCCTCCACCACTTCGGCGAGGAGATCGACGGGTGCGGGACGTCCTGCGACTGGTGCACGGGTGTGAAGGCGGAAGACATGGCTGCGGAGGGAATGATGGCCGGGAAGGCACGGGCGGCGGTGGCCGGCGCGGCAATGACCCGCCCGACCCCGGGCCCGCGACGGCGATCACGCACATCCTACGACAGTGTTTCGGAGCCTGAGCCCCTTTCGGATGAAGGAAAGGCTCTGTTTCAGTGCCTGCGTGACCTTCGCAAGTCCTTGGCGGACGAGCAGGGTGTGCCCGCTTACATCGTATTCAGCGACAAGACCCTTCGTGCGATGGCCGAGACACGCCCATCTACTCCCGGGGAGCTGCTGGCGGTCTCCGGCGTCGGACCGCTGAAGCTCGAGCGCTACGGCGAGGCGTTCCTGGAGGTCTTTATCACAGCAACGCGTCCAGATACAGGTCGATCCTGAACTGCTTGGCTGGGCCGTTGAGACCGTGGGACAGGTCCAGACGGATCAGACCGTCGAGAACACTTCCGCCCAGTCCGACACCGTAGAGCAGGTCGCCGCCGCTGAACTCAATCAGGTCTGGACCAACGTCATAGACAACGCGATCGACGCGATGGATGAGGGTGGCGAGCTGATTCTCAAGACCAGGCTCAACGATATTTGGGTCGAGATCGAGATCGTCGATGACGGGTCCGGTATTCCGGAAGAGATCCTATCCCATGTCTCCGAGCCGTTCTTTACGACCAAGGATGTCGGCGTCGGGACGGGACTCGGCCTCGGGATCGCGATGCGAATCGTCGAGACGCACCAGGGTCACATCGAGGTTCGGTCGAAACCAGGCCGGACCGGGTCGAGATCGGTCTCGAGGATGGGCAGGGTGGAGCCGCCTGATCACGAGACCACCGGACCACCGGATCCCTGGCGACCGCGGTGGCTTCTACCCCACGCTCCTCGCGATCTCCAAAATCCGGTCGACGTCCTCTTCGTTGTTGTAGGCGTGGAGCGAGAACCGTAGCACGCCCTTCCGGATGGAGAGGTGCACGCCCTCCCGCGTGAGGGCCTCGTGAAGCGCGTTCATGGCGGGGTCATCCGCGGTGTAATGCCGGCCTCCACCGCTCGCTCCCAGGGCCACGATGTGGCCGAGATGGGGGCCCGGTGCTCCTCCACAAACGGGCAGTCCCGCCTCGAGGAACCCTTCGGCCATACGTATGGTCAGATCTCGCACATACGTATGGACTGCTTGGGTCCCGAGCCCGTCCAATAGGTCCAGAGCCGCCTTCACTGCCGTCACGGCCAGGTAGTTGTAATTGCCCCCGTCGAAGCGCCGAGCCGCCGGAGCGTACGTGAAGTTTACCCCAGTGAACGCCGTCTCGTGGGCGTCCTCGTCCATGGCCACGCTGAAACGCGCCAGCGCAGCAGGCTTCAGCTCTTCCGCGAAGTCCTTCTTACAGTAGAGAAAGCCCAGCCCGTAGCAGGCGAGCAGTCCCTTCTGCGTGGCGACCGCCAGGGCGTCGACGCCGAGCTGCTCCACGTCCGTGTGCAGGACGCCGACGGACTGCGCCGCGTCCACGACGACCCGCACGCCCCGCCCCTGGCACGCGGTCGACAGGGCCGGGACGTCGGTGACGAACCCTGGGGAGAACGTCACCGTCGAGACCGAAACGAGCCTCGTGCGCTCATCGACCGCCGCCATGATCCTGTCGAGGTTTACGTGACCGTCGTCGGAAGGCACCGTGCGCACCTCGATCCCGTAGCGCTGCGCCACGTTGTACCAGGGATACACGTTGGCCGGATGCTCGAGCTCGGGGCAAAAAATCATGTTGTCCCCGGCCCGCCAGTCCATCCCTCCGGCGATATGGTTCAAACCGTCGGAGACGTTTTTGACGAAGGCGATCTCGTCCGGATGCGCGTTCACGAAATTCGCGAAGGCGATCCGGGTCGCCTCCACGAAGTCGAAGGAGCCGTCCTTGCTCCAGGTCAGTCCAGTGCGTCCGTCCAGGTACGCCGTGATGGCGTCCCGTACCTGCAACGGCATGAGCCCCCGCTGGGCCACGTTGGTGAAGACGCCCTCGCTGGCGCCCGGAAAGTTGGACCGGAAGTCGGCGAAACGATCGTTGCTCATGTCCGGAGTCTCAGCCACCGAGGTACGTCATGGCACGCTCGAGCAGCTCGCCGTAGTACGTGCGGAAGTTTTCCCGTGTTAGCAGGACGAGCTCGTCAGGATGGGCTGGGTTGCCCTCTAGGATCTCACCGTTTGGGCGGATGCTGTGGCCTACGTTCCACATGAATCGAACGACTGGACGATCCGTCCCGGGGAAGTAGAGTACCTCGTCCCACTCCCAGGTGTTGCTGTAACCACCCGGGGTCATGCCGATGATATGCCCCAGGTTGTTGTCCTTGACGATAGACGCGAACTGGTCGAGGTGGGAGCCACGACGTGGGACGAAGAAGCACACCAAGCGGCCCCGGAAATGTATGGGCGCTGGTTTTAGGATGCCGTCAGAGTCCTTGGAAGCGTGAGCCAGCTTGAAGGGCACGTTATTGGTGTATTCGGCCCCAGTGGCCACAGAATCGGCCACGTCCGTATCCAGCCATTCCATCAGCCACGATCCGTCATCCATCGCTTCCGGAACCCCCGAGTCCATGGATCCACCCGCTCCAATCTCGCGCCTCTTGGATTCAGTAAAGAGGGGCACTACATCGCTGATGCGCAGGTTGCCGAAAGTGGTCTTGAAGGGTTTCGGCGTGAAGCGTTGGACCGCGTAAGCTCCCGCTGAGCCGCCACCGCTGCGTGTACCGTCGATAATAAGATCGTAATCGAGCCAATCCCTCTCGACAGCCAGATCCATGAGCTTATCAACGTCGTCGATCATCGTATCACGGAAACCGTACCAGGTAAGTACCAATACTGAGCGGTCGTCATCGGGAAGATGGAGGTCGTAGGTGGGAGTGGAGTACTCCAATTGGAAGCCCGGATAGTTAGGCTCTGAGAGATCCGCCCAAGGAATAGAGTCCGGGTGGAGGTAGGGCAGGGTCACCGTGGTCACCGTTCCGTCCTCTCCCCCTAGTTCCAATTTGAGGCCGTCCCCATAGAACGAAGCAGGCATGATGGCAGTGCGGGCCGTGATATCCTCCGCCAAACGCCAGCGGAGGTTTGCTTTGTACGAAGACGCCTGATAAGGCCGTACGGCTGTCTCGTACTCTGCCATGGGACGCCCGTTCACGGATATGACCTGGTCTCCGGGCTCGGCCTGCCCTTCCGGGAAGTGTGCCGGGTCTTCTGAGACATCGGCCACGAAGTATACTGATGGATCACCGTAGTCAGGGAGAATGCGAACCGGGGCCAAGTGCGTGGGACCCACCCCTCCTTCGACTCCTGCCGACTCTGCAAGCCGGAGCCCGCCGGGGACTAGACTGACGTCTAGGTGCCTGTCGTTACGGGCGTTGCTAACCTTCTCGAGCGCGTAGAAGAGTGCCTCTTCCGTGTCTGCTCCAACAACCTCGTCTCGGTAGGCTGCCATCGACATCAGGGGATCGGAACCCCAGTGCTGCTCTTTTGCCGGTGAGAACGCTTCCCGGGAGGTGGTCAGCGCAATGACGGTGTCGAACAGAGCCGCTCGCTGCTCGGGGGTTCCGGCTCTTGACGAGGTCTCGTCGTTCGGTCTGCAACTCCACGCCAGGAAGACGGCTAAGGCGACGAGACTCCACCGCGACCGGTTATTCGGTAAACGTGTCATTCTCTCTTCCTCTTCAGGATCTATGGGGTGGCCTTTATTGCTGACTTATCGGTGCCACGATGATTGTCACATCCACATCGTGGTACAGGCCGCCGTCATCTGCCCGTGCGCGGAGCACATACGTTCCCGGACGGTCGAAGATGACCTTAACTTGCCAGAGTCCGTCTTCGGGCAGCTCCGGGGGAAACCAGAGTGGCGCCCAAGGGGAGTTGGCAGCGGCTCGTGTGTCCTCCCATACTTTCACCTGCAGCGGATCAAATGTCACACTTCCGTCGCCCCGATAAACGAACCAGGCGAGGTTAAGACCGTTGGCCTTGCCGACTGTGATTCGTGTTGGAGGGCGGAGAGCTGCGGCCGGTAGCCTAGGCGTGGCCTCAGGGTCACGAGGTGGGCGACGACGGCGAGCTCGGGGTAAGCCATCATCCGTCACCTCTGCGACCAGCGTTACCGGCTGCCCCACTGAGGCTCGCCTCACACTCTCCCCGATCAGGCGGACGTGGGGAGGAACGTTCGCTCGCGACTCGGGCGTGCTGGCTCCTGCCCCGAGGGAACCCGTTTCGGAGGCGATCACCATGTTGTCAATTTTGTAGTCCGTTCTCAGCGATGCATAGGCATACTCGGTCTTGCCCCTAGTCGTAAGTGTCCAGATCATCTCCTTCTCTCCCCAGTCGACGGGGACTGTAACCTTGAATACGAATCGGTTCCGACGGGGGAGCAGGTGGGTGGGCTGACCCTGATCGGCAGGGCCGGGCGAGATGTTGTTGTCGGGCCCCGCGGGGACGTCCAGTTCTTCCAACCAGTTCCGGTTCATATACCCGAAAAGGAAACTGAAGGACCCATCCTCGTTCTCCTCCCACCCCTCGAAGGCCGGGGAAACGTTTTGGCCGCGGCTATAGCTTTCCTGGGCGTTTGCCTTCACCGGAACCAGCCAGAGGGTGAGCACTAGGACCAAAGCTCCAGTCGTGACGATATTCCGGCTGCGTCTGACACCCGGTCCACTCATTCTGATCATCCTCCGGGAACTGCCAGAACTGTGCACAGTGGACAGCCGATAACGTGATCGTTCTTGGTCAGATTGAGCTGTTCGCGTCGTTCAGCCATCTCTTCCATGAATTGCTCTTCGGTAAGAGTGACCCGTTGCCCGAGGTCGATAAACATATTGGCCACGGATCTGTTCCCGGAGCCCTGCCAGTTCCTTGAGTCGGGGACCATCGGGTTGTCCTGAGAATTATCCATGTAGCCGGTGATGTGGAGGACCGTCCCCTCGGGCAGCAGCGGCTGTGCGTGATCGGCGAAGACATAGCCACGAACCCAGTTGTGATCATAGCCTACACAGGACAAGGTCTCGACGTTGTAGCCCCAAATCGCTTCCAGGCACATGCGCGATCCGGGTGCGTGAAGATGTGGCTCGAACGTCACGATCTTGGTGGGAGCGTTAAGCACTGTATAGGCGTGTAGCTCCTGGTCCTTTTCTCCCGCCCTGATGTCGATGTCGACAGCGTTACCTAAGCGAGTGATCCTCGACCCGTACTTCGGCTCATAGTCCTTCGGGTGGAACCGGAATCCAACCTCCAAGTGGGCTTTGCTGTCTTTGCCGTTAGAGTGCAGGTGGATTGAGTTGGAAAAGATGCTTGAATTCGCCTTGAGCAGCCTGCCTCCGTCCGGATCGAAGACATCTGGGTTACGACCAACTTCGTGTACTGGCCAGCTAATGGGCCGCTCTCCCTCGGCCAGCTCGCCAGTTTCATCGAGAACCCCCGTGCTCCAGATCATGTGATGGACCACGTAGCGGCCGCCGACTGTGGAGCGGCTCGCATTCTTAGTGTCTACATCGTTGATTTCCTTGATCTCGACGGAGGCTACGTAGCGGTCCTCGGTAAGGCCTGTAGGCATGCTAGATATGTTGCCCCACCAGTCCGGTGCGTCGGCACCCACCTCGAGTTCGTCGAGCTTCACGATCAGGTCCGGCTCTCCCGCCGTCCACGTATTCACGTCATTGAAGACTAGGGGCGGAGGCATATTCCTGGGATCCCCCTCAGGAGCTCCTGCGTAGGCCCACCGCTGAATGGTCGCGACTTGCTCGTCATTTAGAGAGGGATCGTCCTTGAAGTCCTGGATACCGATGTCCTTCTCGACATACCACGGTGGCATGGCGCCGGCTTTGTCACGCAACCCGGTCTTATATGACATCATTGCGGCCCAGGGCTGTGCCTCCTCATAGGTCGTTAGCGGCATGGGCGCGACGCCTCCTTCTCGATGGCACCTTTGGCAGTGCCCTTGAAGAATGGGAGCGACGTCCCTGGTAAAGGTGGTCTCGTGTTGACCGTTGGACTCTTGCGCGACCAAACCGGCCGGGACCGCTAAGGCTCCGATCGCCAAGGCAAGAAAAGCAATCCTAGGGGTGCTCTCCCGGTCTGTGTTCTTTACGACGAGCATCGTTTAGACTCCCTGAAGGAATCACAAGGGACCGCGTCGAGCAGCCCTGGCAAAGAGTACACGAGTGTCTTGACGGGCGTCAATCCGTCGGGGCCTTTGGGCTTACCTTCCCACGTGCGGAGATTGATCGGGCACAGATGAGTAGACGGCGCAAGCGACGGGCAAAAGAGATCTCGACACCAGTTCCTGAAATGACCGGTATCGTCAGGCTCCTGAGTGAGCGATCTGTTGCCACGCTGGACTTGCATGGCTACACGGGAGCGCAGGCGCAGCCACTCGTGCTGGACTTCCTCACGACGCATTCTCGAGGCTCGGCTGGGAGCGTGGTGCACGTGATAACCGGAAAGGGCACACGTTCGGAGGGAAAGGCGGTGCTGCCAGAGGTCGTTCGGGACATGCTTGAAGATGAAGTTGCTGAGCATGTGGCCGAGTACGCAGGAATGTTGGGCGGAGGTGGGTGGATCGTACGTGTGAAGTGAAAGGGAGCGCTTTCTTTAGGCCAGCCAAGTTCCACTGCTGCCCACAGGGCTCCCGAGGAACGACTTGTTTCTAGGAGACGCTGGCCGCGCTAAATTTCCTCCGATGAAACCATCCTGCAACCCG
>CAUZAE010000041.1:0-19827 GCA_963577685.1 Gemmatimonadales bacterium UBA6960 | reverse complement strand
CGCCGGGTGGTGGCATGGGAGGAATGTACTAGGCGCCTCACACGCCTTTCGAGGCATGATAGAAGCCCAACCGTGCCCCCGGTGTCGCACAGCGACGCCGGGGGCACGGTTGTTTCCACCGTATGCCCAAAGCCCTTTATCCCAGGTCCTTGAACGGGTAGGTTCCTCTCGTTCGAGCCGATTCCGTCCTACTGTAGGGGAGGGGAGCAGCGATCCCTTTCCGGACGCCGAGGAACGCCTACGATGTCCGCCCCCATGATCAACGTGATCCTCCCGGACGGGACGCGCCTCGAGGTACCCGCCGGTTCGTCCGTGGGCGATGTTGCTGCCGCGATCGGGCCCGGTCTCGCCAAGGCTGCGGTAGCAGGGCAGATCGACGGTGAAACGGTCGATTTGGGCACGTCCCTCTCTGGGGACGCCGAAATCCGAATCTTGACCGAGCGGGACGACGACGCACTTGCCGTGTTACGCCACTCGGCGGCGCATGTATTGGCAACGGCCGTACGGGAGCTGCGCCCCGGCGCCGGCATCGGATTCGGCCCCGCCATCGACGACGGGTTCTACTACGACTTCGAGGTGCCCGAGCCGTTCACACCCTCGGACCTCGAGGCCATCGAGGCCAAGATGGCCGAAGTCTCGAAAGCCGATTACGCATTCGAGCGGCGTGTGGTCACCGTGGACGAGGCGAAAGAGCTCTTCGCGGACGACCCGCTCAAACTGGAGCGCCTAGAAGAGTTTTCGGCGGACGAGGTCATCACCGTCTACCGCGACGGCCCTTTTCTCGACCTCTGCCGTGGCCCACACGTGGCCTCCACGGGCAGCCTGAAGCACTTCAAGCTGCTCTCGGGTGCGGGAGCCTATTGGCGTGGCGACGAGAAGCGTCAGATGCTGCAGCGTATCTACGGTACCGCCTTCTTCAAAAAGTCTCACCTCACGGAGCACTTGGAGCGCCTGGAGGAGGCCAAGAAGCGGGATCATCGCGTCCTGGGGCGCGAGCTGGATCTCTTCTCGACCGACGCGCGGATCGGCCCCGGCCTGATCCTCTGGCACCCCAAGGGCGCCATCATCAGAAGCGAGATCGAGCGCTTCGAGCAGGCGTTGATCCAGCGGCACGGGTACGATCTGGTGTACACACCGCACATCATGAGTGAGCGCATCTTCGAGATCTCGGGGCACCTCGAGAACTTCAAGGACGGGATGTTCGGGGCTCTGGACATGGAAGGTGGCGCGTATCGCCCGAAGCCCATGAACTGCCCTGGGCACATCGCCATCTACCAGTCTCAACAGCGTTCCTACCGGGATCTTCCGATTCGCATGGCGGAGTTCGGGACCTGCTATCGATACGAACGCAGCGGCGTACTCCACGGGATGCTCCGGGTACGGGGCTTTACTCAGGACGACGCACACGTTTTCTGCAGGCCTGATCAGGTTCGCGAGGAGGTCGACCGGCTTCTGGATCTCGTGGATGAGATCCTGACGGCGTTCGGTTACCCTTACTCGATCGCGTTGGCGACGAAGCCCGAGAAGAAGGCGTTGGGCACGGATGAGCAGTGGGACTCGGCCGTTCGGACCCTCGCTGATGCCTTGGAGGCCCGTGGCGTGGCCTTCGACTACGACGAGGGTGGCGGAGCGTTCTACGGACCCAAGCTAGATTTCGAGCTCATCGATGCCATTGGGCGGAAGTGGCAGGGCCCGACCGTGCAACTCGATTTCAACCTGCCGGAGCGCTTCGAATTGGAGTACGTGGGGGAGGACAACGAGCGACATCGACCGGTGATGCTACACCGCGTTCTGGTGGGTTCCATGGAGCGTTTCGTGGGTGGGCTGGTGGAGCACTACGCGGGGGCGTTCCCGGTGTGGCTCGCTCCGGAGCAGGTCCGCGTGCTCCCCATCTCGGGGCACTTCGCCCAGTCCGCGACCGAGTTCGTGGAGCGACTCCGGGCCGAGGGGATCCGCGCGACCTTGATGGACCGTGAAACACTCTCATACCGGATCCGCGATGCCGAGGTGCACAAGGTCCCCTACATGGCGGTAATCGGGGAGCGCGAGGTCGAGGCCGATACGGTGGCGATCCGCAGGCGTGGCGCCGGCAAGAAGCAGGAGGTCGTAGATCGGGCGGAGTTTGTTTCGAGGGTGAAGAGCGAGATCGAGAGCCGGGCTCTGCCTTGAACGCCATTGCACTACGGTCCGGCCTTGACGGATCTTCGGATCCCATTGATCTTCGTACCACCCCCAGTTGGGGTTGGACAATACGGAAGTGAGCTGCGACGCGCGGCTCCACCTTTCGGTTCCACTGTCGTTTGGATACCGCCGGGTCGTTGTGGTCCCGAGATCTAGGGCGTGTCCCTGGTTTCGGTGACCCTTGCGGCCCCCGGAAGATCCGGGTTTTTTGTGCATACTCGGGATCCAGCCTGATCCCGCGGCGCCACAGTTACAGGAGGGGACTATAAGCGAGCAAAGAGTCCGCGTGAACGATCAGATTAGGATCAGTCCGGTCCGTTTGATTGACGAAGTGGGCGGCCAGGTCGGTATCGTTTCCATCGAAGAAGCGCGCGACCTCGCACAAGATCGGAGCCTTGACCTCGTCGAAGTCGCTCCCGAAGCCCGACCTCCCGTCGTGAAGTTGATGGATTATGGGAAGTTCAAGTACGAGGCTCAGCGCGCTGCTCGTGAAGCGAAGAAGAAACAGCACCACGTTTCTGTAAAAGAGGTCAAGTTTCGACCGGGAATCGAAGATCATGACTACGACTTCAAGACTCGTCATGCTCGTCGGTTCCTGGAAGAGGGTAACAAGGTCAAACTGACGATGATGTTTCGGGGCAGGCAAGTGACTCATCCCGAGCTAGGCCGAGACGTCCTCACGCGCGTTACAGAGGACCTCAAGGACGTAGGCAAGGTGGAGTCTCACCCGAGCTTTGAGGGCCGGATTATGTCGATGGTTCTGGGACCGCTCAAGTCGTGATGGGTGTGGGGGTCGGACCGGAAGCTCCAGGAGGCAACTGAAGTGCCGAAGATGAAAACCAACCGCGGGGCGGCCAAGCGTTTGCGGCGCACCGGGACCGGTAAAATAAGGAGGATGAGGGCCAACAAGAGCCACATCCTCACCAAGAAATCAAAGAAGAGAAAGCGGCGGCTCCGCTCGGCGACCCTCGTGTCTGCGGGAGACCTGAAACGTATGAAGCGACTCCTCCCAGGGTCGTAGGAGAAAGGAGAGACTTCAATGCCAAGAGCAACGTCTTCTCCCGCTCGTAATAAGCGGAAAAAGAAAATCCTCAAGGCGGCGAAAGGTTATTTCGGTGGCCGAAAGAACCTATTTCGAACAGCCAAAGACGCGGTCGAGAAGGGCTGGGAACACGCCTATCGAGACCGCAAGAACAAGAAGCGCACGTTTCGGCGGCTTTGGATCGCCAGAATCAATGCGGCAGCCCGTGAAAATGAGTTGACGTATTCGCGATTCATGAACGGCCTCAAGCAGGCTGGGGTCGAGTTGGATCGTAAGGCTCTGGCGGATCTGGCCGTGCGCAGTCCGGATGCGTTCAGCGCTCTGGCCGATCGGGCGAAAGAGGGGCTCGGCGCTCGCTAGCCCGGCTCTTTCCGGTTCGGATGCTGACCCGTCGCTACCCTTACACAGCGACCCGTCCGGGGGCCTTCGCGACGATCGAGTCGCGGGGCCCTTTGTCGTTGACGGCGCTGCCGAGTGTCGCCAGCCTCGGTCCTGACCCTCGCATCGACGCATAGAATATCCCATATGAATCAGCAGATGTCTTTGACCGAAGTCCTTCAAGACCTGGAATCTGAGGCGCTTTCAGCGATTGGGGCATCCCTAGACGCGGACGGCCTCGAGACGATCCGAATCTCGTATCTCGGCCGCAAAGACGGCCGTATCTCCCAGATCCTACGGAAGCTCGGGGAGATCGACGAAAACGAGCGGCGACCTGTGGGCGCTGAGGCGAACCGAGTAAAGGGCTTGATCCGAGACGCGCTGGAAGCCCGCCTGGTTCACTTTGAGTCGGATGGAAGCGGAGCGTCCTCGGGCGATGACCTGACCCTTCCGGGCCGAAGACGGTGGATCGGTGGTTCTCACCCCGTGACTCAGGTGGTGGACGAAATCTGGCAGATTTTTCGGTCGATGGGATTCGTCCGAGCCCGCGGGCCAGAGGCGGATACGGAATGGTACAACTTCGTGGCGCTGAACACGCCCCTCGACCATCCCGCGGCGGACGAGCAGGACACGCTCTATCTGAAGGATTCGGTGTTACTACGAAGCCACACGTCCCCGGTTCAGGTCCGCACGATGGAGAAGCATGAGCCGCCGATCCGAATTCTGGCCCCAGGCATGGTCTACCGGAGGGACACCTACGACGCTACGCATACGCCCGCGTTTGCTCAGATCGAAGGACTAGTGGTCGACGAAGGCGTCTCCTTCGTCGACTTCAAGGCCACACTGGCGGAGTTCGCCCGCAGATTCTGGGGTCCGGGGACGAAGGTGCGCTTTCGTCCTTCGTATTTTCCGTTCACCGAGCCCAGCGCCGAGGTGGACGTGAAGCGCATGATTACGCGGAAGGACGGGACGAGGGTCGAATCCGACTGGATCGAGATCATGGGCGCGGGCATGGTGGACCCGAACGTCCTCGAGAACGTCGGTTACGATGCCGAGCGCTACACTGGTTTCGCCTTCGGCATGGGCCCTGCTCGGATCGCACTCCTCAAGTACGGGGTGCCCGATCTACGCCTGTTTTTCCAGAATGACGTACGCTTCCTGTCACAGTTCACGCATGGGCCGGACCAATGAACGTCTCCTATTCCTGGCTGAGGTCGATGGTCCCGGGCCTCGAGGCGAGTCCAGAGGAGATTGCGGAGCATCTCGCCACCCGCGGAGCTCCGGTGGAGACCATGGAGTCGGTAGGTGCTGGCCTCGAGGACGTTGTTGTGGCGCGGGTCAAGTCCGTGCGAAGGCATCCGAACGCTGACCGGCTGTCACTGTGCGAGGTCGACAATGGTGGCGAGGTTCTACAAGTCGTGTGCGGGGCTCCGGTCATTGCGGAAGGGGGGTATTATCCCTTCGCCGGAGTGGGCGTAACTCTTCCCGACGGATTCAAGCTGAAGAAGGCGAAGATCCGAGGAGAGTACTCGAACGGGATGCTCTGCTCCGAGCGAGAGCTCGGGTTGGGCCGAGATCAGGCCGGAATCATGAGGTTGTCCGACGACTCGACGACTGGGCAGCCCCTTGTCGAGGTCCTGGGACTCGACGATGTGCGCATGGACGTGGAGGTGACGCCCAACCGGGGCGATTGGCTGTCGCATTTGGGTCTCGCGAGAGAGGTAGCACCAGACGGGGTGGGCGGGGTGGTGCTTCCTCCCATCCCCGGGGCCCCCACGGTGGATATCGAGGTACGCAGTGACGAGCGCGAGGTCACGCACGGCGAAGTCTCGATTTGCGTGGAGGAGCCCGATCTTTGCTGGCGTTTTCTGGGTGTGATCATTCGGGGGGTGACGGTCGGCCCGTCCCCAGAGTGGCTGACTGCCCGGCTACGATCAGTGGGACAGCAGTCGATCAACAATGTGGTGGACGCCACTAACTACGTGATGTTGGAGATGGGAAACCCGATGCACGCGTATGACCTGAGAAGACTGCAGGAGTCCAGACTCGTCGTTCGGAAGGCCCAAGACGGCGAGACCATGCAGACCCTCGACGGACTCGATCACGAGTTCGACTCCGAGATGCTGTTGATCTGCGACGCTTCGGTGCCGCACGACATCGCCGGTACCATGGGTGGCAAACACTCATCGGTTACCGAGGATACGGTCGACGTGCTCCTGGAGTGCGCACTTTTCGATCCGAAGTCGATCCGGAGTACGAGGCGAGCGCTCGGAATTTCGACGGACGCGAGCTATCGCTTCGAGAGGGGCGTCGACCCGGAGGGGCATCTTCCAGCCGTAAGGAGGGCACTCGAAATCATCCTGGCGGCGGCCGGTGGCGAGATCGATGGGCCCATCTTGGAGGTTCTGCCGAGGCCGTGGCAGACGTCTTCGCTGGTATTGCGTACGTCTCGAGTCGCGCAGGTCCTAGGGGTCTCGTTCGGGCGTGAGGAGATCGATTCGCTCATCGGGCCGCTCGGTTTCACTCTCGGCAAGGGGACGCAAAAAGAGACGGGAGAAGAGATCGAGGTCGAGGTGCCGGGGTACCGCAGCTACGATGTGACGAGGGAGATCGATCTGATCGAAGAGATCGCACGGACGTACGGGTACGATCGCTTCCCCGAGGAGCTCGGGCCATTCCGCCCGACGACCGTTCCGGATCATCCGGTCTTTCAGCTAGAGGACCGACTTCGCGCGGTGCTGACCCAAGAAGGCCTCCTCGAAGCCACGAACCCCGCCTTCGCTCCAGAATATGAAGGAAACGTGGAGATAAACAATCCTATCTCTATGGAGGAAAGGTATTTACGCGCATCGTTGCTTCCGGATTTGCTCCGTAACGTGGAGTACAACCTGGCGCGAGGATCCCGAGACGTTCGCCTGTTCGAGATCGGTACGGTGTTCCAAGGGGGAGACGTGGGAGAGCCCCCGAGCGAGGACCTCCATGTCGCTGTGGCGGTGACGGGCAGGCAGCACCCGAGTCACTGGTCGGAGGAAGGGGCTTCGGTGGACTTTTGGGATCTCAGGCGAATCCTCGACAGTGCCCTCGCGGCTTCGGGCTGGAGCGAAGTATCGGTCTCCACGGAGGCGGAGGGCGACAACCTGTTCGAGCCCTCGCTGTCCGTGTCGGTCGTACTTGCCGATGGGGTCCGGATGGGGTCGGCCGGCCGGGTCGTGAGCCACCGCATCGATACTCCAGCGTGGGCAGGAGATTTATGGGGATTGGAGCTTCGGCTCCCCGCAGATCCACCGGCGGAGACCACGCCGACGTTTCGACCGCTTCCACAATTCCCAGGAGTCGATCGGGATCTGGCGTTGATCGTCCCCCCGGATGTTGCGGCTGCGGCCGTAATCGAGAAAATTCAGGAGACCGGGGGTGATCTCTTGGACGACGTCACCATCTTCGACCTCTACCGTGGCAAAGGCGTCGGAGACGGTGATCGTTCTCTAGCATTTCGTCTCCGGTTTCAGGCCTGGGATCGGACGTTGACCGACAAACAAATCGACCGTGTCGTCGGCAAGCTCTTGAAGACTCTGCAGGAGGATCTAGGTGTCCGACAGCGACTCTGACAACGAGGCCGTCTCGCCGGACGCCGCCATCGCTCACCTGGAGAGGGCCGTAGCTTCCGTCCTTGGGGAGGTCCACAGGTTGCGAAGTGAGTTCTCCCGCATGGATGCTCAGGGCGAAGAGTTGGAAGGACTGCTGCGCGCGGTCACATCGGGAGAGGAAGGCCCCCGAGATATGATCGATCGGTTGCACATTCTGGAGGAGGAAAACCGAGACCTACGCGCACGCCTGGACCTGGGTAAAGAAGGAGTCGGGAAGCTTCTGAAACGGATCAAGTTCTTGGAGGAGCAGAGGTGAAGGAAAGGGAGAAACAGTCCGTTACGGTCAGCATTGCCGGTGAGGAGCACGCGATACGCTCTAGCGCCGAGCCGGACTATACGAGACTCTGTGCCGAATACGTCGACCGACGCATTCACGAGATCATGAAGCAGGTCGGTTCACTCGAGGGACACAAGACGGCGATTCTTGCCGCCCTCTCGATCACGGACGAGCTTTTCCAGGCCCGGGATGGCAGCGAGCAGGCCGGCGGACAGATAGCGAGCCGCGTATCCGAACTCGCCGCTCGATTGGAAGAAGGAGTCGTGGGAGGGTCGGAGTAGGACTCCGACATGGCCCCCGGCCAGGACGGAGAAGAATTCGTTCTGCTTGAGTTTGCAGAGGCTCCTTGCATCTAGCACAGGCCGAATCTAATTCTTCCCAGCAATGTGATAACGCTCACCACTCGGATGCGTTCTTCTTGCGCGTTCGATCGGAGTCGAATAAATGGACCCGCTGGGTATTGTACCAGCGGCTGCTGTGGCGTTGCTCTTGGGGGTCGTCGGCTATGTTGCGCGGGGCCTGGTCGAGCGAACGCGTCAGAAGAGGGCTCAAGCGGCCGCTAGGGATGAAGCCTCGAAAATCCTGGCTCACGCCCAGGAAGAAGCCGATAGACTTCTCAAGTCCAAACTTCTCGAGGGCAAGGAAGAGGTCTTTCGTTTCCGCGAATCCTGGGAGAAGGAAGAGCTCCGCCTCAGAGAGGATTCCGAGCGATCGGAAGGACGGCTTACCGAACGCTCCGAGGCGCTGGACCGCCGGTTCGATACGCTCAATGAGCGGGAGTCCATGCAGGGTCGGCGGAGTCGAGAGTTCGAGGAGCGTGAAGAAAAGCTCGAACAGACGACCCGGGATCTCGATCGTCTTCATACAGAAGTGCGCCAGAAGCTCGAGTCGACGGCCGGCGTGTCGGTCGCCGAAGCGAAGCGACAACTCGTCCAGGATCTGAAGGACGAAGCCAGGGCCGAGGCCGCGAACACGGTCCGTGAGTTCAAGGAGGAGGCCCAGCGCACGGCTGAACGCGAGGCGAAGAAGATCCTCGGTCTCGCCATCCAACGCATGGCCGTTGAACAGACGGCCGAGATGACCGTTTCCGTCGTCCAACTCCCTTCGGACGAGATGAAGGGGCGCATCATCGGACGGGAGGGGCGAAATATCCGAGCCTTCGAGCAGGCGACGGGCATCGACGTCATTATCGACGATACTCCGGAGGCCGTCGTTCTTTCGGGTTTCGATCCAGTGCGGCGCGAGGTCGCTCGCGTCTCGCTGGAGCGGCTGATCGAGGATGGGCGAATCCATCCCGGCCGGATCGAGGAAACGGTGAAAAAAAGCCGTGAGGAAGTCGATCAGTCGATGATTGAGGCGGCGGAGGAAGTTCTCTACGCGCTCGGCATCCACAACGTTCACCGCGAAATCGTCCAGGTCCTAGGGAGACTGAAGTTCAGGACCTCGTACGGACAGAACCAGCTTCAGCACTCCGCGGAGGTTGCCCAGTTGGCGGGAAGCATGGCCACGGACATGGGGCTCGACGTGCAGGAGGCGAAGCGTGCCGGAATCCTCCACGATGTGGGCAAAGGCCTCACTCACGAACAGGAGGGGACGCACGTGGAGTTGGGGTACCGCCTCTGCAAGAAGCACAAGGAGTCGGAGATCGTGCTGAATGCCATCAAGGCACACCATGACGAGGAACCCCACTATTTTCCCGAGACCTTCCTGGTCACCGCGGGTGACGCCATCTCGGGGTCTCGGCCGGGGGCTCGTCGCGAGATGTTCGATGGCTACGTGAAGCGTCTTGAAAAACTGGAGGAGCTCGCCATGGACCATCCCGGTGTGGAGCGCTGCTTTGCGGTCCAGGCGGGGAGGGAGATCCGCGTGATGGTGGAGCCCGAGAAGGTCACGGATGATGAGATGGCTCAGATCTCAGAGGTAGTCGCCCGGCGCATCGAGAGTGAGCTTCAATACCCCGGCCAGATCAAGGTCGTGGTAATTCGAGAAACCCGAGCTGTCGACTTCGCGCGTTAGCGACGCATATCCTACAGGAGACCGGATGTCTGCTACTGTCATTTCAGGTAAGGATATATCGACCTCGATCCGAGAAACGCTCAGGGAACGGGTCGAGCGGTTGAAGGACTCGGGAGTCATCCCCGGGCTGGCGGTGGTGCTCGTCGGTGACGACCCGGCCAGTCAAGCGTATGTCGGCATGAAGAACAAGGCGGCCACCGAGGCGGGCATCCACTCCCGGCAAACGACGCTTCCCAAGGAGACGTCGGAGGATGAACTCCTGGGTGTCGTCGCAGGGCTCAACGCCGACCCGGATATTCACGGAATTCTGGTCCAGCTACCTTTGCCGGAGCAGATCGAGGAGCCCAAGGTGCTCATGGCCATTGATCCGTCCAAGGACGTGGACGGCTTTCATCCCATCAACGTGGGTCGCCTCGCCGCAGGAGATCTGGATGTGATGGCGCCGTGTACGCCGCGGGGCGTCATCGAAATGCTCCTGCGTAGTGGCAACGATCCCGCGGGCAAGCACGCCGTGGTCGTTGGGCGTTCCAACATCGTTGGGAGCCCCATGGCCGCTCTCCTGCTCCGCAAGTCCCCCGGAGGTAACGCCACCGTGACCGTGGCACACAGCCGGACGCCTGATCTCGGCGCGATCACACGGATGGCGGACATCCTCATCGTAGCCATCGGCAAGCCCAATCTGATTCGTGGGGATATGGTGAAGGCGGGGGCGGTCGTGATCGATGTGGGAGTGAATCGGGTCGAGGACGACACTCGAGAACGCGGCTACCGACTCACCGGAGACGTGGCCTTCGACGAGGTGAAAGAGGTTGCGTCAGCGATCAGCCCCGTTCCGTTGGGGGTTGGACCCATGACCATCACCATGCTGCTCTCCAACACGGTCGACGCTGCGGCTCGGTCCGCGGGGATCGGGGATGCCTGAGCCGAAAGTCTGGAGCGTGTCGCAGGTCAATCGGGCTGTGCGGCTCCTTCTCGAGGACACCATCGAGAGCCTCTGGGTCTCGGGTGAGATCGCCAATTGGACCCGTGCCCGCTCTGGGCACTGCTACTTCACGCTGAAGGATGAGGGCGCCCAGATCCGGTGTGCCATGTTCAAGACGGAGGCCGCCACCCTACCCGCGGATCCTGAACCGGGCATGACGGTACGGGCGTTCGGTGGTCTCACGCTGTACCAGGCCAAGGGAGAGTACCAGCTCGTCGTGCGCCGCATAGAGGATGAGGGTGCCGAGGGCCTCTGGCGTCGTGCGTTCGAGCGAATTCGGGCTGCCCTCGAGGCGGAGGGCCTCTTCGAGCAGGAGCGTAAGCGGCCATTGCCGCGTTTTCCGGGCACTGTCGGGGTGGTCACCTCCTTGTCGGGGGCTGCCCTCCATGACGTTTTGACCGTCATTCGGCGGAGGGCTCCCTGGACCCGGGTGGTCGTTCGCGGCACTCGGGTTCAGGGCGAAGGTGCCAGTGCGGAGGTCGCGAGCGCGATCGACGTGTTGGGGTCGAGCGGCCTCGTCGACGTATTGATCGTTGGGAGAGGCGGTGGGTCCCTCGAAGACCTGTGGGCCTTCAACGAAGAGGAGGTCGCCAGGGCCATCGCTCGGTGCCCCGTCCCGGTCGTCTCTGCAGTGGGACACGAGGTAGACGTGACGATCGCTGACCTGGTTGCCGATGTGCGTGCCCCCACACCGTCCGCGGGTGCTGAAACCGCCGTACCGGACGGAGAAACGGTGCAGGAGACGCTTGCGGTGTCCCGCGTACGGATGAGGGCACTCCTCGCGGCGACGGTGCTCAGACGGCGTGAAGGCCTGGAGGTCGCCAACGGGGGACTATTCCGCGCTGCATCGGGTCTCGCCCGGCCGCGGCGTGAAATCCTCGAGCGGGTCACCGACAGGCTGGAGTCGGTAACACGGCGGCTGAGCTCGCTCCAGAGGGCGCGGCTTTCCGAGGTGCTGAATAAGATGCACGTCCTGTCGCCACTCTCGACTCTCGGTCGAGGATATGCCCTCCCGCAGGATGCCTCGGGAAGGATCCTGCGGGGGGTTGCGGAGTTGTCTCCAGGTACGGGATTCTCACTTCGGGTCTCTGACGGGACCGTGCCTTGCGAAGCCTTGGATTCGAGTGGATAGGATGCAGTGTGTGAACGCCGACGCGGGCCCGAGCTAAAAGGCAGGAGCCAGAGATAGGTATGGAATCATGACGACCGAAGCCGAAGTCCACGAGCCGATAGGCGACGATGCTCAGTCGCTCGAGGCTCGTCTTCAGCGGCTCGAAGAGATCGTGAGGTCTCTCGAGACCTCGGACCTCGAGCTCGAGAGGGCACTGGCGCTCTTCGAAGAGGGGGTCGGGCACGCCCGCAGCGCGGAGCAGATCCTCAAGAATGCCGAGCTGCGGGTGGAGGAGTTGTTGGGGACGGCTGAGGATCCGGTGATCGAACCCTTGGAGGAAGATCCGGAGTGATCGCTGATCCGTCGGTGTTTCAGCTCGATGCTTTTCTTGTCGAAGAGCGTGAGGAGGTGGAGCGTGCGATCGGGAGGGCGTGTGATCGGCTGGTCCCATTACTCTCGGACGAGCTGCTCGGTGCTGCGTGCCACGGCATACGCACGCCGGGCAAGAGATTACGGCCGATTCTTTGCGTGGTGGCGTACCGGGCCTGCGGTGGAACGACCGAGGCTGCCGTGTACGACCTCGGTGCGTCGCTTGAGTTGATACACGCCTATTCGCTCATGCACGACGACCTCCCGAGCATGGACGACGCGTCCTTGAGAAGAGGGCAGCCCACGACGCACACCGTCTTCGGAGAGCGGGCGACGATCCGAGCCGGACTCGCACTCATTCCTGCGGCCTCTCTGTTGGCTCACCGGGCAGCGGGGGACCTGGGGTGTGACGACCGCGCCTGCCGTTCGGTGGTTCGAGAGCTGAATCGGGCGGCCGGAGCGGGCGGGATGGTGGGGGGGCAGGTGCTCGATCTGTTGGCCGAAGGAGGGGAGCTTCACGCGGAGGAGCTCGACCGATTACATCACATGAAAACGGGTGCGGTCATCACCGCCTCCCTCTTGATTGGCGGAATCGCCGCAGGAGCGTCGGAGGGGGAGTTAGGGGGACTCGAGCGGTTCGGGCGTGGCATCGGTCTTGCCTATCAAGTAACGGATGACCTGCTGGATGCGACGGCTTCCGCGGGGGATCTCGGGAAGAATCCGAGCGACGGTCGACTCGGCAAGAGCACTTACGTCGCGTTATATGGTCTTGAGGGGACCTCTCGACGTGCCCGGACCTTGGTGGACGAGGCGCTCGAGGCGCTTCGCCGGGCTGAGATCGAAGGACCGGTGCTCACGGCTCTCGCCCAGCACGTGGTCGAGAGGAAGCGATAGTTGGGAATGCACGTACTCGCTGGGCGGCTTCACCGCTATTTTAGAGCCAGGAGCCAACTCAACGTCCATCGGGTACCTAGGTAGGAGTAAATTCGTGGCACTGTTGGACCGAATTGAAGGGCCCGAAGACATCAGGCGTCTCTCGAGAAGCGAGCTACATGAACTCGTCGTGGAGGCCCGGGACCGCCACGTCGATGTGATTTCGAAGATCGGGGGCCATTTCGGTGCGAGCTTGGGGGTCGCCGAGCTCACGGTCGCCCTCCACTACGTCTTCGACACCCCCATCGACAAGCTGGTCTGGGACACCGGGCACCAAGGCTACATCCACAAGCTTCTCACGGGCAGAAACGAGCAATTGCCGACGATCCGTCAGAAGGATGGCCTCGCCCCGTTTCTCCGGCGCGACGAGTCCGAGTTTGATCACTTCGGTGCGGGTCATGCGGCGACCTCGATCTCGGCTGCTTTGGGAACGGCCATCGCCCGAGATCTGAACGGTGACGACTTCAGCGTCGTGGCCATCATCGGGGATGGAGCGATGGGGTGTGGCCTCGCCTTCGAGGCGCTCAACAATGCTGGGCATACCGATCGAAACATGATCGTAGTACTGAACGACAACGATCACTCGATTGCCCCCAACGTCGGGGCGTTGAACAAATATTTGACCGGCGTGATCACGCACCCCGTGTACAACCGTATTCGAGAGGAAGTCAAGGAGCTGCTCTCGAAGGGACCTGGCGGCCCGGACGGGATCGTGAGGCGGGTGGTCAGCCGGACGGAAGAGAGCGTGAAGGGGCTGTTCGTTCCGGGCATGCTCTTCGAGGAGTTGGGTTTCCGCTATATCGGACCCGTCGACGGCCACGATTTGGACTCGCTCGTGGATACGATGAGCAACGTTCGTCGCTTGGATGGCCCCATTTTGGTCCATGTGATCACGCAGAAGGGGAGGGGATTCGCTCTTGCGGAGGAGAACGCGTACAAGTGGCATGCCGCGTCCCCGTTCGACAAGATCAGTGGAGAGGAAAAGAAGAAGGCGGGGGGGCTGCCCCGCTACCAAAAGGTCTTTGGTCGTGGACTCACGCAGCTGGGCGAGCTCGACGAACGTATCGTGGCCATCACGGCCGGTATGCCGGACGGCACGAGTACGGACCTGTTCGATCAGGCGTTCCCGGATCGATACTTCGACGTGGGTATCGCCGAAGGCCATGCCGTTACGGCGGCCGCGGGCATGGCGACCCAGGAGGGGGTTCGGCCCGTCGTGTGCATCTACTCCACGTTCTTGCAGAGGGCCTTCGACAGCATCGTTCACGATGTGGCGCTTCAGGACCTGCCAGTAGTCTTCTGCATGGACCGAGCGGGACTCGCAGGGCCGGATGGTCCCACGCATCATGGGGCGTTCGACATTCCCTACATGTTGCTCGTGCCGGGCATGACCGTCACGGCGCCCAAGGACGGGGTGGAGATGATGGCTCTTGTGCGTGCCGGCGTTCAGCATGAGGGAGGACCCTTCTCAGTACGTTGGCCCAGGGACAGCGTACCGGAAGAGGTGCCCCATGTGAGCGAGATCCCCGAGATCGAATACGGAACCTGGGAGGTCCTCCGTCGCGGCTCCGATATCGCGCTGCTCGCCGTGGGCACCATGGTGTCTCCCGCCCATGAGGCCGCTGAGAAGCTTGCCGCCCGAGGGATTCAAGCCGAAATCGTGAACTGCCGCTTTCTCAAGCCCTACGACCAGGCCGTGCTCGGCCAGGTCATCGCTAGGCACGAGAAGATCATCACGATCGAAGAAGGGGCCGTCGTCAACGGATTCGGCGCGTTCATATCCAGGGAGATCGTGGCCCTGGACTCGGCGCAGCAGATCCAGGTGTCGTGCCTCGGCCTTCCCGACCGATTCATCGGCCACGGACCGCGGGACGACCTCCTCCACGATGTGGGACTCGATGTGGAGGGCATCGTTACGGAGGTGCGACGGCGGCTCGGCAACGTGGTCTCGGTCGCCGTAGGGTCAGCGTGAGCGAGGGGCCCGGGTCGACTCACGAGCACGAGGCTGTGCAAAGTATCGGCGTACTCGGGCGCTCGCGACATCCCGACGTTTCGGGTTGCCTCACACGTCTCACGGACTTTGCCGCCGGCAAGGGCATCGGTCTTCGCCTCGAGCAGCACCTGCTTTCTAGTGCTCCGGCCGATGCAACACTTCTCGACTTGGACGGTGCACCGGTCGATCTACTGATCGCACTCGGGGGGGACGGCACCCTGCTGAGGGCCGGACGCCTGGCCGCTGGAAAAGGGGTTCCCGTTGTCGGTATCAACATCGGGCATCTTGGCTTCCTCACGGCTCTCCCCCACGCTGAGATGGAGGATCGCCTGACGCTGGTTCTCGAGGGGGATTACGTGCTCGATCGGCGGTCCATGTTGGAGGCCTACATGGTGGGGCCCGACGGCACCGTCGGAGGGAGACTCCTGGCCTGGAACGATTTCGTGATACATAAGCGTGGGGAGGCGAGAGTGACCCGACTCGACCTGCGCGTTCAGGAGGGCGATGATTGGCAGGACGTGGGGAGCTTTTCTGGAGACGGGCTGATCGTGTCGACGCCTACCGGGTCGACGGGCTATTCTCTGTCCGCTGGAGGACCCATCGTCGTATCGTCGGTCGACTGCGTGATCGTCACACCGATCTGTCCACATACGCTCGCCATGCGGCCGCTCGTCATTCCGGGGACTCAGCAACTGACTGTGAGTCCCCTCGAACGGACCGAAGACCTGGTACTGACTGCGGATGGGCAGGTTGCACAGGAATTCGGGGCCGGAGCACACGTGCGCATCGCCCGCTCCGACGTCGAGGTCCCACTCGTTCGCTTTTCCGACCAGAACTTCTTCGGGACGCTGCAACGGAAGCTC
The DNA here is from genome assembly GCA_963577685.1 of Gemmatimonadales bacterium UBA6960. Lineage (GTDB taxonomy): Bacteria > Gemmatimonadota > Gemmatimonadetes > Longimicrobiales > Gaopeijiaceae > UBA822. The sequence continues at coordinate 4,038 of CAUZAE010000041.1, read as the reverse complement.
AATTGGGCGGCCCGACCCTCGGGCTGAGTCTCCCTCATCAGGGGGCTCAATCAGCCATTGGGCGAGTTGAGACCCCGCCGATACATTGATGCATGTTGATCGAGCTCCGCATTCGCGACTATGCCGTCATTGATGACCTGACGCTCGAGGTCGGGCCAGGGTTGAGCGCTCTCTCGGGTGAGACGGGCGCCGGTAAGTCGATCATTGTCGGTGCGCTTTCTCTGCTCCTGGGAGAACGGGCGTCGAGTGACGTGGTACGCGCCGGTGCCGACCGCGCGCTCGTCGAGGCGGTCTTCGACGTGTCGATGCATGACGGAGTACTAGCTCGCATCACGGAGCTGGGGATCGAGACCGAGGACGGCCTATTGATCTTGCGCAGGGAAGTGGCTGCCGCGGGTCGAAATCGCGCGTGGATCAACGGCTCTCCCACGACCGCAGGAATCGTCGGAGAACTCGGCAAGGCCCTGGTGGAGCTCCACGGCCAACACGAGCATCAGACCCTCCTCAGGCAGGAGACGCAGCGGAGCATTTTGGACGCCTTCGCCGGCGCCGAAGCGGCGGCGGCGGCCGTTGCACAGGCATTCGACTCGCTGTCGCGTGTCGAAAAGCGCCTGGGTGACCTTCAGGCTCGCCGACGCGAAATCGCGAGCCGGGTCGATTTTCTGCGTTTCCAATTGGATGAGCTTGCAGGCGCCGATCTGGGACCCGACGAGGACGTTCTTCTCGAAGAAGAGAGTCGTCGGCTCGAGCACTCGGAGGAGCTACTCGGGGAGGCTACGCGGATTCATACTACGTTGTATGCGGGGGAGGGGGCTCTAACCGAGCGCCTCTCGGAAGTCGAGCGTGCACTCGCTCGCTTGAAAGCATGGGATGCTTCGCTAGAGGCACCGTACGAGGCGCTCAACGAGGCCTATCACGCTCTTGCCCAAGTGGGCCGTGATCTGGGTGATTACGCGGAAAGTGTCAGCCACGACCCCGGCCGGCTCACCGAAATACGTGAGCGCCTCGACCTGTTACACACGCTCATGCGGAAGTATGGCCCATCGTTGACCGAGGTCCTCGAGTCTCGGGAGCGACTGGCCGGCGAGCTGGACGAGCTCGAGGGAGGGGAATGGGACGAAGGCCAGCTCACGGCGGAGGTCGAGAGACAGCGCGGCCATCTGACGGAGGTGGCGGCCCGGCTCACGGCCCTTCGAAAGGAAGGCGCTCATGAACTCGAGTCCGCCGCCGAGGTGCTCCTGCCCGACTTGGGGCTCCCCGGGGCCACCTTCCAGGTCGCGCTCGAAACGCTCCCCGAGATCCGAGGTCATGGGGACGAGAACGTGGAGTTCTTAGTTTCCGTCAATGCTGGATTCGCTCCCACACCTCTCGCTCGGGTGGCGAGCGGTGGGGAATTATCCCGAGTGATGTTGGCCCTCAAGGCCATCCTGGCTCGAGTAGACCAGGTGCCGACCTTGGTGTTCGACGAGATCGATGCCGGAATCGGTGGACAGGTGGCCTCCCTCGTGGCCCAAAAGCTGAAGGATGTGGCGCACTACCATCAGGTGTTCGTCGTCACGCACCTTCCACAGATCGCTTGCCGGGCCGGCACCCACCTCTTCGTGAAGAAGAGCGACGAGAGCGGACTCGCGGCGACGAGCATCAACGCGCTGACGGGTGAGGTCCGCGTCCAAGAGATCGCTCGCATGTTGGGAGGTGACGCCGATTCGAAGCGCTCACGGGACCACGCGCGGGAGTTGCTCGAGGCCGGTTGATCTACGCGGGGCCAGGTCGATCCACTCGAGGCTAGGCTCGGCTAATTCCAAAGCCCCCCGAAAAGACGTAACCCAAACTCCAAGTGGGAGATCTTGGGCGTCCGTCCACCGCTGCCCGAGACCGCCCGCCTGTAGATGAACCAGGCCTCCAGAGGACTGCCGCGCACGCCTCTCAGGGTCGTATAAACGACCCCTCCGCCCACTTCGAGGGCTGTTTGTGCCGTCTCCAGCTCGAGATCGTTCGGATCCAGCCCCGTCGTGCCACCACCGGGACCGGGCTCGTATGTGTCCGACCCTTTGGAGTACCGTCGAACGTCCAAGGTGAGGCCCAACTCGTCATTGATGTAGAATTGGGGCGCCACCCAGATGCGCATGTAGCTCCCCGGTGTCCAACGCACCACGTCACGCGTGGACGCGCCGGGAAAGGCCTGGTCGGGTACAGCCACGCGCCGGAGGACGAGCGTAGAAGTCTGGATGCCGTAACGGACGTCTCCTCTCATGCCCCAACGGCTTCCCGAAACACTGCCGAAGACGCTCATTTCGATGTCGGTCTGGCCGTCGCCGCTCCCACGGTCGAAGAAATTATCGGGATGGTCGGTCTGGCCCGTGCCGAGTCGAACGAGGGCGCCAGCTCCGAAAATATAGGCGATGCGCGGAGCGGGCTCAGCACCGTCTCGGCTGCGCTCCGACTCCAACAGGCGGGCGTTGGCGTACAACTCCACATCGCCCAACCGCCACCGGCTGTTCCAGGTCTCGAGCGGGAATCCACCGACCCCGTAACCCGGCGTCGTGACGAGGCCCTTGTAGTCATCTTGCGAGAGGGTCGCGGTAGCGAGGGGAATGCCGATGGGGAAAGAAGTCACCCCTGCGGACTGGTGGGCGGCGAGCAGCGCCGCGAGCCGTGACTGGAGGGCCACCCCCGTCTGTGACCCGTCGAGTGGGAACACACCGTGAGACGAGTACGCGTCCCGGAGAGCGTCCTGAAACTCCTGGCTCTCCGTAACCAGATCGGACGCCGCCGTGCACTCGGGGCTCGTGGGCCCCGCTGAGCACAGCGCTTGGACACGGCCAGTGAGATCCAACTGGGCGACCTGGAGTGCACCCAGAAAATCTCCAGCCAGCCCACTCGGGGTCAGCCCCATGTTGGCTCCGGCGTCCCCGAAGGAGGCCGCGACCTCCTTCCCCCGCTGTGAAAGGGGCACCAACCCCCCGACCGTGAGCCACTCGAGAACCCCTACATCCAGGCGAATCGGCACCCATACGGTGTTCTCGGTGATCACCATGCCGGCCACACCGATCACCGAGGGCGTGACGGGTGCACCAATCGCCGTCGCCAGACTCGCCTCCAGAGCCTCCAACGTGGGGAACATGCGCGTGCCCACGGCTGCGTCGACGAAGTCGAATCCGAGAGCCTCCTCCTCCTGGACGAGTGTTCCTCCCTCGAGGCGCTCACCGAAACGGTAGTCCGCGAAGTTGAAGATGGGATTGATTTCGAGTCGAAAGCGGCCGACCGGAACGAGCGGATTCCCGATTCCTTGGGCCTCGATCCCCGGGGGTATCCCCACCGCAATCAACGCCACGAGGGTGATTCTCGGAAGCAGGCCCGAGAATAAAGGGAGGAGGCGTGTCATTCGGATGTTGGACACCTCGCCGTGCGATCTTCGAATTTGATCCTCTGTCTGTGATGGGGGATGATGGCGCGGGAAGATAATGGGGAAGCCGCGCGCTGGAAACTTGACATTTTTTGGGCCCTTTCTAGGTTTCAGCGCACGAACGAGGGGTGTTTCGGAAACGTTTTCCGGAAGCTTGGGTAGGGGTCCAGAGCACCTTGTTTTTCTCGCGGGAATAGCTCAGTTGGTAGAGCACCACCTTGCCAAGGTGGGGGTCGCCGGTTCGAGTCCGGTTTCCCGCTCTGCAAAAGAGGGGAGCCGTCATGTTCAGACGCGCAGCCCCTCTTTGCTTTTGGCGCCGTAGCCAAGCGGTAAGGCAGAGGCCTGCAAAGCCTTTATTCCCCGGTTCGAATCCGGGCGGCGCCTCTAGGGTTTCGGGAGTTTTCCACATCGGCCGAAATGCGATCCTGGCCATAAATTTATGGCCAGGGCCAAAAAGAGGGCTCGCATCCTTCGGGTTTGTCAGGAAGAATGAAAGAAGATTCCCACGGAGCCGCGGTCCCCGATTTGGCGGATGGTCATCTGGACCTCGTGAGAATCGCAGCGAGGACTTGGATGGCGTCGGATGTCGTAGCCGTAGACGATCAAGGCTACGCTAGGACCCCCTGGCGAAG
>CAUZAE010000040.1:0-19827 GCA_963577685.1 Gemmatimonadales bacterium UBA6960 | reverse complement strand
GCACGCCGGGCGACTTCTCCGCCGGCGGTATGATGGCTGCGGTGACAGCGACCACCATGGATGAGGGGTGGGCAGCGCTCAAGTACGAGCGCCTGATCGAACTGGCACATGAGGGTCGCCGGTTCGGCGACCGCTGGCGCTGGCGGAAGAACAATACCGCGGGCGCGATTCATAACCTGGAGTACATTGCTGATGTGCTCGTCGGTCGTTATGGGGTGCCGAAGGATCCGCTAAACCTTTGCTTCCCGCTTCCGAAGGGTGAGAACGATGCGAACGCCAATATCCCAGCGGACTTCAAGGACTGGGTTACCGGTTGATTTAGCATCTAGTTGGATGGAAGGAACAGTTAGCTAGCAACAAGGTTGGAGACGGGGGGGAGGGCGCCGCTAGGCGTTCTCCCCTTTGTCTGTTTTGTCCGCTACCTGCTTTGGGCACCACTTGTGCCCTCAGTGCCGCCTTGGTATCTATACGATCGGGCGATGTCCATGGGTCGTGGGAGGGAGGAACCCGCTATGTGCCGCTACACCAAAACGACGCCGATTGTTTTTACCATTGCCCTCGCCCTCCTTGCGCTTACGGTTTCCGTAAGTGCCCAAGATGTGGGGTCCATTGTGGGTTCCCTAATGGACGAGATGACGCGGACGCCGCTGGTGGGAGCGTCCGTCTCCCTCGTCGAGCACGAGTTGTCGGCCGTGACCAACGAGGACGGTCACTTCGTCATCCCGGGCATTCCCACCGGCGACGTGTCCATGCGTATGGAGTCTCTCGGACACATCACGGTTATCGTTCAGGTGGCCGTGTCCGCTCAGGAGGTCGCCTTCATCGGGGCCGAGCTCACTCCCATGGCGCTCCTCTTGAGCGAGTTGCGGGTGGTGGCGGACCGTCAGCCCCCGACATTTGAGGGGACAGCCGTCGCGGAAATCCGGCCGACCGAGTCGGAGTCCATTTATACGGCGATGGAGCTCCTCGGGGCCCGAATTCCCTCACTGAGGATACGGGGTGCCGACAACGGCACGAAGTCGCGGGCCGATATTCGGATTCGGGGCGCTGGATCAGTCCTGGGAAGCAACCAACCGTCGCTTTACATCGACGGTGTGAGGGGCGACCTCCAGCTTCTGGCGGAGCTCCCATCAGCCGATATAGTCCGCATCCAGGTGCTGCGTGGACCCTCTGCGCCTGCCCTTTATCAGAATGCCGTGAACGGAGTGATTCTCGTCGAGACGTTCCGGGGACGGCTACCTGTGAAGAAGCCTGGCCCCCCACCGGCCTGACTCCTAGTTCCGAATCACCCACTCACGACAGGCTTCAGGTTCCCTCTGTCTAGTACACCTCGAGTAATGACCCGATACGCCGTGATGATGGTGATCGGGCTCGCCGCGTGCGTCCGAAATGCTTCGGTGCGCCCGCCCGAGGGGCCAGTTCCCCCGCTGCCCGTCATGAGCTCCGACGAGTTCATCGACTTGCACGCTATGATGCGGGTGGCCGATCTCGACGACCGACGATCCAACCACACGGAGTACTGGAGGGCTGTGACTCCCTACTTGGGCCGGTCCGTAACTGAAAGCCTCGCGGGGCTGAGCGCTGAGGGTCGTGAGATTCGTCACCTGACCTTCGGTTCCGGCTCCACAACCGTACTTCTGTGGTCCCAGATGCACGGAAACGAGAGTACGGCGTCGATGGCGTTGGCCGACATCATTCGCTTCTTCGATGAACGGCCGGATCATGCTCTGGCTCAACGCATCGCGGCCGGAGCGACGGTCCATATGATACCCATGCTGAACCCGGACGGGGCGGAGCGATTCCAACGGCGCAATGCCCAGGGGATCGATGTCAATCGGGACGCGCGACTCCTGCAGACCCCCGAAGGACAAACCCTCAAGGCGGTACGCGACCGACTTGAGCCCGACTTCGGCTTCAACCTGCATGACCAGGCTGCGGCGGTGCGCGTAGGGCAGACCAACCGAGGTGTCGCGATCGCACTTCTGGCGCCGGCCTTCAACGCGGAGCGAGAGGTCGATGACAAGCGGCGGCGTGCGATGCAGGTGGCGTCCCTTCTTGTGGAGGCGATGGCCCCGCATGTCGAAGGTCACATCGCGAAGTACAACGATGCATTTAATCCGCGGGCGTTCGGTGACCTGATGGGGGCGTGGGGTGCGAGCACCGTGCTCATCGAGTCCGGCGCATGGCCGGCCGACCCCCAGAAGCAGTATCTGCGCAGAGTAAACTTCGTCGGCATACTGAGTGCGTTGGACGGAATCGCCACCGGGCGCTATACCCTCTACGACCCCTCGGTCTACGAGAATCTCGCGTACAATGGACGCCGTGTGCCGGACCTCCTCATTGTGGGCGGTACGATCGCGGTGCCGGGCCTACCGACACTCCAGTCTGACGTCCTGGTCAACTACGACCGGCCGCTTCTCCGTGAGGGCGGAGTCATCGTGGACATCGGGGACATGGGCGAGACCGAAGCTCAGGACACGATGGACGTGAGCGGCCTCTACTTGGTCCCGATGGCCGACGTGCTAGACGCTCAGGGTGGCTTGGACATCGGCGGCCCTGCGTTCTTCCTGCTCACGGAGGATCCCGCCGGCTTGCGAGTGAGCTTTCGCTTTGAGGGTGGTCCTCCCAAGCCCGAGGACTGACTCGTAGAAGGAGGACTCTTCCTTCGAGGAGGACTCAAGGAGGACCGACCCCTCGAGGTCGACCTCAGCCCCTCAGGTCGAACCCCAGCTGTATGACGTTTCCGGGGCGCTTGAAGGCATCAGCCGACAACTCGGCAGGTGGCCCGCTGAGGCCAGTTTTCCTGCAGGCCACCTGAAAAAGATCCATCAGCTGCTCTGCGGTCGGTCCCTCACCCCGCATGCGCGAGGTCAGGTTGGGATCGTTCATACGGCCCCCGCGCATCTCCAGGATCCGGTTCACGACCTTATCTTTGCGATCCGGGAAGTGGCGCTCCAGCCAATCCACGAACAGGTCCTTGGCCCCATGGGGAAGACGTACCGGCATGCAGGTGGCTTCCACAGCTCCCTTCTCAGCCGCCGCTTCCAGGATAGCCGGGATCTCATGGTCGGTGAGTCCCGGGATCACGGGTGCCACAAACACCGCCACCGAAATTCCCGCGCTGGCCAACCGCTCGATGGCCTGCAGCCGTCGCTCGGGAATGGAGGTGCGTGGCTCCATCACACGTTGGACCCGGGGGTCTAGCGTAGTCACCGAGATCGCCACCTTTACCGCGCGATGAGCGGCGAGTGCTACCAACAGATCAAGGTCACGCGTCACACGAAAATTCTTCGTCACGACCATTACCGGGTTCCGAAATTCGGCGATCACCTCCAGGCATCCGCGAGTGATCTTCATTCTTCGCTCGACCGGCTGATACGGATTCGTGACACCCGAGAGGGCCAACAGCTGCGGCTTCCAACGCGGTGACGAGAGCTCGGCGCTCAGAAGCTCGGGCGCGGCCTGCTTCACGAAGATCTTGGATTCGAAGTCGAGACCGGCCGACAGTCCGAGGTACTCATGGGTGGGACGAGCGTAGCAGTATACACATCCGTGCTCACAGCCCCGGTATGGGTTCACGCTCACGTCGAACCCTACGTCAGGGATCGAGTTGTGGGCCACGATCGAACGTGTCCTGTCCTGGTAGAACTCAGTCTTCGGAGCAGGGTCTTCCGGCAGAGTCCAAGCGTCGCGCTCCACCGTCAGGCGCTCGAAGCGACCGGCGGGGTTAACGGTCGTACCCCTCCCCCGAAATGTCGGGAGTCTCATCACCGTTCCCGTCGAATGGTGTGGATGGTTGGCAATCATTCCTGCAGCGTCCTGTGCTCCTTCATCGGAACGATATTCGGGGTTTATTCGGTTTACCATACATTCTGGCACCGGACGCCGAAAGGGGTGATCTTCTGGCGATGAAACCGAGCACTGCCCAGATCACGGCCCTGGAGAGTCGGGATCCCGCCCTGGGGGCGGTCATGCGGAGACTCCCTTCCTTTCCCGACCTGCCTGTCGGAAGCTACCGCGGACCCTACTTTCAGGTGCTGGCCCGGTCCATCATCTATCAGCAGCTCGCTACCAGGGCGGCGGCGACAATCTACGGGCGAGTGCGGAGGCTCGGCACCGGGTCGCGTTTTCCGACGCCGGATCACGTGTTGGCGCTTTCGGAGGACGTACTTCGTGAGGCTGGCCTGTCCCGTAACAAGACCAAGGCCATCCGCCAATTAGCAGAGAAAATACTCAGTGGCGAGCTCATCCTCCGCGGGATCGCACGCCACGACGATGACGAGGTCACGCGTCGCCTCACGACCGTTTGGGGAATCGGGGAATGGACGGCCCAAATGTTCCTCATCTTCAAGCTCGGACGGCTAGACGTTCTTCCGACCGGGGACCTCGGTGTACAGGAGGGTCTTCGCATTCTGGATGGCTTGAGCGCGCGCCCGTCTCCGGAGGCGCTACGTGACAGGGCTGAGTGTTGGCGCCCGCTCTGTAGCGTTGCGACCTGGTATCTGTGGAGGCTCACGGACACGAGATGAGACGAGTCTTACTCCTGACCCTCGTCCTGCTCTGTACAGTGGAGCTTCCGAGACCTGTCACGGCCGTTTCACAGGATTGGTCCGTCCTTGGAGGTGGAGCACTGGGAGCCGCTACTGGGTCATGGCTGGCCGTAGCGTTCCTCACGGCCAGGGCTCGGGCGGGAGACCCACTGGATACCCGTGAAGAGGCGATCATCGGTACGGCGGTACCTATGATCGCGGGTTTTGCGACCGGGTTGGCCATCGGCACGTTCGCCGAGGACCACCTCGGTGGGACCGTGTTGTGGGGCATCGCGGGCTGGGCAACCGGTATAGGCATCGGCGGTTCGCTCGGGGGCCATATCTGGGACGATCCCTCGGGGCGTTGGGCTGGAGCAGTCCTCGGCGGAGCGGTCGGCCTCCTCGTCGGGGGAACGGTCGGCTATATCACATCCGGGACGGAGCCGAATCCCACTGCCGGGAGTGGGATGCCCCTCGTGGTCAGGATTCGCTTCTGATGCTGCTGAGAATCTGGACCGCCTCGTGGGCACTCCTGGTCCCCACGCTTCTCTACGGTCAGGTGTCGGCCTCTGGGGCCGCCGGCGCCCCCCCCTCCATGGACCCCGACCCCGCAGGCGTGGAATCGGTTGTCTTCCTGATCGGCGATGCCGGTGGCGTAGACGGGAACGGCAACCCCGTACTCCGGCACCTCACTGAAGCCGTGGAGGGCTGGTCGGGGGCGCTCGCAAGAGATTCCGTCGTGATCGTGCTGTTTTTGGGCGACAATGTTTATCCGAGCGGGTACCACGATCCGTCGGATGGGAGCCATGCGCGGGACTCGATTCGACTCGGGAACCAGATCTCTGTCTTGAGCGGCCCTCTGGCACGGTCATTCGGTGCTCGGGGTATTTTCCTTCCAGGCAATCACGATTGGGGGAACACGGACGGGGACGAGGCGTTGTCCCTCATGCGAAACCAACAGGGGCGGCTGGACCGCGCCCGTGGGCGGGACGGTGTGCCGGTGCGGCTTTCGCCCCGCGCCCAATCTCCGGGCCCGGAGATCTTGGATCTGGGGGCGACGGCACGCATCATCACACTCGACACACAGTGGACGCTGACGCAGCGAGTGGAAACCCCGCGGCGCGAGGTGTTTGACGCGCTAGCGACCGCCATAGCTGAGGCGGGAGAACGGGACGTGATCGTGGCGGCCCATCACCCGATGGTGACCGGAGGAGAGCACGGCGGCTCGATCGGCTTCTGGAAGACGCTGGGCGTGCACTGGCTCCTCAACCGCACCGGCTCGATCAGGCAGGATCTTTCGTCGAGCGATTATCAGCAGCTGATCCAGGGACTCCGGCTCACATTCTCCCAGGGACGCACCCCCCTCATCTATGCAGCCGGACATGAACACAACCTCCAAGTTATCTCGGGGACGCAGGCCGGAGATCCGAGCTTCACATTGGTCAGCGGTTCCGGGAGTCAGTCGGGCGCAGTGGCTCGGGCTGCGGGAGCTCGATTCGGGCTTGGCGCTCCGGGATACATGCGCATCCTCTTTCTCAAGGATCGCGGGGTGGATCTGAGTGTGTACGCTACGAGCCCGGAGTTCGCCACCTGTCCGGAGGAAGAGGGGCAGGAGCGGACGGAGTGTATGACCCGAGGAGTCCAGTTGTTCGAGATGGTATATTCGGAGCGCCTCAAGTCACCGGGGTGATGCGCTCGGTGACACTTGGGTCCCCGATATCACGTAGGGTTGGAAGAACTTGCCGCGAACGGCGTGGCGAGGCGTTATCCAGCGAGGAGGACCTTGATGGCAAAGAGTAGTCGAGGTCGCGCGCCGCGCGACAAGAAGCCCTCGCTCAAGCTCCCCGAGTGGCCTTGCACACCCAAGCCCCCCCAAACGCCGCCGGCACCGCGACCGACAGATCCTGTGGGTACGGTGCCGGGCCCTGACTTCAAGAAGGTGATGAAGAAGTTGGGAAAGAAGAAGCGTTAGGACACCGACGCAAGCGTTGTCTTGAGTGCCTCGTCGATCAAGAAGAGGTCCGTGAGGAGCGCCCGAAAATGGATCGAGGCGTTGAGGTTGTCGATGAGCTGGGAGCTGATGGCGCTTTGAGCCATCGTCAAGCCGACCGCGGCCCGTGTGTCTCTCGCGTCGCGCTGCATCACCTCACCCATGGCCCCAAACGCGCCGTCGGGATCCGGTACGCCGGTCAAGTCACTGAGCCCCCCCTCCAGGGCGCCTAGTGTCTCATGGGTTCGGCGCAGGTAATCGCTCAACTCACCACTTATTCCGCTGCCGCCAGAAACGCCCTGAGCGGCGTAGGCGAGGAAGAACTCGTAGCTCTCCTCAATGACATCGATGTGGCCCTTCAGTTCGTCGGACGTCACGTCAGGAAGCGGCCTCCGACTCGTTCAGCCCATCGTCGGAATCGCTAGGGGACTCTCCAGTCGCAGCCGCTCCACCACCGCCCGCCGCAGCATCACCACCGCCCGCCGCAGCATCACCACCGCCCGCCGCAGCATCACCACCACTCGCCGCAGCATCGCCGCCACCGACCGCGAGGTCACCACCGCCTGCCGCAGTATCATTAGAACCGCTCTCCACGTCGCCACTACCGACCGCTGCATCACTAGAACCGACCACAGCATCATCAGAACCGAGCGAGGCACCCACTCCGGCTGGCACGCGCTCTTCTTGAGGCGCAGCGCCGGGGATGGCCCAACGATTCGGATCGAAGTTCTCCACGTATTTGTCTTGGCCGATGAACCCATAGATCATCGACTTCGTAATCCACCACTTGTCCGGCCTTATCGCGAAGTAAATATGCGTGATGATGAGACCGAAGAGTGCCACACCCGAGATACCGTGCACGACGTACACAACACCCCAGGTACTGTCGGTGATATCCAACAGATACGGGTTCGCCGCTCCGAGCCACGTGTCGATGCGGAGCATCATAAAGATGCCCGTTACGATGGCGGTCAGACCCGACACAGACGCACCGTGATGGAACATCTTATGATCGATCGGATACTTCGCGGCCTTGGGCACCTCCGTCCCGTTCCTCCCTACCATATGACTCAACTCGGCCAATCCAGCCTCAATGTCGGCCTTGTTGACCCACATCGCCCAGAAATCTTGCCAGAATACCGCATGAATGATGTGGTAGACGATCGTTGCCGTCAGGATCAAGCCGGCGATCCAGTGGATGGTGACCCACGCGAACTGGATCCCTATGACAGGGGCGAACGCCGTGATCAAAAGCACGAGCATGGCTGCCGACATGACCCAGTGGAACACACGTTCCGAAAGGGCGTGCCTAAGAATCTGGGCAGGGAGCCCAGCGCCGCTGGACCCTCCACCTGCATCTGTCGAAGCAGCCGGGGCGAGCCACTTTGCCCAGACGGCATGGGCCAAGGTGAAAGCGAGGCCGGCGAACACAGCAGCCCACATGAGATCCCATGAGATTCCGATCAGAACGTCCTGGCCCCACGGGTTGGCCGCACGCCTCCAGAGCTCCACGCTAAGCCTCCGCTGAGTTGCGGATGGCCCGACGGACCAGGTTCCGCATCAAGTCGATCTTATAGGCATTGTGCCGGAGAGGTTGGGCGCCCTCGGTCGCGACGGTCCCGGCCTCCATCCCCAAGTCGTCCGATGGAGTCCGACCCCGAACGACCTGCTCCGCCTTCTCTAGGCGGACAGGGAAGGGGGCGACGCCGTTGACGGCCAAACGCACGTCCTGGATCACGCCTCCGCTCATCCGTATCGCTGAGGCGATCGTCATGAGCGCGAAGTCCCACGACTTCCGGTCTTCGATCTTCTCATAGTAGAACGTGGCTTTTGCCCACGTAGACGGTATGCGAATCGTGGTCAGCAGCTCTCCGGGTTTCAGTATGGTCATACGCTCGATGTCCACACTGGGGCGCATGAAGTAGTCCTGCGCATCCACTACACGTTCTCCGCGGCTACCCCGAATCACGAACTTCGCGTCGAGCGCGATGAGCGCGGAAGCGGAATCCGACGGGTTCACGGCGACGCAACGACTGGAACCGCTGATGCAGTGTTCTCGATTCATTGCTGTAGGCGCCGAAGCGTAGCAGGTGTTGCCACCCGCCCGATAACAGGGCCAGCCACCACGGTAGTACCAGCAGCGGGTATCCTGCGACAGGTTGCCCCCCAGCGTTCCGCGGTTTCGGATCTGGGGTGTCGCGATGTGAGACGCGGCGTCGGTGAGGACGCTGTAATCCGCCGTCAGCTCAGGATGGTCAGCGACGTTCGTGAGGGTCGTCAGAGCGCCGATTTCCACTCCGTCGGGCGTGGTGCGTACGCCCCTGAGTTCGTCCACATTTACGAGGTCGACCACCGCTGCCGGGCGCTTGATTCGGTCCTTGAACCAGTCGAAGCTGTCCATCCCACCCGAGAGCACCCAACCGTCCTCGCCGTACCGATCCAGCAGCTCGATCGTATCCTCGACGTTCGTCGGCTGGAAGAGCTCGAACGCCGGGATCATGTCTCTTATGACCGCCATGTTTCGTTTCTCCCTAAACGTGTAGGTCGAGGGGGCCGTACGCGGGTTCACGGCCCTCAATTTCTGCAAGGAGCACGTCCGCCGTAAGCGGCGTCCGGCATAAGCACTTACCACCCAATGCGTCGGCGATTGCCGACGTGAGGGCTGCGGATCCGGCGCCCACAGGAGGCTCGCCGATTCCCTTGGGACCCACGGGATTCTGTGGATCGGGGATCTCTACGGCCGCCCAGTCCAAGTCGAGTGGAACGTCGAGGATGCCCGGTGGTCGAGCCGTGTAGAGGCGGTGGGCGAACCCGATCCCCCAGACTGGATCGAAGACCCACTTCTGGCTCATCGCGATCCCCATGCCTTGGATGGAGCCACCAAGGACCTGTCCTCCGAGGCTTCGCGGGTGGAGCACCGTGCCACAGTCGGTGACGGCACTGTACTTGACGATGTCAACCTGACCGGTCTCCACGTCCAACTCTACCTCGGCGAAGCCGACGACCCAGGATTGGATGCCTCCTTCGTTTTGGTAGTTGTCCCTCGCCGCCGCAATGAGGCCCGTTCCGGCCAACGCCGTGGCGGAGCGCTTGGTCATATCGTTGAGGTCCTCGTCGAGCTCTTGGCCGCTGTACCGTCCACCCAACTCGATGGCACGCCTGGCGGCCTGGGCTAAGGTCATTCCTCGAGAGGGGCTCGAACGTCGGAAGACCCGGCCGTCCGAGGTCTCATAGTCCTCAGCCTGTCCGCCCAAGTCTCTGGCCGCGATTTCCTGAAGCTTTCGCCTGGCGTCCATCCCGGCCGCGTGATTGGCACGTGTGTGAGCGAAGGTCGTTTGGCTGCCCGCTTGCACGGAACTCCAGGGGAGATGTCTTCGTGTATCACCCCAGATCACTTCGACGTCGTCCCAGGCAAGGCCTAGGACGTCAGCTGCGGCGCGCGCCGTATCGGCGATGGAGTGCGTCCCCAGATTCCCGATGCCCTGATGAATTGCGACTTTTCCGTCGGGCCGGATCACCAACAGCCCATCGAAGCCACGGCTTCCGGCCGTATAGGGGCTCACACCGACGCCGACGCCGGTGACCTTCGAACCGTTCCGCTGCCCACTGCGCTGCAGCCTCTCTTCCCAGCCGAACAGCTCCGCACCCTGGTCGATCGCTTCCTTCACATGGACGCTCGTGAGGCCGGTCTGGCGCGGGCCGAAGAGCACGTCACCCTCCGGTGCGTTGATCCTGCGTAAGTCGAGTCGATCGACTCCCAGCTCTCTGGCCGCTTTGTCCATCAGAGGCTCGAGCATGCCGATGATCTGGGCTCCACCCGGCCCCCGCTGAGCGGCTTTTGGCGGTGTATTCGTGTACACCGCCACGCCACGATGTCGCTGGCTGAGCGGCGTGTAGTTGAGCGAAGCGGTCGAACCCGCGGACATGTTGTCACCGGAACGGCCGTAAGGCCCGCCGTCACCCAGGACGTACATGTCGAGGGCCGTAATGCGGCCGTCGGCACGGAACCCGATCTTCACCTGCGCCTGGAATCCGGGCCGGGCCCGACCCAGGGCGGTCTCGTCGTAGCGCGTGATCCGGAGCATGACCGGACGGTTCACCTTGCGGGAGAAGATCGCCGGAACCTGCATGATCGTGCTGCCGCTGATCTTGCTCCCGAATCCCCCACCGCAGTACTCGGCGATCATGACGACGTCTTCGATGTCCATGTCGAGCATGTTCGCAATAGCGGACTGGGTCCGGGCCAGGCTTTGCGTAGAGGTGTGGATGTAGAGCTTTCCATTCTGCCAGTACGCCATCGTGGTGCGGGGTTCCATCGGATGGTGCGATAGCGACTGGTGAACGATGGTCTCGTCGAGGATAAGAGCGGCTTCCGCGAAGCCCGCATCGATGTCTCCCACGGTCCATTCGGCGGCGGCCTCACCCATGGGCATGCTGCCCTCGGGAGCCGCGGCGAAGTCTTCTTCGGTCCACTTTATCGTGGCCAGCTCCCGCCCGATCATCGTGTTCCCGTCTAGCCGGCCGTTGGGGCCGTTCGGGTGGAGACTGTCCAATGGGCTCAGGACGAAGGGTAGGGGCTCGAAGTCGACCCTGATCTTCTCGATCGCGTCCGCGGCGGTCGTTTCGTCCACTGCGGCCACGGCGAGAATCGGCTCGCCCTCGTAGAGTGGCTCGTTCGTCAGGCATGGCTCGCCCGGCGCGTCCACGGAGGGCACGTCGTCGGCGGTGAGGATGTCCACTACGCCGTCCATCGCGAGCGCCGCGCTCGCGTCGATGCGCCGGACCCGGCAATGGGGCATAGGACTCACCAGAAGCTTCGCGAACAGCATGCCGTCAGCCCTGAAGTCTTCGGCGTACTTGGCGCGTCCCGTGATTTTCGCCCGGAGGTCGGGTGGGGATATGTCCTGTCCTACCAGTTTCTCAGCCATGATTACTCCTTATGCCTGCTGCCGGGCGTACTCGGCAGCTCGCATGGCAGAAGTCAGGATTTTGTCGTAGTCAGCACAGCGACAGAGATTACCGGAGAGCGCCTGCGCGGCCTCTGCACGGGTCGGGTTCGGATTCTGCTCTACCATGGCAACCATGGACATGATGAAGCCCGGCGCACAGAAGGCGCATTGGAATCCACCCTCGTCGAGAACTCCCTGCTGGACCGGATGCAGCGTGCCATCCTCGGCCTCGAGACCCTCGATGGTCGTGATCCGCTTGCCACGCACACTGTGCGTGAGGACCGAGCAGGAGTAGCTGGTGACGCCGTCGATGAGCACCGTACATGCGCCGCACTCCGCGCGGTCGCAGCCTAATTTGGTGCCGGTCAGGCCGAGCTTGTAACGAAGCGTCATGGCCAGCGTTTCCTGCTTCAGGACATCGACTCGGCGCTGTTGGCCGTTGACGTCCAGAGTGACAAGCCTCTCCACGGACCCCTGAACCACCAGGGCCCCGAGTAGCGGCTGCGAGCCCCTGAAGAGGTAGCCTGCGGACGAGGTCGTTGCCCCGGCCGCAATCACGCCCTTGATGAAGATTCTTCGGGAGACCGTACGCTCCGGCTTGCCGATAATCTCGACGTCGCTCATGGAGCCTCACCTCCTTGATTCTTTCTCGCGGAAGACTGCCCGGAACGGCCCTTACCGTTCCGGCAGACCATAATAGTCGACCGAGCACCTAGGGGCGAGTTCCGACGAAAACAACTCGTTGGGTCGGATGCCGATACTGTCGTGCGGGCACTCGAACCTTTCCCCACGCACCACACGTATTGTGGGGTGTGAGTCTTTTGACGCGGGACATTCATGACACTTGCAACTGTTGGAACTCGAGCGACGTCCAATAGGTAGAGTAGAACAACTCGCTGGGTCTTGTACGGGTGGTGGATGCCATGTTGTCTTGGTTGCCGGCTTTACTGTTGGCTTTCGTTCTGGGAGCGTTTTCCTTCAGAGCGATATTGGTGGGGCAAAAGAAGCGAATCGTTGCGGCTCGTAGGGTCGTGGAACGTCCTCATTCCTTTTACGCCTCCAAGGGTGTGCGGGATCAGGAAGACGAGGAGTGGTGGCGTCGCATCGATCTCGACCGGCTTCACGAGGTGAACCGGGAGTATATCGAGCGTCTCCTGCGGCAGATGGACGGTGCGGGAGTCGATACGCTCACGCGAGACGAGCGGGCCTTCATGGAGCGGATGGCAAACCTCGAGGCACCCGTGCGGCGGGGTGTTCGCCCGGAGCCCAATCCCTGGCCTTCTCCGGCCTGAGCGTTCGAGGGTTAGCAAACTCAGTCCTGCGCGGGTATCTTTCCGCGCGTGAATCAGCCATACCCTGACGGACGGCCACGCCTCGACGAGACCCAGGCCGTCGGCTTGCTTGCATCCCGGTACGGCCTCGACGGTACCGTCGAGTCTCTTCCCAGCTACAGCGACCAGAACTTCCGGGTACGAACGGACTCGGGTGAACGGTTCGTCCTCAAGATCGCCAACTCCGAAGAGGATCCGAGTCGCCTTGATCTGCAAACGGCGGCCCTGGCCTTTCTCAACGAGCGGGACGTGGGGATGGAGCTTCCTCGCACGCTCCCGACACAGGACGGTGAGAGCGGGTTCTTGTACTCCGACGGTGAGGCGCGTACGTGGGTGCGCCTTCTTTCCTATCTCGAAGGGGACCTGCTCGCCCGGGTGAGACCGAGGACTGTTCGTCTGTTGGAGTCGCTCGGCGAATGCCTAGGCCGGTTGGATCACGAGCTTTCCGGGTTCGAACACGCCGCTGCCAGACGACCTGATTACCTCTGGGATCTGTCGCGAGCGAACGAGGTGTTGTCGGAGAATCTCAAAAATGTTGCCGATGCCGGCCGTCGGGGCATGATCGAGGACATCCGGGTGGATTTCGAGTCCACGGTCGACCCACTGTTGCCCGAGTTGCCACGCACAGTCATTCACAACGACGCCAACGACTACAATGTATTGGTGAGCGCGCCTAACGCCGAGGGTCGCTCGGTGGTCGGACTGCTGGACTTCGGCGACGTTCTCGAGAACCCTACGATCTGCGAGTTGGCCATCGCCGCAGCCTACGGGCTGATGGGGACTTCGGACCCGCTTGCGATGGTCGTCGCCCTCGTTCGAGGGTATCACAGGGCCCGACCTCTCACGGAGCCCGAGCTCGAGGTCCTTTTTCCGCTCATCCGAGCCAAGTTGGGCGTCAGCGTCAGCCTGTCGGCGTCGCGTTGCGGGCCCGAAGGCGAGGACGCTTATCTGACCATCTCCGAGGCGCCCGCGTGGTCGGCTTTGAACCACCTCGCCGGCGTTCATCCACGCGTGGCTCGTAACCTCTTTCGGGATGCTTGCGGGATGGAGCCGTGCCCGAGGCATCAAGCGGTCAGGGCGTGGATGGAAGCCCATCGCTCAGAGATGGGGCCGGTCGTGGCGCCCGATCTCGACGACGTGTTGGTGCTTGATCTGAGCCCCGCCAGCCCCGAGATCGACGACCTCGACGACGTGCTCGACGTTCCGTCTTTCAGCGCGCGCGTGTTCCGGCGCATGGAAGAGGCCGGAGCGGCCGTCGGTGTGGGGCGCTATGGAGAACCGCGTCTTTGGTACGCCTCAGCCGGATACGTGGGCGGTGGCGGAGACTTTCCAGAGCGCCGCACCGTGCACACGGCGATCGACCTGTTTCTCGTGGCCGGCAGTCCGGTCCTCGCTCCGCTCGCGGGGCGCGTGCACAGTTTCAGAAACAACCGCACGCGCCTGGACTACGGTCCTACGATCGTTCTGGAGCATGCCCCGGAGAACGGGCCGACCTTCTACACGCTGTACGGACACCTGAGTGAGGACTCGCTCGATCCGCTGGAGGTGGGTCAGCCCATCGAGCGTGGCCAGGAGATCGCACGCCTCGGTGACTTCCCGTCGAACGGCGATTGGCCACCCCATCTCCACTTCCAGCTGATCACGGACTTCTTGGATCGGGAAGGCGAGTTTCCCGGCGTCGCCCTCCCGAGTCAGGAGCGAGTGTGGCTCAGTCTGTCACCCGATCCGGGCCTGATGCTCGACCTCCCCGCGGGCTCCACGTACGAGCCCCCGACCGGAGTCCACGCTTTGCAAGCCACTCGGAACAATCGGCTGGGGCCGTCCCTCAGCCTCGCGTACCGAGAGCCGTTGCATATCGTCCGAGGCTGGAAGCAACACTTGTTCGACGTCGGAGGGCAAGCGTACCTCGATGGCGTCAACAACGTCTGCCACGTGGGACACTGTCATCCCAGGGTGGTGGCGGCCGCGCGCCGGCAGATGGGTGTGCTGAATACCAACACGCGTTACCTGCACGCCAACATTGTCGAGTATGCGGGGCGTTTGGTCGCGACGTTGCCCGAGCCTTTCTCGGTGTGCTTCCTGGTGAACTCGGGGAGTGAAGCCAACGAGCTCGCTCTCCGGATGGCGCACGCATACACGGGACGGGACGACCTCATCGTCGTGGAAGGCGCCTACCACGGAAACACGGCAGCGGCCGTGGCGGCGAGTTCGTACAAGTTCGACGGCCCTGGCGGTGAGGGGCCCGCTCCGTATGTGCACTCGGTTCCCATGCCGGACGACTACCGTGGCGCCCACCGTCGATCCGATCCAGAGCGTGGACTTCGGTACGCCGAGGCCGTGGCCCAGGCCGTGCGAACCACCCAGGATCGTGGGTCCGGACCCTCTGCGTTCATATGCGAGAGTCTGCTCAGTTGCGGTGGCCAGATCGAGCTGCCCCCAGGATATCTCACCGCGGCATACGGGTTCGTGCGTGAGGCGGGGGGCGTCTGTATTGCCGACGAGGTTCAGGTGGGGTTCGGTCGAGTGGGAAGCCATTTTTGGGGATTCGAGACCCAGGGCGTGGTGCCAGACATCGTCACGCTGGGAAAGCCTATCGGAAACGGACACCCCCTCGCCGCGGTCGTGACGACCCCGGCGATCGCTCGAGCCTTCGACAACGGAATGGAGTACTTCAGCACGTTCGGCGGCAATCCGGTCTCGTGCGCAATAGGCCTCGCGGTTCTGGACGTGATCGAGGACGAGGGACTTCAGAGCCACGCCCTCCGAGTGGGCGAACACCTACTGAGTGGACTCCGGTCTTTGATGAAGGACCATCCCTCCGTGGGTGACGTGCGGGGGCGTGGTCTGTTTCTGGGTGTCGAGCTTGTCGCGGACCCCGAGCGACGGGAGCCTTCACCGGACGTCGCCGCCTACGTCGTCGAGCGCATGAAGCACCACGGGATCCTGCTCAGCACGGATGGACCGGATCACAACGTCATCAAGATCAAACCACCGATGCCGTTCACAGAAATGGACGCAGACCGCGTCGCGGAGGTGATGAGCGCGGTGCTTTCGGAGGACTTCGTCACGGCTAGCGGTGCGGCGTGACGCCCGAAGCCAAGCGCCTCGTTCCCACCCGGTGGACGGAAGATGGTGAAGGGCTGATCATTCTGGATCAGACCGAACTTCCCGCGAACGAAGTCTACCGCGAACTACGAACGCTCGACGCGGTCCGCGAAGCCATTCGGAGTCTCAGAGTCAGAGGAGCCCCTCTGATCGGAATCACCGCCGCGATGGGTGTCGCAGCGCTGGCTCGAGCCGGCGCGAACTCAGCGCGGTCCCGGGAGGACGGGGCTGGCGACGCGGTCACCGAGCTCTCGGTGGAAGACGTGTCCCGCTGGTGTGAGTACCTCGCCGAGGCCCGGCCGACCGCCGTCAATCTCCGATGGGCGTTGGAGAGGGTGAGAAGGGCCGCAACGTTGCTCGAGGAAAATACTCCGCGGGAGGTTGCCAACCCGTTAGAGCTCGCCGACGCCCTTGTCCGAGAGGCCTCTGCGATCCTGAATGAAGATCGGGAGATGTGCGAGAGTATCGGCCGGCACGCACTCCCGCTGGTCGTCGACGGGGCCACGGTCCTCACCCACTGCAACGCCGGCGCGCTCGCCACGGGAGGGATCGGAACCGCCTTGGCGCCCCTCTACCTTGCCCATTCGGCGGGCCGAAGCATCGAGGTCTTTTCCGACGAAACCCGTCCCCTCCTTCAGGGCAGCCGGCTGACCGCCTGGGAACTTGGACGCGCGGGGATCGAAGTGAAGGTGATTACCGACAGCTCGGCAGGAGCCCTCTTTGGTGAGCGCCCACCCGACATGGTGCTCGTAGGTGCGGATCGCATCGCGGCCAACGGAGATGTCGTGAACAAGATCGGCACGTATACGCTGGCGGTTCTCGCGCGCCACCACGGCGTGCCGTTTTACGTGCTCGCGCCAACCTCCACGATCGACCTCTCGTGCCCATTGGGCTCCGACGCACCGATCGAATTTCGGGACGCACGAGAGATCACAGAGGGCTTCGGGCCGCGCACGGCCCCCCCGCATGCGGAGGTGTGGAGTCCGGCGTTCGACGTGACCCCCTCAGCGCTCATCACCGGCATCGTGACCGAGCGTGGCATCCACACGCACCCGCTAGAGGAAGCCCTCGCGCGAGCGGTGCAGGAAGCCGAGCGTGAACGAGACGCGGACTCGAGCTAGGCAGCTCGTAGAGCGCCGCGGCCCGACGGCCCGGTTATCTGGACCGTCGACGCCGCTCAAGTTCACAGTGCTCCCGTAGTAGGCCGAGAGCTCCCCGAATGAACGCTGTCTCTCCCGGATCTCCAGAAAGTCCTGGCTCGCGATCGACCGCTGTTGACCGCCCAGGGGATTCAGGCTGAGGTCCTGGAACCAGACCGTGGCGACACGATCCTCCTGTGGGACGTCCATCCCCCGATAGAACACGCCGTACACCAGGGAGAACATGAACGCCGACAGGCCGATGCCGAGGGAAAGAACCACGACGGAAACAATGGCCGACCCCGGCTTCTTTATCAGTGCGCGAGCACCGAATCTCAGATCCTTGAGGAACGCTCCCATATCTAGCCCACCTTCCATTGTCTCTGAGTCATCGGGTCCTCGTCGTGGAACGCTCCCGTCGACGACGTCGACATCGATTTGGCCAGGTCGTCACTGAAACAGGACGAGTGAAGGGAGAAGGGGGTTTCAGCGTCCCTCGCCAGTTTCTCGACACATCGACCGGGCGGGCTCTCTCCATTCCCGTTGCGGGACGGAGGATCAGGCCCGATCCTCACGGACATGAGTACGCTCATGGACCACGAGAGGCGCGTTCTAGACGCCATTGATCAAGACGCTCTGCTCGAATCCGTGTGCGCACTCGTTTCGATTCCGAGTCTGGGTGGATTTGAAACACCGGCTCAGGAGTGGGTCGCCGATCTGCTCCTTCGTATCGGGCTCGAGGTGGATGTGTGGGAGCTGGACTTCTCTGCGTTGTCCGAGCATCCGGGATACTCCACCGAGATCGACCGAGACCACGGCCTCGGGGTCGTCGGTAGGGTGGGGGAGGAGGCTGGCGGGCGAGGGCTGATCCTCAACGGGCACGTCGACGTCGTCCCCGCGGGCCACGAGGATCGCTGGAGTGGCCCCCCCTTCGTCCCGCGCGTGTCCGACGGCAGGATTTATGGTCGAGGTGCCGTCGATATGAAGGCTGGGCTTTGCTCCGCCATATTCGCCGCGAAGGCTATCCGTGACGCGCAAGTGACTCTGGCGGGCCCACTCTTCATCGAGAGCGTGATCGGAGAGGAGGACGGGGGTGTGGGCACCTTGGGCGCGATCGTCCGGGGCTACCGGGCGCAAGGGGCGATCGTCATGGAGCCCACGGGACTGGAGATCGCCACTACGGGTGCGGGCTGCCATAACTTCCGCATCCATGTTCCGGGTCAGGCGGCTCATGGGGCTCTTCGTTCCGAGGGGGTGAGCGCGATCCGAAATGCTTGGCCCATTTTCGAGGCTCTCGAGGACCTCGAGGGAGAGCGCAACGCCGCCGGTGACCCGGCCGTCCCCGGCGATCTTCCGTTCCCCATCTGCGTGGGCAAGATGTCGGGAGGAGAATGGGCGTCGTCCGTGGCGGAGGAAGTCGTCATGGAGGGACGTTACGGTGTGCGTCCGGGTGAAGATCCGTCTCTGGCTCGGGCCGCACTGGAGTCGGTCGTGGCACGGGCGGCGGAAGGAGACCCGTGGCTCTGTGACCACCCACCCCGGGTCGAGTGGTGGGGAGGTCGCTTCGAGTCGGCCCGCGTCGATCCCGACTGCGCAGTCGCCGCGACGCTGCGAGAAGCGCACTGGGCCGTCACGGGGGTTGAGGCTCGACTCACCGGAGTCCCCTATGGGTCGGACATGGGATTGATGGTGAATCACGGTGACACGCCTTGTGTGCTGTACGGTCCGGGAGATGTGCGGCGGGCGCACCGACCCGATGAATTCGTTCCCATCGAAGAAGTTGTCTCCGCGACACGGGCGCTCGCGCTCGCGGCGATGCGCTTTTGCGGGACTAGGTCTTGAGGCGATCGAGGGACGAAGCCGACGAGGATGCGCTCACCCCGGCGGTGATCAGGTGGGCTGCTCTCGGAACCATTGCCCAGGTCGCCCTGGTGACCTCCGGACATTACGTGGATATGGTCTTCGATACATGGCCATGGCCTGAACTACTCGTAGCCGCGTTCTTCGGCTCCGGCTATGTGTTCCAGATTCGTCGTTCCTACGTCGACTCCGCGTGGCACGGTGGCATGGTTGGCGGGATCTGTTCCTTTCTGGGTGTGGCCCTCGCGGTCTCGCTCGCTGACGTCGCCCCGCAGGGCCTCGCGACGCTAACCCTGACGGGGATCGGAGCCGGGGCGGTCTGCGGGTTGGCGGTATACCTGGCGATTCGGCTCGCCCTCCCCCACGAACCCGACAGTAGCCACTAATTGCTGACGCTGTCGACGGACTCCGAAGGGAGCGCCGGCCCGTCGTGAGTGAACCGCATCTCGCTCAGCCCAGTTCGCGGCGGCTCACTCCGCATGATGGGAACCAGCGGAGGGCTTCAGCTCTCGCGAGATCGGAGAGAAGCTGTTCATCTCTCTGAAGACGGTGGACACGTACCGAGCTAGGATCATGGAAAAGCTGGGTTTGACGCACCGGTGCGAGCTGGTGCGGTTTGCCCCGCGGGTAGGACTTCTCTCGGAGCTGTAGCTCAGGGAGAAGCAGCCGATCTTACCGGAAGCCGCAACAGGTATGCCGGAGGATCAGCGCCGTCGTGCGATAGAGTCGTGCTGTGCGGCCTGCGCCTGTGCTCGATCAGAGACCTCGAGCGCTCGGCCCACGGAAGAGTCCTCAACATCGTGCGTCTCCGGTCATGTGATGTCGCGAGGCCGAGTGAACTCCCTCAGCGTTCCGCATCCGACTCGAACCTCTTCCCAACGATCGACACGCAACTCGATTATCGCCAGTCCCGCGGTTGGGAAC
>CAUZAE010000039.1:0-19918 GCA_963577685.1 Gemmatimonadales bacterium UBA6960 | reverse complement strand
TTTTCGATAGGCCCACCTTGACCATGACGAACTCGGTTCCGTTGCATGATGCCCGTTGGGTGGACGTCGTGGACGGGAAGGTGGTCGTGGTACAGGGTACACCCGGACGGCTCTCGTTCTTTGCGGAGGGCAGCCTGGAGCTATTGGGCAACTACCCGCTCCCCGATTCCGACGTGCTCGGTCTCGATTGGTCCGGCGTCGTCACCAATGCGGTAGCCGTCGACGAGGATCTACTGTTCATTTCCAACGGGATCGCGCGTGTATACGTGGCCCAGGGCAGCAGGGATTTTGACGAGACGGGGAGCGAGGAGCCGCTGCAGATCAGGCTCCTGGGGAGACTGCAGTTCGACAATCTCGAGTCGGCCAATCATGTGGCCTACAAGAACCACTATCTTGTGATCGCCCCGGGAGCAGGGGGGATCAAGACGGTTGAGATAAGGGTGAACTAGCGCTATTGGCCTCCCGCGTACTCTGCCTGTGCGCGCTGGATGAGATCCGCCCACTGCTGCAGCTCCCCCGGATCCCAAACCTCGTTCATGGTGGCGAGCGCCGTGGCCTCTGCGTCACCCTCTACGAGCGTGCGGTACAGGTAGACGAAGGCGGACGCCCGCATGTTCGCGAAGCAATGAACGAAAACCTTGCGATCGTCGTTCGCCTGCATGACGTCGAAGAACATCTCGAGATCGCTCAACCGTGGCTGATTCCAGTCGACGGGAATGTGTACGTAGGTGAGACCCTCCTGGGCGACGAGGAAGCCCTCCTTGCCGTTCCGCTCCTCGTCGGCTATGGCCAGATTGATAACGACTTCATAGCCCTCTTTGCGGATTAGCGGAATCTGGTCGTACCCGATCTGACCGGCCGAGGCGAGCTGGTCGGAGACCACCTGGAAGTTGCGGATGGTCTCGAGGGGTGCCGCTGTGGTCTGCGCGTGTGCAGCCGGTCCGAGGAGGCTGTACATCAGGACGGCGACGGGGATCGAGGCGGATGGTTTCATAGTCCCAGGAGCCTTTTCGCGGGCCGAGAACCGGTTGAGGCAGAGTGCCGCCGGTTGCAGGTCTGAAGAATAGGCCACCAGCCCTCCCCAGGTCCAGCCGAGTCCTTTTGCAGACTACAGACTGCTCATGGCCGCGAGCACTTGCCGAACGTCGACCGTCTCGCCTCGGCGAAACATCAACGTCACGCTCCAGACCCGGTCACCGTCCACCGTTGACAACTGTAGCTCTGAGTCGGCGATCCAGGGAACACGTGACAGGGCCTGCCTCAGGAGGGCCGCCTCATTGGCGATGGGAGGTCCTACGGTAAACTGAAGCGTGATTGTTCGCTTGGAAAAGGGGAAGTTGCTGCGCCAGCGATTTATCGCCGGATTGACCTCTCTCCAGTCCGCCGCTTCGTCTACTAAATACTGGCCGTAGAACTGCAGCAGCATCTCATTATGCTTGATGTCGGAAGCGAGGGCATCTTCGATTCGGCTCCGGAATCCGACCGGGTCCCCGGCGAACAGGGCCTGCATCCCTTGGAGGAAGTCTGTGTCGGGCTCGTCGGGGTTGAGGTGGGACATCACGTCCGCGAAGCTGGCTCCCTCGGCGGTCAAGAAGTCGACCGGCTGCTCCATCTCCCGACTGACTCGGTATTCGCGCACACCGACGACGAGGGCGATACCCCAGATGACTGCAAGTAGGCGATAGCGTTTGAACCACACAGTCAGAGTCCGGCTTGAACCTGCTTGTCGCGGACCTTCCAGATGAAGGAGTCCACGTAGTAGTGCGTCATCGCGTAAGCGGAAATCAATGTCTGTGCAAACAACTCATATCCGCCCGCATAACCGAGCCCCGGCAGCCCGAATTCCGGAATGGCCTGGTACGGGGCGAAATTCACCACCCCGAAGCCGAATTCGTCGAGTGGACGGTTGATCAGTAGCTGAACGAGCACAGCGTAAGCGCCGCCACCCAACAGGAACCACCTCAGCCGTCCCGGGCCGGAAACGAGGCTCCAGAATCCCGGCTTCGACAGCTTGTTACTCGCCTTCCTCTTCAGGAAAAAATGGACCATGACGATGTACTGAACCCCGTGCATGATCCGGTGGGCGATGGCGAACAGTAGAATCGAATTCGTGTGCCACGCCGTGAAGTACCAGAGGAAGTAGCTCGCTCCGATGAACGCGTACTTGATCGGGTTGACGGCCCGTCCACTCCGCACCGTCTTCCACACGTGCAGGAGATAGAACGGAACGTAGGTCGCGAGCACGATCCAACTGACGAGCAGGACGCCGTCCACGAACGCGGCCGAAATCGGGATCTGCATCTTGTACAGTTCGCGGATCCACAGATTACGGAACATGGGCGCGTTCACGAACATGAACGAGTACAGCACCCAGTGGAGTGTCAGGTCGAAACGCCCTGTCGCCGGCGTACCGGTGCCGGCCTTGAAATCGTAGACGCGACCGAAGCCGTGCTGCTGCATGATGCTGTGCTGGTGATCCCAGGCCATCACCAGCAACAGCAGCGTAATCGGTGCCCAGACCAAGCCCGCAGCCGTGAGCAGCACAATGACGAGGGGCCCGACGAGCAGCCGTTCCCTGAAGCGCTGCCAGTCCTCGGGCATCCCATATGTGCGGACCCAAGTAGCGTAGTGGTGCGGGACCGTGATCCACAGATTGATCGACGCGACCACCACGAACGGCAGCCAGCGTTGGGCGCCGAGAGCCATGAAAACAGCAGCGAAGGGCAGCCCCAAGAACCAAATGAGGTCGGCCCGCCGACTCAATATATAGCCAGTCTGGAACATGCCTGTTTGCGTCGGATGGTCATCAATCTACGACAGGGCACAAATGTGGCCCCACCTGTCCCACTTAGGCAAGATTGGGTCAGATTCTTGTGAAAAGCGGCTCGGTGCCCCACGAGGAATCTTCCCCGATGTGGTTTTTGGCTGCCCCTGAGGTAGCATCTGGACCTACTGGTGCGTTGCGGCGCACCGGATCATCGAGATAGTCGCGCCAGGGATACCTTGGCATCTGAGTACTGAAGGCGGGAGTTCCATGATCGTATTGCGCCCATCGCTGATGTATTGGCTTTGTCGCCCGGATCGACGGCGATCGTACTCATGACGTCGTCGCACTCGCGGTGCGGGCTGTCGGCAATCTCACGCACCGTGGTGCCGTCTCAGCGGACGCGGCTTCGGGCGACGGAGCGGGCGTCACGCTTCAGATTCCGTATGAGCTGCTCCCTGAGGATGCTTTCGCGTTCGGTTTGGAGGAGTGCGACCTGCGTCGCTTGGCCGTGGCGATGGTTTTTCTTCCGCCCGAAGAAGACTCGCGCTGGAAGGCTCGGGCGCTCTTGGAGGAAGCCGCTGCCAGCACGGGGATCGACGTACTCGGCTGGCGGGTGGTGCCCACCGACTCTTCCGGATCTACACTCGCTAGACGGCTTAGAAGAGGCACCCGATGTGGCGACGAGCTCGTAGTGGATCGGGCTGCGCTACCGTCAGTTCAGCTCGGCGAGTGCCTCCAGGATGTCCTCGTTCGTGGGCCGAATGCGGTAGTCGATCTCGATGAATTTCCAACGGATCTCGCCGTTCTTGTCGATCACGAAGACGGTGGGGTGCGGGACCGGTCGCTGCCGTGATTCGTCCGGATTGAACAATCCATACCGATCAATGACGGCGTGATCGGGATCGGAAAGTAGAGGAAACTCGAGAACCCTGCCGTCATCCTCGGCGACCCGGTCGATCATCATCTGCTGCTGCTCGCGCACATCCACGGAAAGCGCAAGCAACTCGGTATTCTCCCTCTGCTCCGGGGTAAGGAGTTCTCTCAGCTCACCGAGCTGACTGGCGCAGTAGGGTCACCAGTGGCCCCGGTAGAAGACCAAGACGACGTCCTTGTCATCGCGATAGTCGGACAGCGTCGTAACCGTTCCCACGTAGGTCATCACGGAAAAATCGGGCGCCATGTCGCCCACCGCGACCCTACCGGTGTCGATGGCGGGTAGATCGAGGCCATCGTGCGGTCCGAGTCGGACCTCCGGTCTCTCCGTGAGACAGGCCGTCATCGCCAGTGCGGCGCTTAGCACCACGGACACAACTACACCCGTGATCTTCATTCCGCCTCTCGTTCCGTAGAATCACAACCCCGTGACATCCTAGAGTCCTGGCTCCTTGCGTAGTTTTTTCTCCCGCCCATGCAAAGCGATAGCGATCAATGTGGTCCAGACCGCGTATCCCTCTAAGGCCCAGTAGATCGCGGTGGTTCCCATCCATCTAAACCACATGAGAGGCCAGAAGGACGCCGCCAGGGCATTGAACGATGGCAAAGCTGAGGGCTTCGCTTAGCAGGAAGTCCTGAACGCCATCAGCGTCTCGGATCGAGCCGACGAGGCTGGTGAGTTCGAGGTACAGAAAAGTGCCGATCACCAGGAGCGCGTAGTAGCCGCCTCCATGCTTCCGCCAGAGCTTTCCGACGGTGCCGCCGCCGCTCTCTTCCTCGCTCATTGCCACTGTCCCTTGGGCCGCACTCTCCGGCGCAAGCCCCCTCGCGAGCCCCCCTAAGGAGAGGTGTTCTCCGGGGTGCTCTCCACTTTGGTGATAAGAGTTCGAATTGGGAAGGGGATCTCGATCCCCTCCTTGTTGTAGCGACGGTGAAGCTTCTTGATGAACTCGTGGCGAACGCGTCCCTGGTCCGTGAACTCACGCACCATCATTCGCACCTCGAAGTTGATGCTCGAGTCGCCGAACGTATGAAACCGGATTAGAGGGTCGTCGCTGGTGAGGCCGCCGTCTACGTTGGAGAGGACGTCGCGGGCGACTTCGAGGGTCACCGCCTCGACGTCCTCCAAGTCGCTATCGTAGCTCACGCCAACCTCGGTACTCACCCAGAGGGCGGTCCGCGGCTTGCTGTAGTTCTTGACGATCGACGAGGCCAGGGTCGAGTTGGGCACTACGACGAGATTCCCGCCCGGGAACGTGTGAATCGTAGTGTTGCGCCCTTTCACGTCCGTGACGAAGCCTTGATCACCGCTCGCGAGCTCTATGTAATCGTTTGGCCGGACCTGCCCGGAGAGGATTATCTGCATGCCGGCGAACAAGTTCCCGAGCGTGTCCTGCAACGCCAGCGCCACTGCGAGGCCCACGATCCCCAGAGCGGTTATGAGCGGAGTGATGTCGACGTCGAGGTTCTGAAGGATGATGAAGATCCCCAGCACTCCCACGCCCGAGCGTGCCAGGTTGACCACCAAGGTGGGTGATCGAATGGCCGAATTCTCGGAAACCAACTCCACGGTGGCGCCGATGCCGCGCATGCTGGCAATGATGATGGATCCGATGAGGGCCACCGTCAGGATCTTGACCATCACGGTCGTGAGGACTGGATCGATACTCCCTACGCCGAGGGCTAGATAGACACCTCCGGCCGTGAACCAGAGTGCGGGGACACCCTTGAATGACTGGGCAATGAGATGGTCCCACTGGAACCTCGTCCCCTCGGCGAACTTCCGGAGACGGCGGAACACCGCCTTTTCTGAGAGGACGCCCAGCAGGAGCCCCCCCAGGATGAGGCCGACGCGCTGGAAAAGCGGAGTGGTGAGGAACTCGGTCATGTGTTGATCTCGACCGTGAGGGTGAGCAATTTGTTGGAGCCACGCGCCTTACAACCGGATAATAGCATGAACATTGATCCCCGAGCAGCATGCGTCACCATCGGCCTCGTCCTGACTTCCCTGGGTTCGCTCGCCGCGCAGGACCAATACGCCAGCGCGGTGGGGGTGGTAGGGGAGGACGTTCTCATAGTCAAGCCAGCCTACGGACGAGGACCCGCGGCGGTCGTCGTGTACCGCAGGGATTCGGGGGGCCTGTGGCGGGAGGTCGAGCGACTACGGCCCGAGGGCGGTGAGTCGACCGGTGAGTCGTTCAGCCCGTCGATGGCCTTCTCAGACGGGGTTCTGCTGGTTGGAGGGGCGGATGCTGACGGTCGCTTGGGCGCTCACGGGTTTCGGAGGAGCGCGGGAGCGGTGTGGGGCAGGGCAGGGGATTTGCCCTTGATCACGGGAGGGGATGGCGGCCCAGGGCAGTGGAACCTGGCCGCTCTCATGAAGATCATGCAGCCGCCTGTTCGAGTCTTGGGGGCAGATGACAGCCGTGCACTGGTGGCGGAGATCGGTGGCCTGGGAAGTGTGAGGATATTCGAGAGGCGTTCTGGTTCCGAGGCGTGGACGGCGGCGGGACGGCTCGAACGCTCGAATGCCGAGAGGGACGATCAGTTTGGAGCTTCGCTCAGCGTCGCAGGCGATCTCGCGCTCGTGGGCGCGCCTCGGCACGGTGACTCAGGGGCCGTCTACGTGTTTTCTCGTGACCCCCGGTCGGGTCAGTGGCGTGAAAAGGCGATGCTATCCGCCCGCGGGGCCTCCCCGAATAGTGGGTTCGGCACTGCCGTGATGATCGATGACGAGGTCGCCTTAGTGGGTCTTCCGGGAACCGCAGAGACGAGTGGTATCGTAACCACCTATGCCCGAGAGCAGACCACCGGCGTGTGGCGCGAACAGGGGCGAATCGCTCCGAGCCAGGGTTCGGCCGGCGACCGCTTCGGGTCGGCGATGGCACTCGAGGGGGCGGAAATATTGATCGGTGCCCCCGGTGCAGAGGGGGGGCGAGGCAGCGTATACCAGTTCGTTCGTAGCCGTGGAACGGAGGCGTGGCAGGCTGCCGATGTTCTTTCTGTGGACGGCGTCGAGCCGGGATTCTCTTTCGGCTCGACCGTTGCGCTCGGTGCGGGAGTCGCCGTTGCGGGGGCGCCTGGCGCCGACGGTGGCCGGGGGCGCGCAGGTGTCTTCACGCGGCCACATGACGGGCGTTGGAGTACAGGAGA
This sequence comes from Gemmatimonadales bacterium UBA6960, assembly GCA_963577685.1. Lineage (GTDB taxonomy): Bacteria > Gemmatimonadota > Gemmatimonadetes > Longimicrobiales > Gaopeijiaceae > UBA822. Next base: position 13,065 of record CAUZAE010000039.1, on the reverse strand, counting down.
CTGGCTGCGCTTGACCCGAGATTTACCGATGGTCCGCGGTGAGGGGGTCTCTTGCACCGACGGACAGGCAGAAGGCTTCGCGTGTAGTGAGGTCGACCTTCTCGCATTCCTGCCCCTCGGCGAGTTGGGGATTCCTCCAGGCGGATCGGGTCTGTCCTCCGGGGTAACCGACGTATGGGGGTGGACCGATCCGGAGACCCGCCACGAGTATGCACTCATCGGCCGGGTCGGTGGCGCAGCCGTAGTCGACATTACGGACCCATCGGCACCGGTCTATGTTGGTCTGCTAGCGGTGGAGGACGGGTCCGCACAGGACATCAAGGTCTACGCGGACCATGCCTTTTTCATCGGCGCCGGTAATACGGGCATGCCCGTATTCGATCTCCGGAGGCTTCGGGACGCCCGAGAGTTTCCTGTCACTTTGGAGGCGGACGCCCGCTACGACGGAATCGCAGCCGCTCACAATCTCGTGATCGACACGCAGAGTGGCTTCGCGTATCCGGTTGGCTCGACAGGTGGCGGTGATACCTGCGGCGGCGGCCTGCATATGATCGACATCCGGGACCCCGTGACTCCGACGTTCGTCGGATGCTACACGGACACCGAAGGACTCATATGGGCGGGCCGAACGCACGACGCTCAATGTGTAGAGTACAGTGGTCCGGACCTCGACTTCCGGGGCCGACAGATCTGCTTCGCCTCCAATGAGACGGCGCTTCGTATCGTCGACGTAACCGAGAAGGACCGGCCGGTACCTCTGGCTTCGGCCAGCTATCCCGGAATGGCCTATATCCATCAGGGCTGGCTGACCGATGACCAGCGCTACTACTACATGAACGACGAGCTGGACGAGTTGACCGGGTTAGCCGAGCGAACGCGCACGCTCGTGTGGGACGTGGCCGAGCTGGATGACCCCATTCTTGTCACTGAACACTTCGGGTCCACGCAGGCCACGGACCACAATCTCTACGTTCGCGGCGATCGCATGTACCAAGCCAACTATCAAGCGGGTCTTCGGATCCTGGACATCACCGACCCGGAGAACCCTGAGGAGATCGGATTCTTCGACACGACCCCGTATGAGGGGAACCCGCCCATCATGGGCGGGGCGTGGAGCGTATATCCGTACTTCGAAAGCGGCACGCTTATCGTGACGAGCATGCAGGAGGGGTTGTTCCTACTTCGGCCGGTGCGACGGCCAGTGTTCTGATCACCCTCCGGGGTGGTACTCCCGCTCAATGTGCCCCGCCAGGTCCTCCCGGTAGTAGTACACGTCCCTAAGGTTACCGGTGGCGTACCGCTCCGTCTGGTCGTTGAAGTGTGGGGACGAAGGCTCGCTGTTCAGTCCACCGGCCGTGATGGCCCTCGCTCGCACGCGGTCACCGAACTCGACGACGGCCACGAAGCTGTTGCCGCTCGTGCCGTACCATTTCTTCGTCTGCGGGTAGGCACGCGCGCCAAACGACGCGAGCGAGCCCCAGCGACTCGAAGCGAACTCTACCGGGAAGCTCGGTCCGGCGTCGTCGAACGGCTGCACGATGTCCCCGGTGAGCCGCTGGAACCGGTTGATGTCACCCCAAGGAGTTCTCCAACTCCCGAAGTCCGCCTCGAGCTTGTCCGATGCGGTAGCCAAAGACTGGATCATTTGCTCGGCGCTCGCGCCATCACCCGCGCCACCGACCTGCCGTCGCAGCTCTTCTCCCCAGAAGATCGCCAACGACGTGGGGACCGACTCGACCGTGTAGCGAAGATCCCAGTCCCGAAGCACAACGATCTGCTCCGACAGACGGGCCTTGAGCGGACTCGCGGCCGGGAAGCGGTCGTACGCCCGTACAAGCGCCGGGATCATGTCCTCGAACCCGGTGAGGTAACTGTCGTAGGCCGCGTCGATGACCGACTGAATGTCGAAATCGGTCTTGCCGTCCAAAACGCGAATCGCATGCAGACCACGCGCGTTCTCGCCTCTCCGCTGCACGTAGCTCGGGTAGTCTGCCTGCACAGGGCTGTTCGCACCCGCAGCCGAGTACGGCCAGTTGTTCGTGTTCTGGATCCATCCGTTCTCGGGATTGAGCACGTTGGGCGCCTCGTCGACCGAATGCACTCCCTGCCACTCCGTCTCCGGGTCGCTCCCGTCCACCGGACGACTCCAGTCGAAGGAGGTGTTACGCCGTGGGATGAAGTTGGCGTGGAAATAGGCGATGTTGCCCTCGGCATCGGCGAACACCGTGTTGTTCGAGGAGTTGGTGTGTAGCTCCATCGTCTGGTAGAACTCTTCGTAGTTGTTGGCCTTTGTCCGGGAGTACGACTGGTTGAGCGCGTCCAGGGGCTCTTCCATGAGTGAAACGCTCACCCATTGGCCGTTCGCTTGCCGTACGACGGGGCCATGATGTGTCCTGTAGACCGTGAACTGCCGTTCCTCCATCCCGTTACCGGATCGGTACGGAACCGTGATCTGCTGCACGGTGACCGGCCGTTCTTCGTCTCCGTAGGTGTAGAAGTAGCTCCCATCCCGCTCCACCACCGTCTCGAGGTACTCGTCGATGTTGTCGACGCCGCTGGACGTGTGCATCCAACCGGATCCCTCGTTGAAACCCTGGTATACGAAGAACTGACCCCAGGTTACGGCTCCGTACGCATTCAGCCCCTCGTTGCTGACCATATGAAGCTCGGCGCGGAAGAAGAATGAGGTGTGCGGATTGATCAGCAGCAATGCGTTGCCCGAGGCGCTGTTCGACGGAGCGATCGCGAACCCGTTGGAGCCCGACGGTTCGGTCTCGAAGTCGCGGTCCAGGGACGCCGTTTGAGTTGCGACGCCGTCTCCGTAGAAAGCCTCGAGCTCGTCGAGCGACACGCGCTCGATATCGCCACCGATGCTCCCCTCGCTGAACGTGAGCGCCATCCAGGGTTCGAAACTCGTGATGACTCTGGGCGTCACCTCCGGGTGGGTGTACAGGTAGTAATTGAGCCCGTCCGCCCACGCATCCATCAAGTCGCGCAGCCACTGAGGGCTCGCGTTGTACTGAGCCCTCATGTCCACGGGATCGATGAACAGCTTCATGCGCAGGTCCCGCCAGATCTCTGCTTCTCCCTCGGCCTCGGCCAGGCGACCCTGAGAGTTGAGGAAATTCACCTCGATCCGGTTGAAGTCGTCTTCGGCCTGAGCGTAGATCATGCCGAACACGGCGTCCGCGTCGGTCTCGCCGTAGATGTGTGGGATGCCCCAGTCGTCTCGGATGATCGTGATGCCTTGGGCCTGTTGCTCCCAGGCGGCCACTGCCGGGTGCGGGATCTCTTGTGAGGCGTCTTGTGGGGCGCATGCCGCGCAAGCCAGCACCAGGGTGAAGACGGCTTTATTCATGGATCACTCGCTCCAGGGTAGTACGCCCGCAGGGTTGAACAGCACCGAGGATATTACGCCGAGGCGGGGGAATCGACTAGTATGGTGCCGAGGGCCAAGGCCCGCGATCCCGATGAGTGGTCACCCACACCTCGAGGGAGCTCACGATGATAGGCGAGCGAACCGTTGCCACGTCCGTCCTGCTGCTGATCGTATTTGCCGGAATGTCCGCCTTGAATCCGAAGGCGTCGGCGTCTCAGGAGCCGCTGAGCTGGGGCGGTCAGGAGCTACTCTTCGAGACGTTCTCCATCGGTGCAGTGGATCCGGCCACAGGGGAATCGGGAGTGGCGGTTACGACCAGGCGGCCCTGCGTCGGCAATGGAGTCCCCTGGGTGCGGGCCGGCGTGGGTGCCGTGGCGACACAAGCGTCGACACGTGTGGCCTACGGGGTCGAGCTACTGGACCTGCTCGACCGAGGTGTGGCACCAGAGCGTGCCCTACGGGACGCCATGGCTTCGGACTCGCTGGCGGAGCGGCGGCAGGTGGCGGTGATCTCCCTGGATGGACGTAGCGCGCAGCACACCGGTAGCCGTACCAATCCGTGGACCGGGCACAGGGCGGGACCCAACTACGTCACTCAGGGCAACGGCCTCGTGGGCGCGCAGGTGATCGCTGCGGTGGCCGCCTCCTTCGAAGCTTCGGCGGGCAGTGGCCGGCATCTGGGCGACCGGTTGATCGAGGCCCTCCAGGCGGGACAGTTCGCCGGCGGAGATCAGCGAAAGGGGCGGATACAATCTGCAGCGGTCAGGGTGGCAGATCCTCGCGCCGGCTTCTCCCGGAGGCCGGATGGGGTCACGACGTTCATCAGCGTCTGCGAGCACGACACGCCTGTTCGTGAGGTGCGTCGGATCTACAACACGGTGTCCGAGACCCTCGGCTTTCGCCCGCTTCAGCGCTTCGACGGCGGTGATATCCGCCAGCTCCGGATTATTCTCCAGGCTCTCGCGCTCGTGCCGTTGGATCTGACCCCGGGCGCCGAAGGGTTCGACGAGTACGACCGTGCCATGATGGATGCCGTCGACGACTTCCGGCGCTCCGAGGGGCTCGCGGTGTTTCCCCGCTCACCGGCCGGCATGGTCGACGAGGAGACGGTGGAGCATCTGTGGGCGGCCGTAGAGCGGGCCGGCAAGACCGAGGAGGTCCGGGCCCTGGTTCAGGACATCGCCAGGGTGCGGCGCTGAGGTCTCGGTAGAGACGGAACTCCGAAATCGGCCGTTTACGGACCCCGCTACCTGCGAAGGATTCTCCCGGCCCGGGCGTCGTCGAAAACGCCGTTGTCCACCGCCACCACCCCGTTGATGATGACGAAGTCGATGCCCGCCGGATACTGGTGCGGGTCCTCGAACGTCGATCGATCGGCCACCGTTTCGGGGTCGAAGACGACGATGTCCGCGATCATGCCCCGCGAGAGTATACCCCGCTCCAGCATTCCCATGTGATCCGCCGGAAGAGACGTCATTTTTCGCACTGCGTCCTCCAGCGTGAGCACACCCTTGTCCCGCACGTACTCACCGAGGACACGTGGGAAGGTCCCGTACCATCGGGGATGTGGGTGTCCCTCGCCGGGCTGTACGAGGCGCCCATCGGACGCGATCGCGGTCATCGGATGTCGCATGATCGCTTCGACGTCGGCCTCGTCCATCACGTGGTAGATCGCACTGGCGCCACCCCGACGTATGGCCTCGATCACGAGCTCCGCGCCGGTCTCCATGGTGGGCGGTAGCCCCCGCATATCCGCCCAGTCCCTGAGCGTGCGACCCTCCAACTCGGGCATCCACGACACGAGCGCGAACTGAACACGTGACAGGTCGTTACCGCCGCGGTCGTTGACGAGGTTGAAGACGATCCCGTCCACGATGCTGTCGCGGAGCATCGGCTGATCGAGTCGCTCGAAGAATGCCTCGTTACCGCCGGCCATCGCCCATGGCGGCATCAGGATGCCGATTCCCGTATATGACGCCGTGTAGGGGTATTGATCGATGCGGATCTTTTGACCCGCGGCGTTCGCAGAATCGACCATGGCGAGCGTCCGCTCCGAGGCGCCCCACGTCGGTTCGCCCACGACCTTGTGGTGGGTGAGGACGATCGTCAGGTCCGCGCGGCGCCCGATCTCGATGGCTTCGGACACGGCGGCCAGGAGCCCGAGCCCCTCTTCGCGCAGGTGCGATGTATAGATGCCCCCCGCTTCGCCCGCCACCTCGGCCAGCGCCACCACTTCATCGACGTCGGAGAAGGCGCCGGGTAGGTACTTGAGGCCGGTCGACAACCCCCAAGCGCCCTCGGCTATCGCCTGCCGCACCATGCCCTGCATCTCGGTCAGCTCGGCCGCGGTCGGCGCTCGGTCCTCCATTCCCAGTACCTGTCGCCGAATCGTGTTGTGTCCCACGAGCATCGCCACGTTGATCCCGACGCCGAGCGATGCGGCGGAATCCAGATACGCTTTCATGGGCCAGGGCCCTCCGCCATCGGGGCCACCCACGACAGTCGTCACGCCCTGTCGTGCTTTGCTCTCGCCTTCGGGAAGACGCAGCAACGGATCGAGGTGGGAATGGATGTCGATGAATCCCGGAGCCACGATCTTGCCGGTCACGTCGATCACCCGTACTGCGCCGGCACGCTCAACGTCACTCCGTGACATAGCCAGGATACGGTCGCCGCGTATGGCCACGTCGGCCCTGAATCGATCCGAACCGGTCCCGTCGATGACGGTCCCACCAACCAGGACGATATCATAGGGTGCCGGATCGCACGCACAGACCGCCAGGGCGAGCCCAGCCAAGAGGTATCCTATCCGCATCGAGCCGAGCTCCCAGGTCACTGGTTCTTGGAAGGTCCGTCCACGGGTCGGTAACGTGAGCGGCAGCGTGAGACCGGTCAACTATCGTGGCCTGGTTCCTTGGTAGCGGGCACTAGGGCTGCCACCTAGGTTCTCCGGTCCGAACGTTCCACGAGTCGAAACGTTCCACGAGCACTTGGCGGGGAGGGACCGAGGCCCGGTGACCCATAAGCGCGATCCACGAGCTCTTCTGCTTCCTCGACGCGAAGCACTGAAGGCCTTTGTCGGCATCGGGCTGACGACGGGCCTGGGTGGGTGCGCTCGAGCTCTCACCCCTGGACCGACGCCCGATCCGGTCGACGTACCTTCCGGTGGCCCCCGAATGCCAGAGGACTCTCCGATGACGAGGGTCCAGTCGGTCGAGGGTCACGAGCACCCGGCCGACGGAGATCTGCTCGTGTTCTCCTTCGGAGGTCGGGAGGGACAGGTGATCGGGCCGGACGATGTTGACCCCGAGGGCTCGCCGATCTTCGCTTTTCCCATGGATGCGGACTCGCGTCACATAGCTAGCGAATCACGGCTCAATGAGGTCATTCTGGTGCGGCTGGAGCCGGCGGATCTGAGTGAGGAAAGCGCGAGCCGCTCGGCCCTCGGGATCGTCGCTTATTCGGCCGTGTGCACGCACACCGGTTGTGAGGTGAGCGATTGGGAAGAGGACACGAAGCGGCTCAAATGTCCCTGCCACGACTCGGAGTTCGACCCCAGTGACAACGGTCGCGTAGTGGGCGGCCCAGCGCCGCTGCGTTTGGCCGCGCTTCCGCTCAGAGTGGCGGACGGCGTGCTGTCGGTGGCTGGAGGGTTCAGTGGACCTCTCGGTGCCCAAGACCCCTGATCAGGGGACGCTATTAACTCACAGGAGCGACATATGAATCGGCTCACAGGTCTTCTCGCCCCCAGTCCGTTGGTGTTGGCAGCCGTGCTCACGCTGGCACCCGCAATCTTGGTCGGCCAGACGTACCGTCCCGTCACCGACGAGCGACTCGTTAGCCCCGAACCCGAGAACTGGCTGTCGTATCGTGGGGATTACAACGGCTGGGGATACAGCTCGCTCGATCAAATCGACGCCTCCAACGTGGGAGATCTCGTTCCGGTGTGGACCTTCTCGACAGGCGTCGGAGGAGGCCACGAGGCCCCCCCGATCGTCAACGACGGAGTGATGTACGTCACGACGCCGGGAAATCACGTGCTCGCCATCGACGCTCGCACCGGCGACCTGTTGTGGCGCTACCGTCACGAGCTTCCCAGGGACCGGATCGCCTTCCACGACACGAACCGTGGGGTCGCTCTGTTCGAGGACAAGGTCTACACGGCAACGCTGGACGCGCGTGTGGTGGCGCTCGACGCCCGCTCGGGAGAGGTCGTGTGGAATACGTCGGTGGCAGACAACAGTGCCGGGTACTACATGACGCTGGCGCCTCTGACTGCACGGGGGAAGGTCATGGTCGGCGTGTCCGGCGGAGAGCTAGGCATTCGCGGATTTGTAGTGGCGCTGGACACGGAGACGGGTGAGGAGGTGTGGAGAACTCATACGGTCCCTGGACCGGGCGAGCCGGGAAACGATACCTGGCCAGGTGAGTCGTGGCGTACCGGAGGTGCGGCGGTCTGGCTCACGGGCCACTACGATCCCGATCTGGGTCTCACGTATTGGGGCACGGGGAACCCCGGTCCTTGGATCGGAGACCAACGCCCGGGTGACAACCTGTACACCAATTCGGTGATCGCCCTCGATGTCGACACCGGCGAGCTGGTGGCCCATCACCAGTATCATTGGAACGGATCGTGGGATTGGGACGAGGTGTCGACGCCGCTCCTTATCGACTTGGAGCGTGGAGGACGTTCCTTCGCCGGGCTCGTCCACCCTGGCCGCAACGGATACCTGTGGATTCTGAAGCGCAAGGAGAACGCGATCGAATTTGTCGACGCGCAGCCTTTCGTTCATCAGAACGTCTTCACCAGCCTCGACCCCGAGACCGGACGACCCACATACGACGAGGACCGAAAGCCGGGTACCGGTAAGCCGGCCGACTTCTGCCCGTCGCTGTGGGGAGGCAAGGACTGGCCTCCGGCGGCCTACAATCCGACGACCGGGCTTCTCTACATCCCCGCGAACGAGAACCTGTGCGGGACGAGCGTGGGAGAGGAAGTAGAATATCGACCGGGTCGCGCGTTCACCGGCGCGGATACTGAGATGACCGTGCGCCCGGGGGCCGACCACATCGGCGAGCTGCAGGCCTGGGACATGAACACGGGAGAACAGGTATGGACCACCGAGTTCGAATCCCAGAACTGGGGACCGGTGCTCACGACGGGGGGTGGTCTGGTCTTTATGGGTGGCACGAGCGATCGGTACTTTCGGGCGTTCGACGCCAACACTGGGGAGGTCCTGTGGCGGCAGCGCACCAATTCCGGTGTCATCGGCGTGCCCTCCACCTACGAGATAGACGGGGTCCAGTACGTTGCGGTCCAATCGGGTTGGGGCGTGGATGCCGCGTCCATGGGGCGGCGCATCGATGGACAGCGTGGCACGAGCACGTTCGTTCCCGAGGGTGGAGTCGTCTGGGTGTTCGCGCTCCGGCGCTGAGGCGGACGTTCTCTTCAAACGGATATTCCCGGAAGAGAGAAACCCCGATGAGCGTACTGCTCATCGGGGCTCCTCACTGCGCCGAGCTTTGAGGCCGCTGACACCCTAGTGTATCGTCAGGATCGGATCATCGAACCGGGGAGTCGAGAGACCATGGACGGATACGGAAACGCAGAAGCCAGGGCGCCGGCGAGTGCTCGCCGAGCCCTCCGAGTGGGGCTCCTCGTGGTCGGCATGACCGGGGGCTTATTCGTGACGACATCGTCGGCCGTGGCGCAGACTCCCGCCCGTCCGTCCCCAGGCCAGCAGGTGGTCCTCGTCACCGGTTCGACTGGAGGCCTCGGTCGCGAGGTCGCCCGCAGGATCGCTTCCGGGGGGGCGCACGTCATCGTGCACGGCCGCAATCGTGCGCGAGGGCTGGAGCTCGTCGAGGAGATCGAGCGGGAAGGCAAGGGAAGCGCACGGTTCTATGCGGCCGATCTCGCTTCGTTCGCCCAGGTGCGAGAGTTCGCGGAAGCGATTCTACGGGATTACGACCGGCTCGACGTGCTCATCAACAACGCGGGAGTCGGCTCCGCACCGAACGAACGCCTGCTCTCCGAGGACGGTCACGAGTTCCGCTTCCAGGTCAATTATCTGTCGGGATTCTTGCTCACGCGGATGCTTCTGCCTCTCGTGCTGGAGAGCGCCCCCTCCCGCATCGTGAACGTGTCGTCTCTCGCGGCGAGCCCCATCGATTTCGATGACGTGATGATCGAGAAGGACTTCAGCGGGGGTCGCGCCTACGGCCAGAGTAAGCTCGCCCAGGTCCTGTTCACCTTCGATCTTGCGGAGGAGCTAGAGGGGAAGGGCGTCATCGTCAACGCCTTACATCCCGCGACTTATATGGATACGGGGATGGTGCGCAGGGCCGGAGTGACGCCCAGGGCCACGGTGACCGAGGGCGCGGACGCGGTCATGCAGCTGGTCACGGCTCCCGACATCGGGAGCGGGCGGTTCTTCAACGGTCTGCGCCCGGCCCGCGCCAACGCTCAGGCGTACGATGCCGAGGCGCGCGTTAGGCTCAAGCGACTGAGCGAGCGCCTGACGGGCGTGCGCTGACCGGGGGCTCGGGCGCCCTGGTCCTCACTCCATTCGCAGCGCCTTCATGGGATCGATGCGAGTGGCCTGCAGGGCGGGTATGTAGTTAGCGAGCAGCGCGACGGCTCCGAGAATCATTGGAACGCCGATGAAGGTGACGGGATCGGTGGTGCTGATGCCGTAGACCAGACTCGTAAGGAGACGGGTCAGCAGAAACGCGCCGACGAGTCCGACCGCTCCGCCGATCGAGACGTCGCGGCCCGTGCAGGCTTCGATCTCGTCGCGGATCGTGATGCCGTACGCGGCGTCCTTCAATCGGACCACCGCCAGTAAGATGATCTGCTCGAATTCGCCTAAGAAGGCTCCTCTCGGCATGGCCCGCTCCATTTATTCGCCCAGTACGAAGATTGCTCGTCTGGGAGGACTTACGAAGTCGTATGTCGAAAGTTTCATAGACATTTCCATCTGGCGATTCGGGGCGTCGAGAGACACCTTGACGGCCATGATCCGTTCACCCGCCGTTGCGCTTCTGGTTCTCTCGGGCGCCGTCTCCGCGCAGGAGCCAGCCGCCACGGCCTCATCGCCAACGGATCCGGCGGCGTTCGCCATCGAGGAGGCGACTGTCACGGGCGTTCACGCCGCCTTTGCCGCGGGTGTGATCGACTGTGTGGGGCTGACGGAGGCCTACCTCGCCCGGATCGAGGCGTATGACGATCGGGGTCCGGAGCTGAAGGCGATTCTCGATGTAAATCCGAGGGCACGGGAGGTCGCCGAGGCGCTGGACGTCGCCTACGCCTCGAGCGGAGTGGCCGGCCGGCCACTCCACTGCATCCCGGTCATCCTCAAGGACAACTACGACACCTCCGACATGCCTACGACCGGGGGATCGATCACGCTTGCGTCCTCCGTGCCTCCGAACGATGCCTTCATTGTAAGGCGACTGAGGGAGGCCGGCGCGCTCATCCTCGCCAAGGCCAACCTGATGGAGCTCGCGCGAGGAGGGACGACGGTGAGTTCGCTTGGTGGGCAGACGCGGAACCCGTACGACCTCACGCGCACGCCCGGCGGCTCGAGCGGGGGGACAGCCGCAGCGATCGCGGCGAGCTTCGGGGTGCTCGGCACGGGTAGCGATACCGGCCAGTCGATCCGGTCGCCCGCATCTGCGCAGAGCCTTGTGGGCATCCGCCCGACGCGGGGGCTGGTCAGTAGAGACGGCGTCATACCGGTCAGCTCCACGCAGGACGAGGCGGGTCCGATCACTCGTACCGTGGAGGATGCGGTTCGGATGTTGGACGTGGTCGTGGGGTATGATCCGGCCGATCCCGTAACGGCCTTCGGCATCGACAAGATCCCGAGCAGTTATGCCGCCTTCTTGGACGCTGACGGACTCGACGGTGCGCGTGTGGGTCTCCTGCTCGACTTCCTCGGGGGAGAGGCTGAGCACCGCGAAGTGAATGCGGTCGTGCGGGACGCCGCGGAGACGATGACAAGGATGGGTGCCACGGTCGTCCAGATCCGGATTCCCAGGCTCGCCGAGCTCACGCGTGAGCTCGCCCTGTCCGTCTTCGAGGCGAAGGCGGCCTTCAACCAATACCTCCGGAGCCTAGGCCCCGAGGCTCCGGTCTCGACTATGGACGAGTTCATCGCACGCGGTGAGTTCCATCCCGAGATCGGTCCGAGCCTGGAAGCGGAACAACGGATGATGGACGGCCTCAGCGATCCAGAGTACCGACGCCGGCTTCTCCGGAGGGACGACCTGCGGAGCGCCGTCATGAGAGTGATGGCGGACAACGAGTTGGATGTGATTCTGTACCCGCACCAGCGCCGCCTGGTCGTACCCATTGGAGAGCCGCAGGTCGAGCGCAACGGTGTCTTGTCGAACAGCACGGGCTTTCCAGCTATCGCGATTCCCGGGGGCTTCTCAGCGCCCACCGCGTCGGCTCCGCTAGGGGTGCCCATCGGCATCGAGCTGCTGGGGCCCGAGTGGAGCGAGCCTATGCTCATCAGAGTGGCTTATGCGTTCGAGCAGGCGGCCGATGTTCGGAGACCGCCACAAAGCACACCGCCATTACGGTGAGCTCCTCTTTCCGATCAACTCTTTGAAACACCAGGAGGCCTAGTTCGCCATGAAGAGCCTTGCGCTACTGCTTCCGCTCGCGGCCGCCTCGGTGACCTGGGGATGTGCACCTGCGGGTGAGGACTTCGGCGACATCGTCGACTTGGCCGCCCGTATCGAAGCGCGCCTTGATGCACTCGACGCCAAGACCTCGTTCTATGCCAAGCACCTCCCGTCGGGGCGTGAGATCGCGATTCGTGCCGACGAGCCGATGAATGCCCTGAGCGTGATCAAGATTCCCGTTCTCGTGCTGGCGTATCGGGACGCGGAGGCGGGCACCCTCGATCTCGACGAGCGCTACCGGATCCGGCCGGAGGACATGCGAGGGGGGAGTGGGCTCCTACGAACCTTCTCTCCGGGCGTCGAGCCGACCTACCGTGACCTCCTCACCCAGATGATCATCACGAGCGATAACACAGCCACTGACGTGGTCATCCAGCGCTTGGGGCAGGACCGAGTCAACGCGATGCTGGCAGAGCTGGGCTACGAACAGACTCGACTGCGTGCCACGACTGGCGAGCTGTTCCGGGCGTTGTGGGAGCTGGCCGATCCCGCGAATGCCTCCCTCACCGACCGTGAGGTGTTCGAACAGGGGTTTCCGTCCGATCCCGAAGCCGTGACGCGCACCTTCGAGTTCGAGGGTGACTCCACCGCATGGCTGGGCAGGATTACGTCCCGCGAGATCGCCCGCATGTTGGAGGAGATCGAGGAAGGGGAGCTCGCGTCGCGCGAGTCCAGCGACGAGATGATCGGGATTCTGCGCAGGCAGCTCTACAGCTCGCGGCTTCCGCAGAGGCTGCGGGGCAGGGCCTCTATCGCCCATAAGACCGGGGACTGGCCGCCCTATGCCGGCAACGACGTGGGGATTCTCTACTATGAGGGAGGTCCCACGGTTGTCGCCGTCTTCACGCATCAGAACCGAGGGGACTTCTTCGAGCTCGAGGCCACGCTCGGCAGGATCGCGGTGGATTTGGTGGAGGGGTGGCGGTAGGGGGCGACACCTGTCGTTATGGCGTCGCGGGTTGGTGGGGTAAGCCTCATACGTGAGGAAGCAC
>CAUZAE010000038.1:0-20796 GCA_963577685.1 Gemmatimonadales bacterium UBA6960 | reverse complement strand
GAATTCTGATCCTGACCCTCGCTGCTCTCGCCTGTATACCCCATGGAGTGGAAGGTGGAACTGTTTGGAGGGTGGCGTCCTCGATCCAGTCCCAGAGCTTCGAGGTCGCCGAAGCGACGATCCCCGAGATGCAGGAGGCAATGGAGCGCGGTCTCGTGACGTCCGTGGGCCTCGTGGACGCTTATTTCGCCAGAATCGAGGCGTACGATCAACGTGGGCCGAGGCTCAACACGGTGATCCGCCTCAATCCCAACGCAAGAGCCGCCGCCGCGGCACTCGACAGAGAGCGCGTCGAGCGCGGCACCAGGGGACCCCTCCACGGCATTCCGATCCTTCTGAAGGACAACTACGATACGGCCGACATGCCCACTACGGGGGCGTCCATGGCTCTTGCCGGGCTGATCCCCCCGAACGATGCCTTCCAGGTGCGGAAGCTGCGCGAGGCCGGCGCCATCGTCCTGGGGAAGCTCAACATGCACGAGTTGGCTGCTGGAATCACGAGCATCAGCTCACTCGGTGGGCAGACGAGGAATCCGTATGATCCGTCCCGATACCCAGGGGGCTCCAGCGGCGGCACGGGCGCGGCGATCGCGGCCAGCTTCGCGGCCATCGGCTGGGGAAGCGATACGTGCGGGTCAATCCGGATTCCGGCGGCGCACAGCAACCTCTTCGGACTGCGCCCGACTAAGGGGCTCTCGAGCATCGATGGGATCATTCCACTTTCCCATACCCAGGACGTGGGGGGGCCGCTCGCCCGTACCGTCATGGACCTCGCGATCGGGTTGGAGGCGACGATCGGGGCTGATGCGGCGGACTCGGCCACGCGGATTCTCGACGGCCTGAGCCTTCCTCGACTCGTGGATGGGCTCGATGCGGATGCCCTGAGGAATGCACGCCTCGGCGTGCTCACGGCACTTTTCGGTGACGCGCCGGAGGATCAGGAACTCGGCCGAGCGGTGCGCGACGCGATCGACCGGATGAAGGAGGCGGGAGCGGAAGTCGTGGATGTAGAGATCCCCGGCCTGGACTCGATACTCTCGGGCTCCAGCGTGATAGCCTATGAGTTCAAGTGGGACCTGATCGACTATCTTGCTGCCACACCAGGCGCCCCGGTGGGGTCGTTGCAGGACATTCTGGACCGTGGCCTCTATCACGTGGAGCTCGAGGGCACCTTCCGGCGCAGAAGCCAGGGTGAGAGCCGGGACAGCGAGGAATACCGGGAAGCGCTGTCAAGGCAGGCGTCGGTTCGGCGGGCGGTCATCGCCACCCTCGACGAGCTCGGTCTCGACGCCCTTGTCTATCCCACCATGAGACGCAGGGTTGCACAGATCGGCGATCCCCAACGCGGCTCGAATTGCCAGCTGAGCGCGTCCGCGGGTCTTCCGGCCCTGAGCGTGCCCATCGGCTTCATCGCCGGCGGTCTGCCCGTGGCACTCGAGTTGCTCGGTCCTCCACTGGGCGATGCGCGTTTACTGGCGCTCGGCTTTGCGTTCGAGCAGGCGACAGACCCTCGCCGCGCACCTACACGCACGCCGGCGCTCGAGAACGGACGGGCTCCCGAGCCCTTGTCGTTCATCGTGTCAGCGACGGGAGGCGGAGTCACGGCCTTAGCACGCTTCATGTTCGATGTCACCACGAACCGGCTTTCCTATGACCTGACTGTATCGGGGGTCGCCACCGACGACATCCACGGGGTGGACTTGCACCGCTCCGAGGGAGGGGACGTCGGCGCTGTCATCTACCGGCTGTCGGGGCCTGGTGCACGCTCCCGATCGGGGACCGTGACGCTCGACACCGACGAGCGAGACTCGCTGATGGACGGCACACTGTACCTAGAGATCTACACCCATGAGTGGCCGGCCGGCGCGGCGCGGGCCCAACTGGTGATTCCTAGGGCGTAGTCAAGGACTTGGACGGAGCACGGCTCACTCGGGTCAATTCTCCCAGGGATAGGGATATGGCGAACTCTCAGGGAGAATCCATCTCGATCTATCCCATTCTGTCCGTGAACTTCGTGGGAGCGTTGGGATTCGGTGTGGTTCTTCCGTTTCTGGTGTTTTTGGTCACGCGCTTGGGCGGCAACAGCTTGATCTACGGGATCATCGGCGCCACCTACTCGTTCTTCCAGCTTATAGGTGCTCCGATTCTAGGTAGGATGTCGGATCGGAACGGGCGCAAGCGCGTTCTCTATGTTGAGCCAATTGGGGACGCTGGCCTCTTGGGGAATCTTCCTCATCGCACTGACTCTCCCTGTCACTCCGCTCATCGAGGTCGATTCGCCCGTCACCGGCGCCTTCACGGTGACGATACCGCTCGTGGTCCTCTTCCTGGCTCGGGCGCTTGACGGGATCACCGGGGGCAACGTGTCGGTGGCGAACGCTTACCTCGCCGACATCACAGAGGAGAGCGAGCGGAGTGAAAACTTCGGCAAGATGGCCATATCCGGGAATCTCGGCTTCATTCTTGGGCCGGCGATCGCCGGAGCGCTCGGTGCCACTGCTTGGGGAGAGGTGCCTCCCGTGGTCACCGCGTTTCTGATCTCCCTAATCGCGAGCGCCTTTATCGCCTTCGGGCTACCCGACTCCGATCGCTGTGTCTTGAAGGTGAGGCCGGGGGGGGACCGACGTCCGGACGGTCCTCGGCCAGGATAGGAAGGAGTGCTACATGCTCGAAGGGGCGTCCGATCTCACGTTCCGGGAGATCGTCGGGTTGCCGTCCATACCCCTGCAGCTGATACTGTATTTTCTCGTGTTTCTCGCGTTCAACTTCTTCTACATCTCGTTCCCGGTCCACGCCGCGATCGGACTCGACTGGTCCCTGTCGGAGGTCGGCCTCTTCTTTTCCGTCATGGGGGTCCTGATGGTGTTGGTTCAGGGTCCCGTCCTGAAGCGTATGGCTGTGGTATGGTCCGAACGCACTCTGATCGCCGGTGGCAGCCTCGCGTTGGCCGTGAGCTTCTTGTTCTTCATGTCGGAGGATACGACTCACATCTATGCGGGCACCGTGCTCTTGGCCTGCGGGAACGGCTTGATGTGGCCGTCGCTCACCGCCGTCATTTCCAAGGCCACGGATCCACGCCACCAGGGCGCCGTTCAGGGTTTGGCGAGTAGCGTCGGTGCAGTCGCGAGCATCGTCGGTCTGTTGGCTGGTGGACTCCTGTACGGAGTTCTGGAATCGCGGGTCTTCGTGCTTTCGTTTGCCATCACTCTCCTCGCCGTGGTCATGAGTTTTTCGGTTCGGACACAGGAGACGGATCCGTTATCTTAGCTCTCTTGCGAGCTTCTCCACCGAGCTTCTCACCGTGCTCCTCGCTGTCCCACTTCTGAACCCGACCCTCCTCTTGAGACGTTCCACCTCGTCTATTTTCCTTTTTTGGGTTCCCCTGGCGGCCCAATGGCTCATGATGGCGTCCGAAGGGCCGTTTCTCGCGGCCATCATCGCTCGCCTGGGGGAGCCCAGGTTCAACCTCGCGGCCTACGGCGTGGCCTTCGCGATCGCGATCCTCATCGAGTCACCGGTCATCATGCTCATGAGCGCCTCTACGGCTCTCGTTGAAGATCGAGCAGCATACCGGAAGCTGCGTAATTTCATGTACGGGCTGAACGCCCTGTCCACAGGGCTTCTCGTACTGGTGCTGGTTCCCCCCGTGTATCGACTGCTGACGGACACGTTATTGCGGCTCCCCGAAGAGGTCGCCAGTCTCACGTACGGGGCCTTGTGGATCTTACTTCCGTGGCCCGCGGCCATCGGATACAGACGGTTCCTTCATGGTCTTCTGATTCGTTCCGGACGCACACGCCTGGTGGCCCTCGGCACGCTCGTGCGGCTTGGGGCGATGTCGGCGACAGCAGTGATCTCCTATGTCTTTTTCAATTTGCCAGGGGCTTGGGTGGGTGCGGCCTCTCTCTCGATCGCCGTCTGCGTGGAGGCTTGGGTCGCCCGGCTCATGACGAAAAACACCATCCGGGAGATCGTTGCCCACGAGCCGCCACGCAGGACGGAAGGGGAGGGCCTCGGCTACCGTGGGATAGCGCACTTTTACTATCCACTCGCGTTGACCTCGATGATTGGGCTGACCGTACAACCGATGCTCACCTTCTTCATGGGCCGGGCGCCGTCGCCGATCGAGTCACTGGCGGTCTTTCCAGTGGTGCATGGCCTTTCGTTTCTCTTTCGATCGTTCGGCCTGAGCTATCAGGAGGTGGCCCTCGCACTTCTCGGGAAGGATCACGAACACTTCCCGGAACTGGCGAAGTTCGCGACGGGGCTCGCGATCGCGACATCGCTCGCCCTGGGGGTCGTCGCCTTTACTCCGCTCTCCACCGTATGGTTCGAGACTGTGTCGGGATTGTCGCCTGATCTCGCGGCGTTCGCGCTGACGCCCGTGATGATTCTTGCCCCGATTCCGGCGCTGTCGGTCTTCCTATCGTTGGAGCGGGCCGTTCTCATGCAGGCGCGCCGGACGCATCCCATCACAGTGGCTACGGCCATCGAGGTCGCCGGCATCGCGGTGCTCTTCGTCATCTTCGGGTGGGGGATGGACCTGGTCGGTGTTACGGCCGCATTTCTCGCGTTCTTGGGGGGGCGGTTGATGGGAGTTCTGTACTTGATGCGAAGCTCGTCCGAGGTGGTCCGAAGCGCGAGGGTCCGAGCGTAGGGTTGCTCTCGACTGTACTTCCGAGTGGGGCACCCTTACTTTGAGGGCTCGTATTTGTGCATAACCTATATCGCTTGGGTTAACGGATCCCACTATGGCTAAGCCTCCCCTGCCGTTGATCGTCAAGTGGAGAGACCTGGCCCAGGAGGGCCGGTTTTACACTGACATCGCCAACGATTTTCCGGAGTATACGGCGAGCCAGGTTCGCCACTATTGCCTCGGACATTCAGGCGCGAAGGCCCCCGGGCCGCTCCAGAAGCGGCGCCGCTGGTCCGATAATCCCTGGTTGCAAGGAGGGAAGTCGCCTCACGCTCTCCTTGATGAGGCGAGGGTTCGCCGGGTCCTGGACGATTGGGACGACGACAAGGGATACTGGGGCCACCCGGCGGGTCACTGGGCCAAGCTCTTGAAGGTGTCTCCGAGCACCATTCTCGCGGTTCGGCGAGGTGACACCTGGAAGTATCTCGAGCACCCCAACGTCGGGCGCAAGAAAGGGCGCTAGCGTTTTTTGCCGGCGTTCCTTCTTCGCTAAAGCCTACGGCACGCCCTCTCGATACGCTCTCTCCCTCTGTCCGAAGAGATGTCGTCGTAGAACTTCGTCGACGTACTCTAGGGCGTCCCTCAGCCGGTCTTCCTCGAGGCCCACGACGCCCGAATAGACCTCTCGGAGAGATTGGTGCACGTCGAGGAACTGCTCGTAGACCGATGAGAAATCGAAGGTTGGCCGGCAGAATCCACGGTAGATCCTATCCTTGACGCTTCGGATGCCGAGTGCTTCGTCCGGCCTCGCGTAGCTCGGCGAAACGAATCCGGACCAATCGAAGTCGTAGGGTATCGGGAAGTGAACTCCCGCCGCGTCGCGCATGAGGACTGAGTTGTGGAAGTAGACCATTGAGAAGTCGGTATTGCCCATCATGTACTGGAACAAGGTCATGCGTACGGCCTGCTCCGCCCCAAAGTGTTTAGGATGGAGTTGGTTGATCTCGAGGATGGTGCTACCCAGACGCTCAGCAACCGCATCTTCCGGCTCGATGAAAAACGCGTACCGGACGACCGGATCGTCCTCGCCCCTTGAATCCACATAGGTCACGTGCGCCAGCTGTACGCGGAAGCTTTCGTCGGTAAGGAGGTTGTAGGTTCGGTAGACCAGGTACTCCTCTAGCACGTGCTACTCCTCGCTGTCCCGGTCTCGGCAAGCATGTCCAACCCCTCCACGGAGCACGGCCCGGCGGTGATCGCCACCGCGGTTCCTCTATGAGATCGCGGTCACGATTCTGAAGATCGACCCGCGCGACTTCGAGCGGCTCACCAAGTACCTTCGTACCCAGACTCCCGAGGGTCCGAACGAATTCGAGCCCTTCTGATTCCCGTGGAGCCCCGCCGGTCAGCGGAGGCTTCACCCCTCTCTCCCTGAGTCCCGACCTCGTCCGGGATTGACGCACTTCCGTAACAGCACTACTCCTGGCACCCATGGTGGCGGCGGTGGGTGTGCTCGGTGTTCTGGCGTACCACTCGGGTGGACCCGCTCGACGCACTGCTGGCGGAGTAGCGGTCCGCCCTTTCTCATCGCAGCCAGAACCCGCAAGATGGTCGAATCCGAGTGGCGACGCCCTGGCGCGTCTGGGTCGCCATGTCCCTGGTTACGAAGAAAGCCCGCCATGTTCAAGCGCATCGTTTTCCTGACTCTTTTGACGCTGGTCGCCCAAGTTGCCCAAGACGTCGCTGCTCAGGAGCCCGTTTCCTGGGGCCTCGAGGCCGATCTCTACTTTTCTACATTCTCGATTGCCGGGATCGATCCGGTAACAGGTGAGTCGGGGGTGGCCGTCACGACGAGAGTGGCGTGTGTGGGAAACGGAGTGCCCTGGGTCCGTGCAGGTGTGGGCGCGGTCGCGACGCAGGCCAGCACGAGAACGGAGTACGGGTATGAGCTGTTGAGCCTCATTGAGGGCGGGCTCTCAGCCGATGAAGCACTGAGCCGGCGGGTGGCGGCCGATTCTCTTTCCCATCGTCGCCAGATCGGGGTCATCTCCCTCGATGGCACCCGTGCACAGCACACGGGTTCGGGGACGAGCGCGTGGGCTGGGCAGAGGGAGGGGACCAACTACGTGACACAGGGCAACACACTGGTGGGCCCCGAAGTGTTGGAAGCCGTTGCGCGCAGCTTCCAAGGCACGGAGGGGAGTGGCAGACATCTTTCCGACCGTTTGATAGCGGCTTTGGGAGCGGGACAGGGCGCGGGTGGGGACAGACGAGACGGCCGTCTCCAGTCGGCAGCGGTCATCGTGGCGGATCCGCGGCTGGGGAACTCACGCCGGCAGGATGGTCTCACGGCCCACATCAACGTGTGCGAGCACCCCACGCCGGTGGCGGAGCTTCGCCGAATCTGGGACTCGATAACACAAACTTTGGGCTTCCGCGAGCTCCGTCGGTTCACGGGCAATGACGTTTAGCAGTTGCGTGTGCTGTTGCACGCCAGCGGGTACTATCGGCCCGAGGTCGCGGAGATTCCCAGGGACGGGGCTTCCCAGGTGTATAGCGAAGACGTGGTCGAGGCCGTTCAGGCCTTCCGGGTTGCGGAAGGACTTTGGACCGCGAACTCTTCGGCCCCTCGTGCCCTGGTGGACGGGGCCACCGTCGAACGCCTGTGGAGAGCGGTCGAAGCCGCCGGGAAGGCGGCGGAAGTGCGGCGGATCATACGGAACGCGACGCTCATTCGTCGGTAGCCGGGGCGGGTAGCCAGCTCAGCGGGAGAAGTACGCCTCTAGCTCGTCGGCGTCTGATCCGGCGGCGAGCGCCGTCAGGAGGAGGACCCGAGCCTTCTGCGGACTGAGGTTGTCCGCGAAGATGCTGCCGATTCCCTCGAGTGACACGCCGCTACCTTTCCCGGCGTACAGGGGCAGAGTCCGTCCCATGGCCACGCGAGAGGTTATGACCACGGGTATTCCCACTTGTCGCACCTCCACGAGGGCGTCGAAGAGTGCTCCGGCGAGATTTCCCACGCCGGACGCTTGGACGACCAGGCCATCAAGCCCGCCCAGCGCCATGAGCCCTCGGACGACACGCCCATCGGCGCCCGCGTAGCTCGACACGATCTCAACTCGGCCCAGTTCCGCGTCCATGGGTAGCCCGATCGTCTGTCGTCTAAGCGGCGCCCGGTAGAATCGTACACCATCCGGATCGACCGTCCCCAACCGCCCGTACTCGGGGGAACGAAACGTCTCCACCCGCATCGTGTGGGTCTTCGTGACCTCCCGCGCCGCGTTGATCTCCCCGTTCATCACGACCAGCGTCCCCATCCCGACCGCCTCGGGCGATACGGCCACACGTACCGCATCCGCCATGTTGCCCGGTCCGTCACTGTCGGGTTCGGACGCAGCCCTCTGGGCTCCGACGAGGATCGTGGGTTTTCGGCTGAAGACCGTGAGGTCGAGAAAGAACGCAGTCTCCTCGAGCGTGTCCGTGCCGTGCGTGACGATGACGCCAGTGACCTCGGGCCGTGACAGGAGCTCGTCGGCCCGTCGGGAGATCCGGAGCCACAGCGCCGGCGTCATGTCGGTGCTCGAGATGTTGGAGATCTGCTCGACCTCCAAGCGGGCGACGTCTTCGATCCCGGGGACCGCCGCGACGAGGTCTTCACCGCTCAACGCAGGGACGTACCCCCCCCTAGCCGGATCGTAGACGCTGGCTATGGTACCCCCCGTGGAGAGGACGTGGACTACCGGGAGGTCGCGTTCGGCGCTCTGTCCATACGCGGCCTGTGACACGGCTGCCGACAGACAAAGTCCCGCAATCAATGTTTTCCACTGAACGTTGGCTTTCACGATCTCTCCCAGGGTTTCCGTTCGAAGTAGCTCACCGAGAGCTCCCGAATTTTGCCGTTCAACAATACCAAGGCGATCAAGTTCGGAACCATTACGGCGCCCAGAAAGACGCTCCCGAGGTTCCAGATAATCGTGAGCGGGAAGATCGCCCCGAGAAAGTGCATTCCGACATAGGCGATGCGGTAAGGCGTGACGGCTCGTGGACCGAACAAGTAGAGGGCACAGCGATCGCCGTAGTAACTCCACGCGATCGCGGTCGAGACGGCGAAGAGCAGCACGCACAGGAGCACGACGTGATGCCCCCAATCACCGAGCGGTGCGAGCCCACGTCGAAACGCGAGCATCGTCAGGGGTGCGCCACTTTCCACTGCTGGCGCGTAAAGGGAGCTGTAGGTGGCGCCAGTCGACGATTCGGCGACGCCATCCTCACGGATACGTCCGGTAAAGAGCACCGCCATCTCGGCGTCAACGAACAATTCCGTGAGTGGAAGCTCGTGCCAGGCGAGTGTCAATTCCCCCACACCGTCGAGGGGCTGACCCCGGACTACTGTGATCGGGCCCCGCGGCGCCTGCACGAAACCACCCTCTGCGTCGGGAACCACGAAGGTCAGATCACCCCCGGCGAGATCGATCTCCGTTTCGATACGCTCCGTCCAAACCCCGGTCGAGATGATGACGAATGCGGTGATCGTGATGATCACGATCGTGTCGATGAACGGTTCGACGAGGCCCACGACCCCCTCCGATACGGGCTCACTCGTTTTGGCGGCGGCGTGGGCGATGGGCGCGGATCCCTGGCCCGCTTCGTTGGAAAAGGCGCCCTGCCGAACGCCCCACATCATGGTGACGAGGAAAGCGCCGACGCCGGTACCGGCGATTCCAGCCGAGGGATTGAACGCCTCCTGAAATATCAGCGTGAGCGTAGGCCCGACCTGTCCGAGGTTCATGGCGACAATGACCAACGCGGCCAAGAGGTAGATTCCAGCCATGGCGGGAGCCAGTACAGCCGTCACTCTTCCGATCCGTTGGATGCCCCCGAGGATCACCCCGGCCACCAGCGAGGCGGTGACGAGGCCGCTGACCCACATCGGAACCCCGAAGGCTGACGACAGCGAATCGGCGACCGTATTCGCCTGCACGGCGTTCCCGTTCAGAAAGGCGGTGGAGCCGAGAATCACCGCGAAGGTCACGGCCAGCCACTTCCAACCCGACCCGAGTCCGCGCTCGATGTAGTACATCGGTCCGCCCGCCACCGTGTCGCCTACCTCCCGGTAGCGTTGCGCGAGCGTCACCTCACCGAACTTGACGGCCATTCCGAAGATCGCCGTGATCCACATCCAGAACAGCGCCCCGGGTCCACCCCAGTGGATGGCGATTGCCACACCGGCGATGTTGCCGATTCCCACCGTGGCCGAGAGGGCAGTGGTGAGAGCCTGGAAGTGGGAGACATCTCCGGGATCGTTTGGATCGTCATAACGGCCAAGTGCGACAGCGAAGCCGTGACCGAGCTTCCGGAATTGAATGAAGCTCAAACGAACCGTGAGGAGTGCACCGGTACCGAGCAACAACACGACGATCCACGGAATCGTCTCCGAGCCGACCGGAATACCGGCCGACCACATGAAATACGTCAGCGCGTTGACGATGCGTTCGAAGGTATCCATCGGTCGTATCTATCCCCCGCCCGGGTTGGGGGCAACGCCGAGGGTCGGTGGGCGCGCCCGCGGGCTCGCCGGCGAGTTTCTTGGGTCAAAGGAGATCACCGGGATGATGCGGCTGGTGATCCGCCTAGAACGTATAGCCCTCCCTCTGATAGGCAGCTTTCCCATCCACGAGCGTGAGCAGGATACGGTCCGCCATACCGAGGATCTGCTCCGGATCGCGTTCGAGCTCCCAAAAGTCCTCGATGTCGAGAACGACGAGGTCAGCCACCTTACCTGGCTCTAGGCTGCCGTTCCAATCGTCCGAATACGTCAGGTACGCGTTGTTGATCGTCATGAGCCGGAGCGCTTCTTCTAGCCGGATCAACTGGTCGGTTCCATGCTGGTCTCCCCAGAGGTCGGTGCGAGTGAGCATGGCATAGAGCCCGATCCACGGGCTGTAGGGGGAGGTGCCGTAGTCGGACCCGATGGCGACCTTCACGCCGGCGTCCAGGTAGCTCCTTAAAGGCTTCAGACGCGCCATGCGCTCCACGCCCAGGTTCTTGGAGAAAGAGCGTCCTTGGTGGTAAATGAAGGAGGGATTGATGGCGGCGATGATGCCGTACTTCGCCATCTTCGCCAGCATGTTGGTGTCCTCTTCCATTGGCAGGTATCCGTGGATGACGCTCCAGCGCAGATCGGCGTCCGGGTCCCCCACCCAGATCGAGTCCATGAGCTTGGCATAGACATCCACCGTCTGCTTCATGCCCAGGTCGCCGGTGGAATGGATATGGGGCTCCCAGCCCCGGTCCACTGTCGGGCGCAACTGCGCTTCCCGGGTCGCTTTGTCGACCCAGTTGTAGCCGTGATTCGGCTCACCCTCGATCGTCTCCCAGTCGACAAACGGGTCCGTCACCCAGGAGCTGCGGGTCCCGGCCCCGCCATCGATCTGCCACTTGGTGCCCCGCCAACGGAGGAACCGGTCCCCCAGGTTGTTGAAGGGGAGCAAGGCGAAATGCTCGTCGATCTCTTCGGGCGTCTGGGTATTCCACATGCCCTCATAAACCTGCAGGATTCGGAAGTGGAGGAGCCCGCGGCGGTACGCCTCCTGGTACGCGCGCATGACGCGGCCGCCACCGGCGGGTTCGACGATGCCCGTCACGCCCAGGCTCGTCATCTCACGGCTGCCGTAGTCCACGGCGCGAACCTGGGCCTCGAAGTCCCGCGTCGGCGGACGGACCGTGACGAGGCGGCCGGCGTTCCCCAGGAACATACCCGTGGGAATCGTCACCTCCTGTTGTCGACCGTCCACGGTAAGCGTTCTCGACTCACGGAAGATGCGGTCCTCGTAGCCGAACCAGTCCGGATCCTCTAGCCACCAGTCGGGCCACGTCGAGGAGTCCGAGTCCCGGATCCCCATGAGCTGCAGGGCCGCCGTATTGATCGCCACGCCGCGGTACACACGCGCCAGCTGCGTCGGGTTCGCCGACGTGAACGGGTCGAGCTGCCAACGGGTGAACGGCGTCTCGTACTTATGCTCGTCCCAACCCCTGCTCGTGATCCATACGCCTGGCCCCGGAGACAGGCGCTCGGTGAGTGCCGCGACCAGGTCCACGATCTCCTGTGTGCTCATGGCATAACGGAGGTCCGCCTCGAATTCCGCCTCGATGCCGAGAAGGGAGAAGTGCAGGTGGGCGTCGATCAGGCCCGGGATCACCGCGCGTCCCCCGAGATCGGTCACCACGGTTTGCGGTCCTCGGAGCGCCAGGATTTCACGGTCGGTCCCGACGGCCAAGATTTCGGAACCGGCCGGCCCCTCCTTGTACGCGAGAGCCTGGACCACCCGGGAGTCGCCGTCCATCGTGATGATCTGGCCGTTGTGGAGAATGCGGTCCGGTGTCAGCCCCGCCGCGGGTCCGCCGGATCCACAAGCGGTGGCCACGAATGAGACACCTGCGACGAGGAGCAGGGAGCACGCCCACGACCGCTGCCGCTCCGGGAAGAAAGCCATCATCGGCCGGCTCCCTCGGCGGCGCTGTCGAGGTCCGGATGCTTCAGATGGTGTCCGGTCGCATCCTGATAAGCTCTGGCGACCGCCAAGAGCTGTGATTCTTTGAACGGCTGCGCGTAGAACGTCATGCTCGCCGGCGTGCCATTCTCGTTGAACCCGTTCGGTACGGCCACCGCCGGATGGCAGGCGTAGTTGGTCATGTTGCTGGCGTTCCGGCTCGCGCTGTACGGCGGTGGATCGGCGGGTGGCGCAGCGTCCCCGCCGGCGGGCGGGCGGCGACGCGTGCCACGCGGGACCAGGTACACGTCCACCCCGGCCGTAGCTTCGGCGAGCCGCATCATCATCATGGTTCGGGCGCGTTGCGACTGCAGATATTCCACGGCGGGGATCAGCCGTGCGGAGCGGAGGCCGTCGGCCCGTCTCTGCTGTCCCAACAGGTCGGCTCGGCCGGAGCGCAGGAGCTCGTCGAAGAACACCGCCATTTCGACATTGTGGGCGGTGACGCTGACCGACCACTCCGGTATGTCGATGGGCGTCAACGTCATGCCCAGAGATCGGAGGTCGTCCAGGGTCTGCTGGTTGAGTCGACGCAGCACCGGATCGTCGGCCTCCTCGAACGCTTCCTCTAGATAGCCGACCCGCATGCGACGGACGTCGAGCGTCGCGTTCCAGTTGAAGGGGAGGTCCTGAACGCTGAGGTCGCGTCCGTCGGGGCGCGAGATGGCGCGCATCACCAGCGCACAGTCTTCGGCATAACGACACATCGGACCCAAGCGATCTTGCGTCCACGACAGGGCCATCACACCGTAGCGGCTGACGCGGCCGAGCGTGGGGCGTAGCCCCGTGACGCCGCACCGTGACGACGGTCCCAGGATCGACCCACTCGTCTCCGTTCCGATCGAAAAGCCAACCAATCCCGCCGCCGTGGCGGATCCGGGCCCGGCCGACGAACCACCAGAGCCGGTCGTCGGGTCCCACGGGTTCATGGTCTGGCCGCCGAACCAGCGGTCGCCACCCGCGAGCTCGCCCGTGGCGAGCTTGGCCACGAGCACCGCGCCGGCCTCTCGGACCATCTCGATCACGCTGGCGTCCATGTCGATGACTTGATCTTGATAGGCCGGGGATCCCCAGGTCGTCTTATAGCCGCGGGCCGCGATGATGTCCTTCGCGCCCCATGGGATCCCGTGCAACGGACTCCGGTAGCGGCCGGCCGCGATCTCTCGGTCTGCCTGCTGCGCCTGCCCCATCGCGAGATCGTCCGTGAACGTTACCACGCAGTTCAGGAGCGGGTTGTAGCGCCGGAGCCGGCCCAGGTACATCTCGGTCAGCTCCACCGAGCTGACCTGCCTGCTGCGCACCAGCTCGGAGAGCCGGCGCACGGACCAGAAAGCCACGTCCTCGAGGTTTGATGGACGTCGAGGGGTCGGGATCGAGCTCATCCGGAACGGCTCCACGGCCCGGTCGACCTCCATGCCCGGCACGAGAGGGCTGAAGTGGAACGGCGGTGAAATGTCGTTGGGGATCTTCAGTTCGTGGAGTTCTTCGTAGTCGCTCAGTCGGTCATTGACGGCCTCCAGCATGGCCTCACGCTCTTCCTCATCGAATTCCAGTCCCGCAAGAGCCAGGGCGTCGCTCATCATATCGGCGGTGATCTGTTCGCCGCCCGCCTCCTGCATCTTGGCCCAGAGCGCTCCAGGAAGTAGCGTTGTGCCGAGCCCGGCCCCCGCGAAGTGCGCCATGAACCTGCGTCTTGTCACGTCGGGATCGGTCATCGCGGGTACCTCCGTTTCGGTGCAGGGTCAGGCGAGAGAAGCTCAGGCATAATGGGCGGATGGGTGATTTCACGTCAAACGTCGTGATTCGACGGAGGGGGAGCCTTAGATTGGGATTTTGTTGCACCGATGATTACCCTGATCGTGTTCTTCTTGACCGTGGGGGGAGTGCTCGTGCTCCGGCCGATCGCCAAGCGATTAGGCGACATCGTCGAGTTCATGCTCCGGGAGAAGCAGGAGGGTGCACAGGGTGAGCTGCGGCGGATGGCCGATATACTGGATACGGTAAGCGCCCGTATGGGGCTTCTGGAGGAGCGTCAGGACTTTACTGAACGGATGCTCTCGTCACCGGAGCGGGAGGAGGCGGAACCTCCCTCCGGCCCACAGCGGCCCGGCCCGCCGATCGTCCGTTTCGAGCACCGTGACGCTCACCAACCAAGAGTGTGGATTCCACCCGTCCCATCCTCGTATGCCGGCGCCCCACGCGTTTCCGCGGAAACGTTGCCGGGCGCCAGTTCTCGAGGGGCGTAGCGCCTCAGTTCCCCCCGTTCGAGTACATCACCTCGCCGCCGATGATCGTGTAGACGATCTCGATGTTGGGAATGTCGTCCTCGTCCACCGTCAGGATGTCCCGATCGAGCACGGTGATGTCGCCCAGCTTGCCGACCGTGAGCGACCCTTTGATGTCCTCCTGGAACCCGGCGAAGGCATTGTTGATCGTGTATGATTTGAGCGCTTCCATGCGGCTCATGCGTTGCTCCGCGTTCAGGACCAGCCCGTTGTTCATCCGCCGGGATACGGTCGAGTAGTAGCTGGCGATGGGGTCGACGTCCTCCACGGGCGCGTCGGTCCCGTTGGCGATGATCGCGCCTGCGTCCATGAGGTCCTGCCACACATATGCGCCCCACTCGACCCGGTCGGCGCCGAGCCTCTCCTCGATCCAGGGGCCGTCCGAAGTGGCATGAACGCCCTGCATGGATGCGATGACCTGCAT
The DNA here is from genome assembly GCA_963577685.1 of Gemmatimonadales bacterium UBA6960. Taxonomy (GTDB): domain Bacteria; phylum Gemmatimonadota; class Gemmatimonadetes; order Longimicrobiales; family Gaopeijiaceae; genus UBA822. The sequence goes on along the minus strand of CAUZAE010000038.1, from coordinate 5,901 downwards.
ATTGCCGAATCGGGGAATGTCTTCGGGGTCCAGGTGTTGCGCATGCTCCACACGCCACCTGAGATCGCTCTTGTCCGGATTGTTCTCGAAGGCCCACTGGAACATGTCGAGCGTCTCGCGGTTGCCACGGTCTCCGATGGCGTGCACGGCGAACTGGTAACCGTGTGCGATCGCGAGCTCGGCGGTCGCCGCGACGTTCTCGAGGTCGGACGTGTTGAGTCCGGAGCTCTCGGGGAGATCCTCGTACGGCTCCAGGAGCCAGGCGCCGTGTGATCCGAGTGCTCCGTCGATCGTCATTTTGATCGCACGTACGGTAAGACGGTCGTCCCCGACCCCGATCATGCGGTAGTCGTCTAGCTTCTCTGTCAGCTCAGCGACGGACGCGCGGATCATGACCCAGAGCCGGATCTTGAGGCTGCCGTCCTCCGCCATCTCCTTGAACGTGTCGATTGTCTCGAAGCTCGATCCTGCGTCCTGGAAGCTCGTGATGCCTTTTCGAATCGCTTCATCTTGGGCGAGCTCGACGACGCGCCTCGGGTTGGGCGGTGCCGCGCCGCTCGAGGCGGGCCCCAGAAGCCGAGCGGCCGTCTCGCGGAACGCCCCGATCGGGTTGCCGTCGGCGTCACGCACGATCTCGCCGCCTGTGGGGTCCCCCGTGCTCGCGTCGATCCCGGACATCTCCATAGCCATGGCGTTGGCGTAGGTCGCATGGCCACTCGCGTGCCTGAGAACCACGGGGTTGTCCGGTGACACCGCACTCAGGGTCTGGTGGAACGGCAAGCCGTCCACGTTGGGCTCGGGCGTCCGGTCCCATTTCTCCTGGTGCCAGCCACGGCCCTGAATGAGCTGTCCCGGCTCCGCATCGGCCACGGCCGCTTCGACCATCGCGACGATCTCGTCCCAGTTGGTCACCTCCATGAGGTTCAACTGGAGCGTGCTCATGCCGACACCCGTGAAGTGGGCGTGGCCCTCGATGAAGCCCGGGATCGCGGTCTTGCCTTCCAGGTCGATCACCTCGGTTCCCGCCCCGACGTACCCTTCGATGTCCGCATCACTGCCCACGGCCACGATATGGCCGTCCCGGACAGCGATCGCCTGAGCGCTCGGATTGTCGTCGTCGACGGTAACGATGTTGCCGTTCCTGAGGACGAGGTCGGCGGAGCTGTTGTCCGCGCAGGCCAGAGAAAGGCTTGTAACCGCGAGAAGTGCTGTGCGGAGCAGAAGCCGGGAACGCATATGGATCGAGAACATGGGATTCTCCGCGGTCGGTTGAGCGATCGTACGACAGTCAGCCTAGGGGATGGCGTGCCGTCCGGCAATGTCATCCGACGCCATCCGAGTATCACCCGGGCAGTCGGCTGGGAGTGCGATTTGCCATAGCCCTGTGGCTGGCCCTGGCCAGGCTCAGCGTCGGGCCCGACAGGACCGGAGTCCGCGATTCTGAGTGCCGGTCCGCCCCCTGCGACTATCCAGTGCCCCTGGTGTAGGTTCAAGCGGCAAGTCCCTCGGGACCCCCTGCGATCCAGGACGGACGGAAAGAATCATGACATCACGGCGCGCGTTGACGGTTGTGTTCCTACTGGCCCTTACGTCACCCCTGACGGGCCAGATACTGACCGACGAGTACGCCGCTCGCCGCGCCGCACTTGCCGACCGTCTCGGCGATGGGCTCGTGGTCGCGTTTGGGGGGCGGGAGCCTGTCCGGCACTGGCCGCCCTTCTATCAACTGCCTGCCTTCCGTTATCTCACCGGATTTCTTGAGTCGAACGCGGCTTTCGTCATGGTGACCAAGGACGGGAACGTGACCTCGACACTCTTCGTCGCGCGCCCGAACGCGCGTACGGCGTTGTACAATGGGGAGCGGGTGACGCTGGAGAGCGTGAGGGAGGATCTCGAACTGCCTGCACGCTACACGGACGAGTTGCGCACGTTCGTGGATTCGGTGCTCGCGACCGGGCTCCCTCTCTATTCGGTAGGCGACTTCCAGTCGAACGAGTACAGCGGCAGCGACTCTCTGACGGCAGGGCGGGCGTTCGTCCGAAGAGTGCGGGCAAGACGACCCAACGTGAGGGTTGCCGAGATCAATCGGTTGGTCGACGAACTGCGAGCGAACAAGAGTGAGGCGGAGGTGGCCCTCCTGCGCACGGCGGCCGAGATCTCGTCCCGGGCCCACGAGGCGGCCATGCGCGCGATTCGCCCGGGTATCCGAGAGAATGAGATCCAGGCCGTCATGGAGGCGGAGTATCGCAGGCTGGGCGCCGATTCCCCCGGATATACGTCTATCATCGGATCCGGACCCAACTCGACGGTCCTCCACTATCCTGCGGGCACGCGCGAGGCGAAGTCGGGGGAAGTCGTTCTCATGGACGTCTCGGCCTACTACGACGGATACTCCGCGGACATCACGCGTACAGTGCCGGTCGATCCGACGTTCTCGCCGGAGCAGCGAGACGTCTACGAGATCGTGTTAGAGGCTCAGAAGGCGGCGGAGGCTCAGATCGAGCCGGGCGTGTCCGGCGGAGTACCGACCCAAGCAGCCAACGCCGTGCTCTTTTCGGGCCTCGAGCGACTCGGCCTGATCGAATCGGTGGACGCCACATTCGATCCGCCACCCGGGCTGTGCCCGGGCTCTTGGGCGACTGCGGCCGGGGCGTGCCCGCAGTGGTATCTCTACGTCTACCACGGGTTCTTTCACGGCATCGGGCTCGATGTGCACGACCCCTCGCACTTCGGTGCGGTCGCTCCCTACCGCTACCAGCCGGGTGACGTATTCACGATCGAGCCCGGCATCTATGTCCGTGAAGCTGTTTTCGAGGGACTTCCCGATACCGCCAGGAACCGCAGGCTCATCGAACGTACAAGGGACGCGGCTCTGAAGTATCGCAACGTCGGCGTGCGTATCGAGGACGACTACGTGCTCACGCCGGAGGGACTCGTGCGCCTGTCCGATGCGCCGCGGGAGATTGCCGACATCGAAGCTTTACGGACGAAGCCCGTCTCGTAGTAGGGGGTTTCTGCGCCGCTCTCTCGACGGCGGCTACGAGGTCCACCAACGGCGGCTATACGTTCCACCGGCGAAGGGGGCGCTTCAGACCCTCGAAACAGATCGCGCCGGTGTATCCAGCCCGGAGGGGGACGTCCTCAAAGCGCCACTCGTCCGGATCGTCGCCAGGCATGTCCGTGCTGACGAGTCGCCCGGCGCTGTCTCCTACGTAGTCGAGCGTAAAACGATTCGAGGCGAAACTCAGACCGGTGCCCCACGCTTTCAGATAGGCTTCCTTCATCGCCCAGGCCCGGTAGAACGCCGACGCACGCGCTTCGGGCGCGAGGTCGCGCAGCGCGCTCGACTCGGCCGCGGAGAAGAACCGATTGGCGATGTCCGTGAGTGCCCGGTTTTCTCGCCTGTACTCGACGTCGACACCGATGCGTGTGCCCCGCGTCACCGCGACGAGCCCCACGACGCGGGAGTGCGACAGGTTGAAGTGAAGTTCGTCGTGGTGCGTCAATTCCGGCTTGCCGTGCTCCCCGTACTTGAACACCAGTCCGGCGGGGTCTGTGTTTCCATAACGAGCGAGAATGCGGCGGAGGTGTGCGCGGGCCGAGACCTTCTGGTCACGCTTGTTGTCGACGAGGATGCGCCTTGCTCTCTGTGTTTCGTCCGTGCTGAGCAGCGTCCAATCCTCTTCGCGAACCATGAGATCGAGGCGCCAGACATCGATGACGTCGTCGGGGCCTGGACTCCAATCTGCGGCGGGACGCCAGCGGTCAGGCACCCGCCTGATCCTCGAAACTCGGGTCCTCTATCCTGTCTCCTATCGGTCCTCCTAGCCACGCTTCGAGACGGTGCATCCCCTCATCCAACGACACGGCCGACTCGTACCCAAGGTCGCGACGGGCGGCAGTGATGTCGAACCAACGCGACGTCGTGAGTTCGCGTACGATCCAACGGCTCATGCGGGGATCCCCCCTCGCTCCGAGCAGGGCGTGGGCCTTCTCGAAGATCCATCCAGCGACGAGGGCGGCACGCAACGACACACTCTTGGTTATGGGAGGGACGCCCGCCGCTGCAAGTAACCCGTCGATGAATCCCCAGATCTCGACGGGCTCTCCCGAGCTCAAGAAGTAAGGGCGACCGTTGATCCGGCGTGCGTCCTCCCCTCCGGCAAGAAGCTTGTCGGAGGCGAGGAGGTGGGCGCGCACGGCGTCGTCGATGAACGTGACGTCGGTGCGCTTGAGCGGCCCTGTGATTCGGCGGAGGGCGCCATTCCGGCCACGCTCGATCACGCGGGGCAGAAGGGACGTATCTCCGGGGCCCCACACCAGATGAGGCCGGAGCGCCACGGTGCGAAGGTCGTCGCACGCGGCCGCGAGCACGTGTCGCTCCGCTTCGGCTTTCGTCCGAGCGTAGTCAGAGTCGTAATGGTCCGAATATCCGACCCCCTCGTCGACGCCTTCAAGGTCGGCCACTCCGAACACGACGCTCGGCGTCGACGTGTAGACCATTGCCTGCACGCCGCATTCCCGGCAGGCCGCGATCACGTTCTCGGTGCCGACAACGTTGGTGGCGCGAAAGTCGGCGAGTCGGCCGGCGGCAGCCACCTTGGCCGCCACGTGAAACACGACGTCGACACCCTGGACGGCGCCCATCACTGCTGTCCGGTCCGATACGTCGCCCCGCCACTGCTCCACACCGGCGGCGGCCAGGGCCGGGTGCTCTCCTCGGGAGAACCCCCGGACCGCGTCCCCCCGGGCGCGGAGAGTCCGGGCGACGGCTCCACCCAGGAAGCCGCCCGCGCCAGTCACCAGGGCCTTCAACCCAACTCCCCGGCCGCCCATTTCGCCAACTTCTCCCGGAAGATCTTCGCGTTATGGCGGACATCCACGGGGAAGGAGGGGTGGTAGAGCATGGTTACGATGGCCCGCGTATGCTCGTGTTTCTGGCCTAGGCCCAGCAGCTCCTGCATGAGATCCTCTGGGTCCATCTTGCCGCCCGAATTGCGCTCGACACACAGAACGGGCGTGGCTTCGCCTGCTGGGCCGACCCCCACGAGGGCCGTGCGCCGAACCCCCGGGTGGGTATTGAACACGGCTTCACACGGGATCGTGTACATCGTGCCCATGTCCGTCTGCACGCGGTGGCCCTTTCGACCGCACATCCACAGGCGGCCTTGTTTGTCTAGGTAGCCGACGTCTCCCATGCGGTGCCAGACACCTCCCTGGCTCGCGCGGATCTTGGCCCGCTGAGTGGCGCCGGGCTGCTTGAAATACGAGGATGTCACGACCGGTCCACTTACGGTGATCTCTCCAATTTCACCGTCGGGAAGGGCGGGCACATCGGACCATGCCTCTATCGCCCGGTCCCGAATTGGCACGATGCGGACCTCTATGCCGGGGATAGGCGGTCCGACGCACACGCCGCCGCCGCTGTCCGTGATGGCGCGCGTCTCCGCCAGGATGGTGCGACTCCCGAAAACCGATACGGGTAGAGACTCGGTCGCCCCGTAGGAGGTCAGGACTTCCACACCCGAGGGGAGACACCGCTGGAACCGTTCCAACGAGTCGCTCGAAGCGGGTGCGCCCGCGGAGATCGCCCGCCGGAGCGAGGTGAGCTGGAGCCCCTTTGAGACGCAGTGCCGTCCGAGCTTGTCGATGAGAGCGGGAGACGCGAACAGGGTCGTGCACTCGTAGTCCTGGAACGCTTCGAAGAGGCGCTCCGGGTCCGCCTCACCCGGCCGGTTCGCGTCCATGTCCGGGACCACGGAGGCCATGCCGAGCGCGGGTCCGAAGAGAGCGAAGAGTGGGAAGGTGGCCAGGTCGCGCTCCCCCGGCCGAATTCCGTACACGTCTCGCAATACCTTCACCTGAGCGGCAAAGACCCGAAACGGGGTTACAACCCCCTTG
>CAUZAE010000037.1:0-21596 GCA_963577685.1 Gemmatimonadales bacterium UBA6960 | reverse complement strand
ATGTTTATTAAGCTGAGCACTGGCCGGATCCCATCGCATATGCCGCTCGTCTCGATGCCGTTGATGTTGAGCACCCCTGCCGCGTTTCGGTTCCGCCGGCGCGAACTCGGCTCGACAGCGAGCCGGATCTTGCTACATTTACGGCTCAACTTTCGCGTGAAGAACGGTAGGATTTCTAGTGAAGATCACCCCACTCTTGTTGATTACCTCGGCCGTCGTATGCGCGCCCTTGTCGCTAGACGCCCAGAGTGGCCAGTCCGGTTCACAATCGAACGGGACCGCTGCATCCACGCGCGCGCCGGCGGTTACGGCGTCCCGTGTGGCGGCGCCCCCCACGGTCGACGGCGTTCTCGACGACGCGGCGTGGCGCCAGGCCGCCCCGATGGGCGACTTCATTCAAAGGGAGCCACAAGACGGACAGCCGGCTACCGAGCGTACCGAGGTCCGGGTCGTCTTCGACGACGAGGCGCTCTATGTCGGAGTGTGGGCATTCGACCGCGATCCGGCCGGGATCATTTTGGGTGAGCGAATTCGCGACTATGAGGTGGCGGAGGCCGACAATGTCGTTCTCATCTTCGACACTTACAAGGACGAGCAGAACGGATTTGTGTTCGGCACGACTCCCTCTGGCATCGAGTACGACGGGCAGGTAGCCAATGAGGGCCAGGGTGCGGGCCGGTTCTTCGGCGGTGGATTCAACCCGAGCCGTCGCTTCCAATCCGGGTCGGGTGCGGGCTTCAACAAGAACTGGGACGGAAGCTGGACGGTGGCCTCCTCCATGGACGCCGAGGGTTGGTACGCCGAGTTTCGCATCCCCTTCAGTACGCTCCGCTACGGCAGCGACAACACGTCTTGGGGCTTCAACGTGGCCCGCCGCCTGCGGAGGCTGAACGAAGAGTCGTTCTGGTCGCCGGTCCCGAGGGAGTTCAACCTCTATCGGCTCAACTACGCTGGCGATCTCGAGGGGCTCACACCGCCCTTCCGGCGGCTTGGCACCGTCACGCCCTACGTGTTGACGTCGAGCGCGCGCAACTACGAGCTGGGCGAAGCGTCGTTCGACGAGGATATGGAGTTCGGGGGCGAGGCCAAAGTGCAGGTCACGCAGGGGCTTACCCTCGACATGACCGTCAACACGGATTTCGCCCAAGTAGAGGTGGACGATCAGCAGGTCAACCTCACGCGTTTCTCTCTTCTCTTTCCTGAGAAGCGGCCATTTTTCCTGGAGAACTCTGGGCTCTTCACCGTGGGTGGAGGGGGAGCGGATCTCTTTTTCAGCCGCCGGATCGGCATCTCTGGCGGGGGGCAGGTGCCCATCAAGGGTGGAGGCCGCGTGTCAGGGAAGGTGGGTGGGCTCAATGTGGGTCTCCTGCACATTCAGACGGAGAGTCTGGGCACCGTGCCGGAGAACGCGTACTCGGTCGCTCGGGTGGCTCGTGAGCTTCCCAACCGGTCGAGAGTCGGTGCGCTGTTCGTCGATCGAAGCGCGAATGTGGATGGGGATTACAACCGTACGTATGCGATCGATGGCCGGCTCGGCGTCGGTGAGGCCATCACGCTCACTTCGTTCGTGGGTCGGACGGAGACCCCCGGCCTCGCCGGTGACGATCACATCGCTGACGTGACAGCCTCGTGGAGCACACGAAGCTGGACATCCACGCTTCAGGCGAGAGAGATCGGAGAGGCCTTCAATCCCGAGGTCGGCTTCTTGCCGCGCAACGGACACCGATATTACCAGGCCTACCTCCAGCGCTTCATCCGACCGGGGCGTGTCTTCCGCGAAATCCGGCCCCACGTGTCCTACTTCACGTTTCGGAGTCAGAGGGCCGGGGTCGAGCGCGGATTCACCGAGACAGGCCGCCTTCATGTGGATTCCCATTGGGAGTGGCCCAGCGGCACACAGCTTCATACCGGCGCGAACTTCTTGCAGGAGGGCCTCGTCGACCCGTTCCCCATCACCGGAACCGACGTAGTCGTGGCTCCGGGGTCGTATGAGGGTTGGGAAGCGGCTTTCGTGCTCATGAGCGATCGTTCAGCGGTGTTCGCCGTCGACACTCGCGTCAACATCGGCAGCTTCCTTTCGGGCGATCGCCGGACCGTCACTGCGACGGCCACGGTGAGGCGGGGAGCGGCTTTCAGCACTTCGCTCCGGCTCGAATACAATGATGTGGATCTTGCCGAGGGTAGCTTCGAGACACGGCTCGTCGGTGTAAATTTTGGATATTTCTTTACGCCGCGGATCTATGTCCAGTCCCTCGTACAGTACAGCGATCAAATCGATCGGCTCTCGGCGAATTTACGCTTTGGGTGGCTCAACACGGCAGGAACGGGCCTGTTCGTCGTGTACAATGACATCCAAGGAATCGACCAGCTGGACGGTCCGCTCGGACGTTCTCTGATCGTGAAATTCACCCGTCAGCTAAGCGTGCTCGGGAGATAGAGGCAGGGATGTCGGCCCAACCCTTCGGCCCCGATGAGTGGGCGCTGATTCTCGGCGGCTCGAGCGGATTCGGGCTCGCGACGGCTCACAAGCTCTCCGAGCACGGACTGAACATCTGCGTGGTCCATCGCGACCGTCGCGGCGCCATGAAGCGCATCGAGCCCGAGTTCGACCGCATTCGAGATCGGGGCGTATCTCTGGTCACGCACAACAAGGACGCCCTGAACAAGGAAGTTCGTTCCGAGATCTTGGACGAGCTGGCTGAAGTTCTGGGTGTGAATGGAAAAATACGTGTTCTCCTCCATTCGATCGCTTTCGGCAATCTCAAATTGATCGGCCCCGAGGCTCCGTCGAATGACGTCGCCCGCCAGCGTCTCGCCGAGGAGCTCGGAGTTGAGGAGGCCCGTCTGGGAGAAGTTGCGGACCGCCTGTTCGGGGAGGGTTGCGACGGCCTTCAGGGCGTGACCACCGCACCGGAGTACTCCGGTGCGGTGCTGGATGAAGAGGACATGGCCAGGACCGTGCACTCGATGGGGACCAGCATGCTGGGCTGGACCCAAGAACTACTGGGGAGGGGGTTGTTTGCCGCCGACGCGCGGGTCCTCGGTCTGACGAGTGAGGGGAATTCGGTGGCGTGGAAGGGTTATGCGGCCGTGGCCGCCGCCAAGGTGGCCCTGGAGTCAGTATCCCGCTCGATCGCCACGGAAATGGCTTCCCACGGGATTCGGTCGAATGTGATTCAGGCGGGAGTAACTGATACACCGGCGCTTCGCATGATTCCGGGGAGCATCCATCTGAAGGCGCAGGCGCGGGTCCGTAATCCTTTCCAACGACTGACCACGCCTCGCGATGTCGCTAATGTGATCTATCTTCTTTCCCTACCAGAGGCGGCTTGGATCAACGGCGAGATTATCCGGGTCGACGGGGGCGAGCGCATCTCGGGAGCTTCCCGATGAGTTTTTACCTTCACGGCATCGGCCACTTCCATCCCGAAACAGAGATCACCAATCGCTTCTTGGAAGAACTCGACATCGGTACCGACGAGCAGTGGATCTTGGACCGCGTGGGCATACGCAGCCGACGTACCGTTCTGCCTCTCGACTACATTCGAGAGACTCGGAATTCCGATCCGACCAAGGCTCTGGAAGCGGCGACCTATACGCATGCCGATACGGGGCGGTTCGCGGCGGAGATGGCTTTCGAGCGGGCGGGTATCACGGGTGACGACATCGGCATGGTCATCGCCGGCTCGAGCCGGCCGGGACTTTCCTCGCCGGCCGACGCTTGTCACATCGCCGCAGCGTTGGGCGTGGAGGCTCCGGCCTTCGACATGAATTCGGCTTGCACGAGCATGTGGGTGGCGTTGTATATGCTGTCCATGATGCGGCCTGAGACGGTTCCGGATTACGTCCTCGTCGTCGCGCCCGAGAGCCTTACCACCACCGTGAACTATGCGGACCGATCGGCTTCGGTGCTGTGGGGAGACTGTACGGCGGCGGTGGTCGTCTCGACCCGAGTGCCGTCCCGGATCGAGATTCTCGACAACACGCTCGACTCCAGCCCGGCCGGGTGGGACAAGGTCACGGTTCCGCTTTTCGGACACTTCGATCAGGAGGGTCGGACGGTCCAGATGTTCGCCATCAAGAAGACCATCCGTTGCCTGCGGGCCATCCAGAAAAAATTCCCCGGGCCTGGGCGCACACTGCGCTTCATCGGGCACCAGGCGAATCTCCGAATGTTGGAAATGGTTTGTCAGCAATGTGACATCCCGGACGATCTACATCACCGCAACGTCGTAGAGTACGGGAATGCGGGTGCTGCAGGAGCTCCCTCGGTTATCTCCATGAATTGGGATCGCTGGACTGCCGAGGACGACGTGGCGATTATTGGGGTCGGTTCCGGATTGTCCTGGTCCAGCTACGTGCTGCGTTTCGGAGAGGGCTCGTGAAGTACGAGGAGTTCATGGAGCGCTCTCATTTTTCAGAGGAAGAGGTACTCGCCCTGGCGTACGGCCGGCTCGTCGAGGACGGCCCTGCGGAGTACAAGGCTCGCTTTCCGCTTCCTCCGATGCTCATGGTGGATCGTATCGATCACATCTCGCGAAGGGGGAACCGCGGGCGCATCGTCGCGGAGCGCGACGTCCGTCTCGACGACTGGTTTTTTCACTGTCACTTCTTGGGAGACCCTGTTCAACCGGGGTGCCTCGGAGTGGACGGGGTGTGGCAGTTGATCGGCCTCTACTGTTCCTGGCGCGGCGCGTTGGGGAGCGGGCGTGCATTGGGATGCGCGGAGGTCGAATTTTCAGGCCAGATCAGGCCCCATGACAAGGTGGTGCGGTACGAGATCGATATTGTACGCTATCAGGAGTTGCCGCAGTCGGGCTCGGCAGTGGCGATCGGTGATGCCACCGTATTCGTGGACGACGTAGCTATCTACCAGATCAAACGCGCCAAGGTCGGCGTCTTTCGTGATATCGATTATGCGGACTACCCTAACGCGTCGGCTAATTCCCATGGTGGGAGGATGGGAGATGAGTGACGCTGAAGCGACGAGTACCAGACTCAGTCCGGACGAGGTGCTCGAACTGCTTCCTCAGCAGGAGCCTTTCCGGTTCGTCGACGAGATCCTCGAAGTCGACGAGAACCACATCGTTGCGCGCTATCGGTTTCGTCCGGAGGCGGACTTCTATAGCGGGCACTTCCCGGGTGATCCGATCACTCCCGGTGTGATCCTGCTCGAGTCTCTGGCTCAGGTGGGGGTCGTGGCCCTCGGGATTTATCTCTACGCTCTGGAATTCGGGCGGGAAGGGGTGACCGAGAGGGTGGCCCTTTTCACCGACGCGAGCATCGATTTCTCCGGCATCGTCAAGCCGGATGAGCAGGTGACGATTTCGGCCAAAAAGGTCTTTTTCCGGCGTGGCAAACTCCGCACTGAAGCCTCCATGGCCCTCGACGATGGTACGGTCGTGTGTTCGGGCACGATCTCGGGGTTGGGGGTGGAGAGGTGAGTCGAAGAGTCGTAGTCACTGGGATGGGCGTCGTGGCCCCGAACGCTTGCGGGTTGAAGAGCTACGCGGACGCGCTCCGCGGAGGTTCGTCGGGTATCCGGCACATTCCGCTGCTGGCTGAACTGAAGTTCGGTTGCACCGTGGGCGGGGTCCCACAGGGTGTCGACGGAATCGCGGAGGGGTACTTCGCGGAGGACGATCTTCTGGCCATGAACACCAGCCATCGATACGGCTGTATCGCTGCGATCGACGCGTGGACGGATGCGGGGTTCGAACGGCCGGATGACTCCGATGATCGCGTGTATTGGGAGGCTGGAGCGGTTCTCGGAACTGGAATCGGAGGGCTGGATACGGTTGGTGATCGACTCGTCCCCTTCGTTGATGCGGGGCGGGTGCGTCGCCTTGGGAGTACGATCGTCGAACAAGTGATGGGGAGTGGCGTGTCAGCCCGCGTCGCCGGACTGCTGTCGCTGGGGAATCAAGTGACGGCCAACTCGAGCGCGTGCAGCACCGGTACCGAGGCGATAATCGACGGGTATCGACGAGTCGCCGCGGGGAGAGCCGAGAGGATGTTGTGCGGCGGGACGGAGGGGTCGAGCCACTATACATGGGCAGGCTTCGACGGCATGAGGGTATTATGCAGGAAGCACAATGACGAGCCGGAGAGGGCGTCTCGGCCGATGAGCGCGTCAGCCAGCGGATTCGTTCCCGGCAGTGGTGCGGGGATTTTGCACCTGGAAAGCCTCGAGAGCGCTCAGGAACGAGGTGCTCGCATCTATGCCGAGGTTCTCGGAGGAGCCCTCAACTGCGGTGGACACCGTGGCGGTGGAAGTATGACCGCGCCCAATCCCGACGGGGTGAGGCGGTGTATCCGGGATGCGGTGACCGATGCGGCGATCGATTCGGATGAGGTCGATGCCATCAGTGGTCATTTGACCGCGACCGTTGCAGACCCGCGTGAGGTGGAAGCCTGGGCCAGAGCCCTGGAGCGGTCTCCCTCGACGTTGCCCGTCATTACATCGACGAAATCCATGATCGGCCATGCGTTGGGCGCGGCGGGCGCCCTCGAGACCGTCGCGTGTATATTGATGCTCGATGGGGGGTTCATACACCCCTCCCTCAACTGTGAAGACGTCCATCCTGAGATTGAGGAATACGGCGATGCCATTCCGCACGTCGTGCGTGAGATGCCGACGTTGCGTACGATTATCAAGGCCGGGTTCGGCTTTGGCGACGTGAATGCCTGTGTGATCTTCCGGAAGTGGGTAGCATAGTATGGTGAAAGACCAGGAGCTTATATGACGAGAGATGATATTTTTGCGAAGGTGGTTGAAATCGTGAGGCCCTACGTGAAGAACGAAGAAGCCCTCGCGAACGTCGGTGACGACACGGATATTTTGCAGGATTTGAAGGTGAATTCTGCGAGGTTGGTCGATGTCATCCTCAATTTCGAAGACGAATTCGACATCGAGGTGGAGGACGAGGATGCGGACGCTGTGAATACGGTTGGCGACGCCGTATCACTAATCGAGGAGAAGCTCTCCTGACATCCTCCACGGGGCCAGGCCTCCCCTTCCGGACCCGGATGGCACTCACCATTCAGCGTGAGGCAGGACGGATAGGGGCCATATTTTGGATCATCCCGATCGTGTTTGTTATGCGCTTTCTGATGCGTTATCGCGTCAAGGATGTTGCAGCACTCCGCGAGCGCTACCGGACGCTTCTGCAGGAAGATGACAGTCCAGTGCTGATCTGTCCCAACCACCTGACGATGGTGGATTCGGCGGTGATCGCGTGGGCTCTCGGCGGCAGTTGGTGGTACCTCTTCAACTACTCTCGGATGCCTTGGAATCTTCCAGAGTATTCCAACTTCGCCTTTCTCTGGCCGAGTCGTTTCGGCGCGTGGATCACGAAGTGTATCCCGGTGAGTCGAGGGGGCCGGCGAGAGGACGTGTCGCGTGTCATCAAACGTGTGCAACATCTTCTCTCGCGTGGTGAAACCGCTCTCATTTTCGCAGAGGCCGGACGCAGTCGCACAGGGAGAGTACGAAGCGATCCGGTGGCCCACTCGGTGGGGCGAATCCTTAGCTCCGTCCAGGGCTGTCGAGCGCTTTGTGTCTACCTCCGAGGTGATCAGCAGCATACCTGGTCCACCGTGCCCGCTCGGGGAAACTCGTTCTACATCGACTTTGAAGTATTCCGACCGGAGTCCGAACATTCGGGGATTCGACGTTCTAGAGACCTTTCTCAGCAGATCATCGGGCGGCTGATGAGCATGGAGGAAGAGTATTTTGCACGTGGGTAACGACGTCGTCGACCTTCGTGACCCTTCGAATCAGCCGGACGCCATCCACCCCCGCTTCGACGCGCGCGCGTTCACAGCAAGCGAGCTGAGAGAGCTTCGTGGGTCCGCCTCACCTCACCGGCGTAGGTGGACTCTATGGGCGGCCAAGGAGAGCACGTACAAGGCGGCTAAGAAGCTCGACCCGACGGTCCGATTCTTCCCGCGAGAGTTCGTAGTCGAGGGGCTCGACGAAGAGGGGGCTGAGGTCCACCATAGCGCCGGCTGCTTCATTGTTCGCCTGAGGCACTGTGACGAATGGGTCCACGCGGTGGCGACTCCCCGGAGTCGGCTGGGCCGACGACGGTCCGTGATCACGCGCTCACCGTGGCCGGGATCGGCCGAGGTGAGGTCTGTCGAGCGCGCGAGAGGTAACCCCAGCGAGGTGGCGAGAGACTTGGCGATGGATTCCATCGCTTCGGGGATGGCCGTCGCCCGCAAGGACGTGGAGTTGGAGGCAAGAGGTCGGATTCCCGAGGTCCGGATGCGGGACGCTCAACTGCGGGTTGATCTGTCATTGTCCCATGATGGCCAATATGTGGCCTGGGCCTGGGCGGGAACCCGACACCCGTGAGGGTCGGACGGCAGCCGCTTCGCGTCTACGGCTTCAGGTTTACGGCTTCCGGTTTGCCTTCTCGGTGTGGCGGCTAGCGTCCCTGAGTCAGGCTTCCACACCGTTACGGGTCTGGTAGTAGCGCCTGACAAGGTAGATCGCGACCCCTATGGCGATCAGAGCCAGCGAGATCTTGAGGCCGAGGGCGAGCACTCCCAGGAGCCACGCCACCACGGGCTCCATGATGATCTTGAGAATCTCCAGCAAGATCAGACTCACGAGCCCGGTAAACGCCAGTGGCGCAAGCGCCCTCATCCGTACACCCTCCAGAAATTATCTTCGGGATCAGCCCAAGACAGGAGTTGTCCTGACGCTGTGAACCCTACGGGAATGTAGAGAGCCGGTTTCAGTCCGACGAGTTCTTCCGTAGGCTTTGTCCTCGGGAGTAGGTCTGCGCCTCCTGTTCTCCCACGAACCACGGCGAGGGGTCTCACTTTGACGAAGCGACAACGACGCATCTGTCTCACGGTCGCTGGGACCGTGGCTTTGCCCATAGTCGGTACGACATGCGCTCCACCCACCCTGGAACCCGACCCGCGGCTGCTCGAGGCGATCGCATGGTACACCGGCCTGGCGGGGGGCGTTGATGACGCCCGGGCTCGCGCGCTCCTTGGCGAAGCCGCGGCCAATCGGGGAGCGCTCTCCGTGATGTGGCTGGCGCGGGTCCACTCCCGTGGACGGATGGGCTTCGAGGAGGATCGGGCTTTGGCGCGGTCGTTGGCCGAATCGGTGATCGACGAGGTGGCACGAGCCGCCGATGCTGGCCAACTCGAAGCTGTGTTCCTGATGGGCACTGCCAACGACGAGGGCCTGGGCCGGGAGGAGGATCCGGTCCTAGCCACCGAATGGCACCGACGCGCAGCCGAAGGGGGTCACGCATTGGGCCAGCACAACCTCGGCAACGCCTATGCTCAGGGCCGTGGAGTCGAGGCCGACGACTCCCTCGCAGTCTTCTGGTGGCGAAAGGCCGCTGAACGGGGTGATGCCATCACCCAGCTACGACTCGGAGAGGCCTATGAAGCCGGACGAGGCGTGCCGCGAAACGATTCGCTCGCCGTGATGTGGTTCACCCGGGCCGCGGAATCAGGGAACCAGACCGCCGCCACCGCGCTCGCCCGCCTCAATGGGGTCAGGTAGAAAGATCATCCGTCAAGCGCTCATCGAGGGTCCGTAGGCTGGCGGGTTCTCCGATGATGGTCAATCGGTCGCCTTGATTGAGAACCGTGTGTCCCCTTGGAACGATCACTTCAGGTCCCCTGCGCACGAGCGCGATCAAAGTGCCCTCCGGCATATGCACTTCTTTGAGGGAAAGACCGATGAGTGAGGCTCCGGCGTTGCCGGGCTCCAGGGTGAGCGTGAGCAGTCGGTCATCTCGGAGCACCGCCTCCTTGAGCTCCTGCTGATTGGACGCGGCCAGCCAGGCGTCCATGAAGTCATCGTGGTCCACGCGCCCGGCGATTTGAGCGAGAATTCTAAGGTGTTGGCTAGGGTTTTCTAACGGACTCACGAGAAAGAAGAGCGCCTGAACGGGCTCGGTCTCTCGGTCATCGCCCTCGATGTCCACATCCATGTCGATCCCGCCCGCGCAGCGAACCAGCACCATGTGTGCGGAGTCGAGTATTGACAGCCGGAGGTGGGGAAGTGCGACGCCGTGCGCGACCGGCGTCATGCCAACCACAGTTCCCTCGAGGAAGGCCTCACCGAGCTCCTTCGCGGAACTGTCACAGGCCGCCGCGAGATGGACCGAAGCCTCCCGGATCACGCGACGCAAGCCCGTGCCACCCGGTGTGTCGATGATCTCGGCTTTGGTCACGACCTGCTCGAACGGATCGGCCTCCCGGAGCCCCTTCTCCTTCATGATCTGGCGGAGCTCCCGATCCAGCCCGACGTCACGCTGCCTGCCCAGCCGTTCGAAGACGTGGTAGATCGCACCCTCACGTTGCACCCGATCACGGGCGTAGTAGCTGTACCAGACGGCTCCGAACATGATGAGTCCGGCGGTGAACAGGCTGGGCAGGACTCCCATCTGCACGATGAGCCAGAAGGGCAAGAGTATGCCGAGAATCTGGAGCCAGGGGTAGAACGGGGACCGGTATCCTGGGTCGTACGACTCGATGCGACTCTCTCGCATGACGATCACCGCGAGGCAACTCAACGAAAACATCATGAGTTGGAAAGCGCCGGCCAGCTTGGCAATTTTGGTGGCGTCGAACACCAGGACCAAGGTGATGATTGTCGCCACCGTTGCGTAGATGGCGTAGACGGGCGTCCCGAAGGATTGGATTCGGGAGAGGAAGTGAGGCAGCACGTTGTCACGACTCATCGCCAACGGATATCTCGACGCACTCAGGATTCCGGCGTTGGCCACAGACGAAAAGGCCAGCACGGCCGCGGCCGTCATGAAGATCATGCCCCAGCGCCCCACCAGGACGTTGGCAACGGTCGCCACGGGAGCCAGATCGCCCCCGTTCTGTGCCAGTGTGTCGGCGGAGAGAACACCCACCATGACCCCGGTTCCGACGGAGTAGACGAGGATAGCGGTGGCGAAGGCGAGGAACATCGCGAGGGGGATGTTGCGCTCGGGGTTGTGAACCTCTTCCGCTACGCTCGCGATCTGGGTGATGCCCACGTAGCTGACGACCACGAGGCCGGCGGTGGGGACAAGTGATGCAGCGGAAGTGCCACTGAACATTCCCTCTAGATTGGCGAGGTCGACGTGCATCAGCCCAAGCCCGGTGAACCAAGCTAGGAGAGCCAAGAGCCCGATGACCATCACCCCTTGGAACGCAGTGGACTTCTTCGCCCCGAACACGTTCACGATGCCGAAGACAACTGCAAAGGCCACGGAGATCGGAGCGATGTTGAGCTCCGGAAGGAAGAGCCGCAGGTAGGCGCCGACGCCGATGAGTGCGAAGGCTGACTTCAACGTCAGCGTGACCCAGGTTCCGAAGCCGCCGATGGTCCCCATGAGCGGCCCCATGCTACGGTCCAGGAAGTAATAAACGCCGCCGGCGCGCGGCATCGCGGTAGCGAGTTCGGCCATGCTCACGAGACCCGGCACGATGAAGAGTCCAGCGAGGAGATAGGCCAACGGCAATCCCGGCCCCGCCCCCGCCGCGGCCAGCCCGGGCAGCAAGAAGAACCCGGAGCTCAAGGTGGCGCCGGTGGCCATGGAGTAGATATCGAACAGGCCGAGCTCCTTCTTCAGCCTCTTCATCGGCGAAAGATCTCTCCCCCCTTCATCACGAAGCGCACGTCCCGTAGAGCAGAAATGTCCCGAGTAGGATCACCCTGGACTGCGATCAAGTCGGCCAGAAGGTCGGGGGCAACGCGCCCCACCCGGTCGTCGATCCTGAAGATGTCTGCGTTTCCGGAGGTCGCGGTAGCCACGGCTGCCGCCGCCGTCATCCCGTACTCGACCATCAACTCCAATTCGATAACGTTGGTGCCATGGGTGTAGACTCCTACGTCCCCGCCGAAGCACATGGTCACCCCGGCGTCGAGTGCTCGGCGGAAGCTCTCTCGCTTCCTCGTGATCGACTCCGGCTCGGGATCGATGCCTGGCCGCCAGCCTGCATAGCGACGAATCGAATATCCGGCGGCGAGAGTTGGGCAGAGCGCCACGCCTCGCTCTGCCATGAGGCGAAACACTTCCTCTGTCCCGTCGTTTCCGTGCTCGATGGTCGCGACGCCGGCCAAAACTGCTCTCGTCATCCCCTCCGGAGTCGAGGAGTGCGCAACGACCTGTCGTCCGGAGCTGTTGGTCACCTCAACGATCGTCTCGTGCTCCTCCTGCGTGAACGAGGGCTCCGCGGAGCCCCCCGGGCCCCAACGGTAGTCGGCGTAGACCTTGATCCAATCCGCTCCTCGACCGATCTGGTCGCGTGTCACGCGCATGAGGTCGTCGTAGCCGTCCGCTACCTCGGCGCCCTTGGGAATTCGTAGCTCGGGCGCACCCTTTGGATTGTAGAGTCCCGTCACGACGATCGCTCGGGTCGCGACGAGCAGGCGGGGACCGGGGATCACACCCTGCTCGATCGCTTCCCTTATTCCGACGTCGGCGTACCCCGCACCCTCGGTGCCCAGGTCTCTCATCGTCGTGATCCCCGCCATGAGACTCGCCCGCGCCTGTACGGTCGCCCTGGCCGTTCGGAGGCCGAGGGACTCGTTCAGGACTTGATCGGTCCACGGAGTCTCGTCGTACGGGTGGAGCAGGAGGTGGGAGTGCCCCTCGATGAGCCCGGGCAGTAGCGTGGTTCCGGAAAGGTCGAGTTCCACGGTTCCGCGGGGAACCGAAACAGCGTCCTCGGCGCCAACCGCTTCGATCCGAGTCCCACGCACCAATACAACCCACCCCTCGTGCATCGCCTCGCCATCGAATACACGGGAAGGCTTCAGGAGCGTCGCCTGTTGCTGCGCCGCGGGTGCTGGGTTCGGGAAGAAGGCCCAACACGCTATAGCGAGTACATAATACAGCCTCATGGCGAGCCCTGGCTTAAAAGGATGGCGGTTCATATCGGTCTCGCGGCGAAGGAACGCGGGCGGATTTGGCATCACCGGATTCGGAGACTCACTCCACGGGAGAGGCTCACTCCACGGGACAAGAGGGGCCCTTCAGAGGCGTGCCGTCAACCGGGGCGGGGTGGTGCACCCTCCTACAGTTCGACCTGCGTGCCGAGTTCTACCACCCGGTTGGGCGGAATTCCGAAGTAGGCAGTTGCCTGCAGAGCGTTCCTGGACATCCTCGAGAAGAGCCGTTGTCTCCACCCGACCATCCCGCCGTCACGGCCGGCGACGAGTGTCTCTCGCGAGAGGAAGAACGTCGTCTTCATCATCTCGAAGGTGAGGTCGTGTTTCGAGCAGGCCTCTAACACGGCCGGTACGTCCGGCGACTCGGTAAAGCCGTAGCTTGCCACAATCCGGTACATGTCGTCGGCTAGCTTGATGACCCGGACCCGGTTCTTGCTCCTCACACGTGGGATCTCCAGGGTCTCGATGCTGAGTAAGATTACGCGTTCGTGAAGGACCCGGTTGTGCTTGAGGTTGTGTAGGAGCGCGGGCGGTGTCCCCGTGGGATCCTTGTGCATGAAGATGGCAGTGCCCGCGACACGCGTCGGGTGGCTCTCCCGTATATCGGCTACGAGAAGCTCCACTGGAAGGGAGCCCACCTCCAGGCGTTCGGCCACCAGGCGTCGTCCCTTCTTCCATGTTGTCATCATGGTGAAGATCAGGAGGGCGACGACGAGAGGGAACCAACCTCCTTGAGGAATCTTGATCACGTTGGCTCCCCAGAATGCCAGATCCACGACCAAGAGTGCCGTAACGAACGTCGCAATCGCCCAGGGGTTCCAGTTCCAACGCTTCCAGGCGACGACGGCGAACAGTACGGTAGTCACGGCCATGTCTGTGGTCACCGCGACACCGTATGCAGCAGCCAAGTTACTGGAGGTCCGGAAACCGACGACCAGTCCGACACACGCGAACATCAGGGTCCAGTTGATTCCCGGCAGATAGATTTGTCCGATCTCTTTGCCGGACGTGTGCTCCACCCTCATGCGAGGCAGATACCCTAGCTGTATGGCCTGTCGCGTCAGCGAGAATGCTCCCGAGATGACTGCCTGCGAAGCGATGATCGTCGCGGCAGTCGCCATGATCACGAGCGGGTAAAGCGCCCACGCCGGGGCCATCAGAAAGAATGGGTGCGCCAACTTCGTGGGATCGTCGAGGATGGCGGCACCCTGGCCGAAGTAGTTGAGCACGAGCGCCGGGAGTACGAGAGCGAACCAAGTCAGACGGATGGGCTTGATCCCGAAGTGGCCCATGTCCGCATAGAGCGCTTCACCCCCCGTCACGACCAGGAAGACCGATCCCAGAACCAGAAAGCCACCCATGCCGTTCCGAATGAAGAACGAGGCCCCGTGGAGGGGGTTCACCGCCCTGAGGACCCCGGGAGCGTGCAGGATCCCGAAAATCCCGAGTGCCGCCAGGGTTACGAACCAGACCAAGGTCACGGGCCCGAACAACATGCCGATCCCCGCCGTGCCTTTGTGCTGCACGACAAAGAGCGAGATCAGGATTCCCACCGTGATGGGGATTACATAAGGTCGGAAGAGCGGCGTGGCCACCTCGAGACCCTCGACCGCACTCAGCACGGAAATCGCCGGAGTGATGATGCTGTCACCGTAGAGGAGAGCCGCCCCGAAGAGACCGGCCATGACCAGGACGATGCGCTTTTGGGCCGAGGCTTGCGACGGAGGGGATACCAGGGCGGTAAGAGCGATGATACCCCCCTCGCCGTGGTTGTCCGCCCGCATCACGAAGATGAGGTACTTGATGGAGATGACGATGATCAAGGACCAGAGGATCAACGACAGGATACCGAGTACGTTGGCTGGGGTCGGATCGAGTCCGTGGCCTGAGTGAAAGGACTCCCGGATGGCGTAGATGGGGCTCGTACCGATGTCCCCGAAGACGACGCCCAGCGCGGTGAGAGAGAGCGTCATCAGATACCGGCCTTTGGGAGACTCGGGTCCGACAGCGCTCGAGGTCATTGCCCCGTTCCGTCTTCCCTGGAGCGTGACCTCATAGGGTGGCTACTCCCATTCGATGGTGCCCGGAGGCTTGGACGTGATGTCGAGCGCGAGGCTGGACACGCCGGGAAGGGCCAAGATCTGCTCCCTAAGGTCGTCCAGCAGCGCTGACGGAAGTTCGACGACCGAGGCGGTCATCGCACGTAGCGACCGGATGGGGCGGACCACGACCATCTCACCGTCGTCGTCTCCAAAGGCGAGGGGCACGAGCACAGTTGGGCACTGCCAGACGTCGTCGTATAGATCGTGCTCGACCAGTGCGGCCATCACTATGTGATCGGCTTCTCGCAACAGATCGAGACGCTCTCGGGTGACCGATGCCGCGAGCGGACGTGCCACCGACGGTACGACGTCTGTGAGGTTCCAGATGCACCGGTTGATCCCCGGAATTTTTGAAGTGAGTGTCGAGGCGGCGTCGAGGAGGGTGGACCAGGTTACGGCGCCGGAAAGAAGGACCGGGTGCTCATAGGCGCGGAGGTCGGCCTTGACTCCCACGGATCGGATCGGCAGCGTGAGCCCGCTGAGTCCAAAGCGCTGCGCCGTGCTGGCGACCGACTCCTCGATCTCGTC
Organism: Gemmatimonadales bacterium UBA6960; assembly: GCA_963577685.1. Lineage (GTDB taxonomy): Bacteria > Gemmatimonadota > Gemmatimonadetes > Longimicrobiales > Gaopeijiaceae > UBA822. The sequence continues at coordinate 6,038 of CAUZAE010000037.1, read as the reverse complement.
GAGGCCTTCACGGTCTGGGAGGCCGTCGTTACAGAGAAGGCGAACCCCTAGTCCCGGCCCAGGGAAGGGGTGGCGCCAAAGGGCGTCCTTGGGAACGCCCAGGCGCTCCCCTAGCTCTCGCACCTCCACCTTGTAGAGTTCGGCTAGAGGTTCCACTACCGTTCCTCGCGCGATCATCTCCTCGATCACGGGCACGCGATTGTGGTGTGTCTTGATCGTGTCGGCCCGCTTGGTCCCGCCGGTTTCGATCGTGTCCGGATAGATTGTGCCCTGACCGAGCAGATGGTCCTCGATGCCCAACTCTCGGGCCACATCTTGGAACACACGAACGAACGTGTCGCCGATGATTCTTCGTTTCACTTCGGGCTCGACCACACCGGCCAAAGCGTCAAGAAAGTCTTGACTCGCATCGACGAAGTGGAGATTACCATCGAGGTTCATCTCGACGAAGAGATCCAAGACCTTCCGGCTCTCGTCTTTTCTCATCAATCCGTTGTCGACGTGAAGCAGGTGGAGTCGATCCGGGCCCAACGCCTCTCCGATAACAACGGCGGCTACCGTGGAGTCCACTCCGCCGGAGGCCAGGAGGAAGACCGACCGCTCACCGACCTGGACCCGAATGCGATCCTTCAGTTCGTCGGCGAGGCCATCCATCGACCACGAGGGGGAGCAGCCACAGACCTCGAAGACGAAGTTGGCGATCATCTCGTCACCATGGACGGTATCGTCGACCTCCGGGTGGAACTGGAATCCGTAGCGCTTCAGCGTGTCGGAGCCGATCGCAGCGTACCGGTGGTCCGGCGCGCCTTCGGGGGTCAGTGTCCAAGCGAGTTCACGGAAGTCGGGACCCACTTCGACGACGGAGTCGAAGTGACTCATCCACACGCGCTCGATCGGGTCCAATCCCCGGAAGAGGTCGTGCTCTCCCCCGATATGTAGGTCGGCGCGGCCCCACTCGCGGCCCCCGTGCACCACCCGGCCTCCGTAATGTCGCGCGATCTCTTGGTGTCCGAAGCAGAACCCGAGAATGGGTGTCTCTAGATCGTAGATAGCCTTGTCGTAGTCGGAGTCCTCACCGCGGGACGCGAGGCTCGGGCTTCCCGAGATGATGATCCCCTTGTACCCGTGGAAGGCTTCGGCGGGATCCTCGGGCTGACGGATCTCCGCGAGGACGCCACGGCGGCGGACTTTGGTCGCGATGAGGTGAGCGTATTGCCCACCAAAGTCGATCACCGCGATCCTGTCGTGTGCCATTACGATCGTTCAGGCTCCTTCCGTTCTAGGAGCCACAGATTACCAGAACAAGCCACGGGGGGGAAGGAGGGGGAGTGCATGGATTTGGGTGTGGGCTTCAGACCCCTTAGGATTCCGACCTCTACGCATCCCGAGGAGGGGGTGCCTGCGCAAGACGGGGGAGAATGACGCGAATGGTCGACGGCTTGACCAAGAAGGTGATACTGGCCTGTTTGGTGGCCGCATTTGGAGTCCAGACAGCGCTAGTGTACACGGATGAACGTCAAGATCCGTTATCCGACATAGAATTACGGGGGCGCGCCCTTTGGCATGAGAATGCCTGCCAGGTCTGTCACCAGATCTATGGTCAGGGTGGTTTTCTCGGTCCTGATCTGACCAACGTCGCGAGCCGTCTTGACGACTCGAGACTCGGGTCACTCCTGACGGTCGGGAGCGGTCAGATGCCCGCCTACCGGTTTGGCCCCGAGGAGGTCGACGACCTGTCTGCCTACTTGGGGGCTCTGGACCGGCCGGAGTTGGGACGGGGACAATTGCGATTGGGAACTGAAACCGAGGGGAGCGGACCGTGGGGTGCCTTCGACGTCGTCTTGGCTAACGCGCTGGAAGAGGCCCCCTCAGGGGTGGCCGAGGGGTATCGAGCCTTCAAGGCCCGGCCCTGTACGGCGTGTCATACGCCGTTGAGTGATTCCCCAGTAGGCGCTCCGGACCTTTCCACGGTTTCGGGGCGTCTTGCGTTGGCGGAGCTCCGAGAAGTGCTCATGCGTGGACGGCCCGAGGTCGGAATGCCCCCCCCGGCCCCTCCGTTCGAAGCGTCCGAAGTCGAGGATGTGATCGAGTTTCTCGCGTGGCTGGCGGTAAGCCGTGACGACCTAGAGGCGGGACTGGCCTCGTCCGGGGCTCCAGGGATCGACTGGCGCCGGCTGCCGTGGTGGGAGTTCCGATGAGTGGAGAAGAGGGCGCAATACCCCTCGTGGCACGACCGTTCGAGGACGCTGATCCCGTTCGTCAGTATGCCACGCTGACCTTCATCCGAGGAGGACTCGTCGCCATCGGCGTCACGGTGGTCGGGGGTCTTTTGGCGGCGCTCTACTCGGTGCCGTCGCTCGCACCGGCTTTTCAATCCCTCGGTCTCGACCTGCGGCAGCTTCGTCCCATCCACACGACCTTCGCATCGGCTTGGATCTTTCTGGGGGGGATGGCTGTCGTTCACCGCTACTTGATGGACCATGGGGGTGAGGCCACACCGGGGGACCGTCGACGGCTGCGAATCCAAGTGCTCTGTTGGGCCGCGGCGGGGTTGGGGATCCTCGTAACCCTACTTCTGGGGATCGGCTCCGGTCGGGAGTACGTGGGTTTCCATCCGATCTTCTCGGTCTTGATCCTGGTCGGATGGCTCTGCTACGCGTGGAACTTCTTTCGGGTCGTGGGACCAGGTTTCTGGAGTCGGCCTCTCTATGTGACGATGTGGGCTGTGGGAACCGTGTTCTTCGTATACACGTTCCTGGAGCAGCACGCCTATCTGCTACCGGGAATCTGGGCGGATCCGATTCAGGATCTGAGAGTCCAGTGGAAGGCCACCGGCACACTCGTGGGGGCGTTCAACCTCTTCGTCTACGGCTCGGTCATCTACATCGGGGAGAGGATATCGGGCGATCCTCGGTATGGACACTCACGGACAGCGTATGCGCTGTTCAGCGTTGGACTTCTGAACTCCTTCACGAATTTCGCGCATCACAGCTACCACCTCCCTCTGAACGAGATCGTGAAGTGGATCGCCTTCGTCGTGAGTATGTTGGAGATCATCATTCTAGTCCGAGCCGTATCGGATCTGTGGGCGCTCGTGCGCACGTCGGAGGAGAGGCCCTTCTGCGCTACTCGCGGATCCTTCGCCGCCGCCAAGTACTGGTCGGTGGCTATTGTGGGTTCGGCTATACTTATCTCGATTCCGCCGTTGAATGCTATAATTCACGGCACCTATGCCGTCGTGGGGCACGCCATGGGGGCCACGATCGGAATCGATACGATGATTCTGTTGGGCGCTGCCATCTGGATCTTGTCGGAGTTCCTGACTATGCGGGACGGCCCGGACGGCCCGGAGGTCCTCCACGGACCTCGGATGCGCTGGTCGGTGATCGGCCTCAATGTGGGTGTGGCACTACTCGTCCTTTGGCTCCACGTTGCGGGAATCGTGACGGGCGTCACCCGCATGCAATTGGCTCCGGAGGAGACTTACGTGCCGCCAATTTGGCTCGGGGCTTCGTCCGGAATCATGTTCGCGATCACCGGCACGGTGGTTTTCGCCTTTTTCCTGTTAGTCTTGATGACATTGACGCCCCTGGCGTTTCGGTATTTCTGGGCACAAGACATGGCCCGACAGACCTCACGTAAGCCCTGAAGGAGATCTCATTCGTGGGAAAAAGACAGGTGATATTCCGTGAAGTACCCCACATGGGGGTGTATCATGTCATGGTTGAGGCCGCCAATTTTGGATACCGACCCGGCCGCCCGGACTGGTGTGACCTTGGCCAGGGACAACCGGAGGTCGGCCGAATCGAGGGTGCGCCCTCCCGCCTCGCCTGGATCACACTGGAGCCCCAAGATCACGCTTACGGCCCGATCGGAGGAATCGAAGAGCTTCGTGAAGCGGTGGCTGACCACTACAATCGCCTCTTTCGTATGGACGCGGATACGCGGTATCGGAAGGAAAACGTCTCGATTTCATCGGGTGGCCGCGCAATGCTATCCCGAATCCTCAACACTTTGGCGGACGTTCGCATCGGCCATCGGGTTCCGGATTCCCCCTCCTACGAGGGCCTGCTGAGCCATCATCAGCATCGGATGAAGGTCGTGCCCGTACCTACCGGACCCAGCGAATCCTTCGCTCTGTCGCCCTCTCGCTTCAGCGAGGCGGTGAAGGCCAACAAGCTACGAGTGTTCCTTCTGAGCAACCCGTGCAATCCTACGGGCCAGGTTATTCAAGGTGCCGACCTGAAGTCTTATGTGACCACGGCCCGAAGGACGAAGTGCACGCTCATCTTGGATGAGTTCTACTCTCACTTCGTCTACGGCGAGGATGGTACGCAGGGCGAGGGGCCGGAGTCGGCGGCTTGCTATGTTGACCAGGTGGAGAAGGATCCGGTCCTAATTGTCGATGGGATGAGCAAGAGCTTTCGGTACCCCGGTTGGCGGTTGGGCTGGACGCTCGGTCCGTCCAGCATCATCGAAAAGCTGAATCGAGCCGCCGCTGCCATAGACGGCGGACCGAGCCTTCCGGCGCAGCGGTTGGCGATCAAGGCGCTCGAGCCGGAGCGAGCCGATCAGGAGACGAATGCGGTGCGGAGAGTCTTCACACGCAAACGGAATCTCATGCTCGACTCACTTCGATCCGTTGGCATCCGCTGTGAACCCGAATCTAACGGCACCTTCTACGTCTGGGGAGATCTCGGAGGTCTCGACAAGCCTTTCAACGACGCAGAGGCATTCTTCCAGGCCGCCTTGGAGCGGAAGGTCATGACGGTGCCGGGCCGGTTCTTCGACGTCAATCCGGGTGGGGCTAATCCTCCGATGAAGGAACTCAAGAAGTGGGTCCGTTTTTCATTCGGGACACCCGAGGAGAAGATGATCGTTGGGCTCGAGCGTCTCGGAGAGATGATTCGAGGCGACTGATCTTCGATGGATTCGGGCTTCCCCGGACGGTATGGCGTTCAAGCGTAGCTCGAACTGGCGCGACCTCGCCGCCGCTGAGCTCATGACTAAGGTGCTCCGTAAAGTAGAGCTTGACGGTGATGTTTTGGTCATGCTCGAGGGACGGCCCGAGGTTGTCGTGGCCGCGAGGCGAAGTGGCGCTCGAGCCCGATCCTGGCATCGGATGACGCTCGAGGACCGGCCGGGTTCAGCATGGCCTCCCGCTGGGCCGTTCGACGCAGCGACTCTGAGGCTCCCGAGGGCCAAGGATGAGCTTCACATGTCGGTCCACGCGATGGCCGCTTCTCTGCGTGCAGGTGCGCGAATGTGGCTTTATGGGGCTCGCGACGAGGGGGTTCGGAGCGCCAGACCGTTCTTGGAGCCTCTGTTCGAAGGGGTGAGTACCGTCTCGATCGGTGGCCGTTGCCGGGTCCTAGGAGCGGTCCGATCTTCGGTGTCGACGGGGCTGAAGGGGGTTCTGACCGATTGGACTCGAGTCACGCGAGTGGTGATGCCCGACTCGCCTCGCGAGTGGACCTCCTATCCCGGCGTCTTCGCGCACGGCAAGGTCGATTCCGGGACCAGCGCCCTGTTCGAGGTCGTTTCGAGCATCCCCAAAGGGGGGCGAGTCCTGGATTTCGCATGTGGGTCCGGTTTGATCGGAGCCGCGGTCGCGTCGAGCGACCCGTCCGCGAGCGTGGAGTTTCTTGATGCCGACGCGGTGGCCCTCGAGGCCGTGAGCCGAAACGTCCCGGATGCCCATGTGATTCTTTCAGACGGATATGCCGGGGTGGCTGGGCGTGCATACGATGTGATCGTCAGCAACCCACCGTACCATGATGGGAAGGCCGAGTCTGGACGGATGCTCGAGCGGCTCGTGACTGACGCTCCAAACCATCTGAAGCCGGGGGGAGCACTACTTTTCGTCACCCAGCGGCGCTTGCGCGTGGAGAGTCTCCTGAAGTCGACGTTTGCCGTCACCGAGATCGTGCTCGACAGGGGGCTGTACCGGGTTTGGCGCGGCGAGCTTGGCGATGGAGGAGTCACATGACCTCGGTCGTTCGAAGCCAGCCGGTGTCCCTGCTAGTGAGGCCACCTTG
>CAUZAE010000036.1:0-22048 GCA_963577685.1 Gemmatimonadales bacterium UBA6960 | reverse complement strand
GATGACGCGGGTATGGCGACGTTGGTTCGACAAGACGGCGCCCTCCGACTAATCTGGTGACGAAACTCTATTTGGAGGATACCGCCGTGAAGAAACGATCCATGGTCCTGCTGTTTGCTTGTGTCGCTTTGATGACTGCCGCTCTCGAAGCGCAACAGAGGGCGACTCTTGCAGAACGTGAGCGGGCGTTTCAGGAGGAATTCGCCATGGAGCGACCCATCGAAGCGCTCAACTCTGTGTGGATCGAAGAGCTCACATGGCTCGAGATCCGAGATGCCATGGCTGCTGGCAAGACGACCGTCATCATCCCGACCGGGGGCATAGAGCAGAACGGCCCCTACGTCGCGATGGGCAAGCACAACTACGTGCTCCAGGGTGCATGCGAGGGCATTGCCCGAAGGCTCGGAAACGCTTTGTGCGCACCGATCATCAAGTTGGTGCCCGAGGGTGGCATCGAAGAGCCGTCAGGGCATATGCGCTATTCGGGCACGATCAGCCTGAGGGAAGAGACCTTCCAGGCCGTACTCGACGACGTGGCGAGCAGCCTCAGGGTCCACGGCTTCGAGAACATCGTGTTCATTGGCGACAGCGGTGGGAATCAGTCCGGAATGGAGGTGGTCGCAAATCGGCTGAACGAGCGCTGGGGAACGACTGCGGCGCACTTCATCGGCGAGTTCTATGACAACGCCGGCGTAACTGCATATATGAATGAGGAGCTCGGAGTCACGGAGGGCCAGAGCGACGGATTCCATGATACGTATTGGCTCACGGCCATGCAGATGTCGGTCAATCCGGAGAGCGTTCGCTACGACCAGAGGGTGTGGGCCGGCAAAGCCAGCATCAACGGCGTCTCCATCGCGCCGAAGGAAAAGACGATGGAGATCGGCAGGAGGCTTCTGGAGTATCGCATCGAGACCATCTCCGAGGTGATCCACCGCAGGGTGTCGGGCCACCACTAGGCTCGATCGCCTCCGGCAGTCGAAGCGGGCAAAATCGTGCGGGCGCGTCGTTGGGACCTGCCCGCACGTTTTTCGTGAGGATGCCTTCAGATCTTGATGTATAACCTGCGGCTGTGAAGGAGCCACGCGACCACGAGCCAAATCGTGACGTGTGTTAGGGCGAACGCGAGTGACGCGTCCGTCGGTTCGGCGAGGGGACGGAAGAACGACGTGTAGATCCAGTCGTAGGCGGACGTCGTAGCGCCCCCTTCGGATGGGACGCTCCAGAGGATCAGGCTCTTGGACAGGAGACCCGACGCCACGAAGACAGCGATGGGGTTCATCCCGTACACCACTAACGGTCGAGCCCACGCCCGCCACCCCCGGACGTCGATGGCCCAGTAGAGGCCGGCCAGCAGAAGTCCCCCCATCCCCGCGGTGAACAACACGTATGAGCTCGTCCACAGAGACTTGTTGATCGGGAAGAACTGGCCCCAATAGAGACCCAGCGCGATCGCGCCCAGTGAAGTCCCCGCGAGGATCAGGAGCCGTCGCCAAGCCGGACCCTCGGACAGGAGCAGCTCGCCGGTAAAGATCCCGAGGAGGGTCGTCGCCACGGCAGGGAAGCTGCTGAGCAGTCCCTCTGGATCCCAAAGATTTCCCTGCCAAAGGTGCTCCTGGCCCAACACTGCGCGGTCGATGAAGGCCCCCAAGTTCGCCTCTGGCGAGAGGTCTCCCGGACCGAACCCTGGCACGGGCACGAGGGTCATCAGTGCCCAGTACCCGATGAGTAGAACGGCAGTCCCGACCCACCGGCCTCGAGGTCCGACAGTCAGGTAGATGGAGGAGGCCACCAGGTACACGAGGCCGATGCGTTGCAGCACGCCCATGATGCGGAGGGTGTCCCACGTGTTGAAGAACGGGAACAGCGCCATGAAGGTGCCTAGCCCGAAGATGATCAGACTCCTCCTCAGCGCGTGACCGCCGAGTTCGGCGCTCCAACTGCCTCCGGCCCGTCTGCTAGTGTAGGAAAGCGGCATCGCCACACCCACGATGAACAAGAAGAAGGGGAAGATCAGATCGGTCGGTGTCCATCCGTGCCACTCGGCGTGCAACAGGGGCGGGTAGACGGAGTTCCAGTTCCCCGGGTTGTTGACCAGGATCATTCCGGCGATGGTGGCGCCCCGAAACGCGTCCAAGGAGGCGAGTCGGGGCGCCACCATCGTCTGAGACGGCGGAGTGCCGCCTGCCTTCAAGGGATGATGCCGGCCAAGCCCGCCTCCGCGACCACGACCAACAGTGCGCGTTGAATGGCTAGGTGCCCGTCCTCATTGATCCACCACTCGCCGGGGGCGTGACTGCTCCCACCCACGCCGCCGCGACCCAGCGTCACGGCCGGAACCCGCAAGGAGATAGGGATGTTCGAGTTGGTGGAGGAGCGGGCCAGGCTGCTCGAGACACCGAACTCGGCCGTGGCGGCGAGAGCTCGTTGGATGACGGGAGTAGACGGGGGCAGCTCGCCGGAGGGCCGGTCTCCGATCCGGTCCAGGTCCACCTTAAGCGCCGGGCCCTCGCGGCGTAACGCGTTTTCGCCCTCCAAGCCGCGGTCCATGGCATCGATGAAGGCCTGTTCGATACGCATCAGGCTCGCGGGACTCTCCGACCGCATATCGACTTCCATCCACGACTCGAAGGGGATGGCGTTGACCGATGTTCCGCCTCCGATACGCCCCACGTTATAGCTCGTCGTAGGGCCCGAGCGAGTGAGCACGTCTGCCTCGTCCTGGAAGAAACGAACCGCCCGACTCATGGCGTGCGCCGGATTGACCAAGCCGAAGGCACCCCACGAATGTCCGCCGGGTCCGGTGAACGTGACTCGGTAGCGAACGGAGCCCAACCCTTGGGTCACTATGCGGCTCAGACCGCCACCATCGATCTCGATCCACGTGTCGATCGGGTCGGCTCCCTCCCGGAAGAGGTGCTTCATACCACGGAGATCGCCAAGCCCCTCTTCACCCACAGTGCCGATGAAGACAACGTCGTCGGAGGTTTCCACGTTGGCTTCCTCCAGCGCCCGCAGGACGGTGAGGACGACGACGAGGCCTCGGGTATCGTCTCCCACACCTGGGGCGTAGAGGGTATCACCCCGCATGCGCACCGTGACGTCGGTTCCCTCCGGGAAGACCGTGTCCAAGTGACCGCCGAACGCAACGGTGCGCCCGCCCCCGCGTCCCCGTCTCAACCCGAGGGCGTTCCCCTCGGCGTCGATCCACACACTGTCGGCTCCTGCCTCTCGGAGAAGCTCGGCGAACCGCGCTGCCCGCACCTCTTCCATGAAAGGTGGTGCCGGGATCTCGGTGAGTTCAACCAGGACGTCCATACCCCACGGGTCGAGCTCCTCGACGCGGCTTAGTGCGTTCCGCACCGCTTGCTGACCTGTCAGGACCTCCATTTCCTCCACGTATTCCGGGTCGATCGTCTGTGCCGTCACGGATAACGCGGGAAGAGCGACCAGCAGGGTCAGGCAGGCGAGGGTACCGGTGCGTGCTCTCAAGGGTCACTCTCCGATCGTCGGGGTCTCGGGGCCTCACTCGGCCCACCTAAACTATCGTCTCCCGGGCGATTCGACGACTCGATCCCGGGTGGACCAGAACCCGAATTGGCCTGAGCAGAAACTACTGAACCGGCGCCCACGTCGTGTCGGGACAGCTCCCCTCATTTAGTGAGGCAATGCTTCATTGATGGCCAGCTTGATTCCAGCCCGCCGCGCTGGGCGAGTGGATCCTTTGAGAGTGCTCCGAGCCGAGTAGGGCGGTGGTCAGGTGTGTGGTCGGGATCTACCTTCGGGCCTCCGATTGTCGGGATGACCACGTTCACCCGGAGTCACCATGAGCAGTAGCGAGCCTCCTGCAGCGGGTCTGCCGAGCATTCCGGGTATCCACCACGTGACGGCCATCTCCGGACCCGCTCAGGAAAACATCGACTTCTACGCGGGGGTCCTCGGGCTTCGGACGGTCAAACAGACGGTGAACTTCGACGATCCGGGCACGCACCATCTATACTTCGGTGACCGATCGGGCACCCCCGGGACGATCATGACTTTTTTCCCCTGGGCCCATGCCGGGCGGGGGACTCTTGGATCTGGGTACACGGGCTCCACGGGCTTCTCGGTTCCTCCGGGCTCGTTGGAGTTCTGGTCCGCCCGTCTCGAGGCGGCGGGGGCTTCGCCGGGTGAGGTCGAGACCCGGTTCGGGAGTGAACTGTTACGGGGTCAGGATCCGGACGGATTGGTCTTTGAACTCGTGGCCGGACCGGATACGAAGGAGACGGCGGCTGGCCCGCCCGTCCATCCGGAGGTCACTCCAGAGCACGCCGTCCGCTCCTTCCACGGTGTGTTGCTCGACGTCGCAGATTCCGACGCCACGGCACGGCTTCTCACGGACATCATGGGGTACGAACACCTGGGAGAGGAGGAGGGGCGTATCCGCTTTCGGGCTGGGGCCGAGCAGGTGGGTAGCGTGGTGGAGCTCCTGGCAGTGGGTTCACAAGACGTGGGACGGATGGGGCGGGGGAGTGTCCACCACGTCGCGTTCCGCGCAAGGGACGACGCCGAACAGCAGGCCTGGAGAGAAGCTTTGTTGCAGGCCGTGATCCCCGTGACGCCGGTCCAGGACCGCTGCTACTTCCGATCCATCTACTTCCACGAGCCCGGTGGCGTACTGTTCGAGATCGCCACCGACGCACCGGGCTTTGGGATCGATGAGGACGACGATGATCTGGGCCACAACTTGAAGCTGCCGTCCTGGCTGGAAGGGCGTCGGGTCGAACTGGAGGGGCGCCTGCCGGTGCTGCACCTTCCGGAGGAGAGGACATGATGGAGGGTGTGCCGGCCGGTTCGGGTGACCCTCACAGTGGCAGCGAGACCGTCTGGTTTGGACCTCCGCTCGATGAGGCCGAAAACGCTGTCATCCTGATTCATGGCCGTGGCGACAGTTCTCGCGGTATCTTGGCGCTTGCGCCCGAGCTCCGCTCTCCCCGCTCCGCATTCCTCGCGCCCCAGGCCACGGGACACGTGTGGTATCCCCAAGGTTTTATGGCCCCCATGGACCTGAACGAGCCCTGGCTCTCCTCGGCGCTGGGGCGAATCCGAGTCGCTTTCGACACGCTTGGTGAGGTGGTGCCAAGAGAGCGGACGGTGTTGATGGGATTCTCTCAGGGAGCGTGTCTGGCATTGGAGTTCGCTGCCCGAAACGCGGGTGTATATGGAGGGATCGTGGCTTTTTCGGGTGGGCTGATTGGTCCGGACGGAACCGCGCGTGACTACTCGGGCTCTCTAGAAGGTACTCCCGTCTTCCTGGGATGTAGCGACGTCGATCCACACATTCCGGTGGGTCGCGTCCGCGACTCCGCCGACGTCATGGAGGCCTTGGGTGGAGTGGTTGAAACGCGGATCTATCCTGGCATGGGGCACACGGTCAACGAAGACGAGATCACGTGGGCCCATCACCTCCTGAACGACGTGGGTGCCGGTTCAGGATAGCTGCCGAACCCAGTCCGGCGGGGGATGGTATCGATCCGCTGACGCGTATGGCAGAGGCCCCCCTGAAGCCCTTACGTTCTCTGCCGGAACAATTTTGCCGACACCGGCACCCGTCTCACTCGGGGGAACAACATGAGGATACCCAGCTGGATCCTGATCATCCTGACTGTCGTCGCCATGGCGGCACCCGGTACTGCAGCGCAGACTGCCGGCTCCGACTCGGACTTTACCTTCGCACTGACTGGGGATGCGATCATCACGAGGGCCTTGTCCGTCTATGACGAGCCCGAATATCTTGAGATGATCGACATGATCCGGGGAGCGGACGCCTCCTTCGTAAACCTCGAGATGCTCTTTCACGACTACGAGATGTATCCCATGCATCAGAGCGGCGGCACGTGGATGCGCGGGGATCCGGAGTTGGTCGATGAGCTGGTGTGGGCTGGCTTTGACATGGTGTCGAGGGCCAACAACCACACGGGCGATTACGGGGTCGAGGGGATGCGCCTGACCACCCGTTACGTGGATGAGGCCGGCCTGGTGCAGGCAGGCGTGGGTGAGAGTTTGGCCGAGGCCAGGGAGGCTCAGTTCCTAGAGACGGCCAAGGGGCGTGTGGCCCTGATATCCTTGGCTTCGACGTTTCCGGACCACTCGCGGGCCGGTCGCACGCGGGGAGACATGCCCCCTCGACCGGGACTCAGCCCGCTCCGGTACTCGACCACTCGGGTCGTCACGAGCGGGCAGTGGGAGAACCTGCGGCGGGCCTTCGAGGATGTGGAGATTCGGGCCACCATCACCGGCAACCGGATGCGTGCGTTGGGCAACACGTTCGAGGTTGGAAGTAGCCCCGGTATCAGGACCGAACCGGATCCGACGGACGTTGCGGAGATCGCGGCGGTCGTCACGAGCGCGCGCAGGCTCGCCGACCACGTCATCGTAACGATCCATGCCCACGAGAGTGATGGGGCCACGTCGGTGCCGGCCGAGTTCCTACCGACCTTCGCCCGCGCCATGATCGACGCCGGCGCAACGATTTTCGTGGGGCACGGTCCACACGTTCTCAGGGGGATCGAGATCTATGAGGGCAAGCCCATCTTTTACAGCTTGGGTGACTTCATCTTCCAGAATGAGACGCTCGATCGACTGCCCGCCGAAAACTATGCTTCGTATGATCTCGGACCCGACAGTCACGTTGCCGACTTCAACGACGCTCGCTATGACATGGGCCGAAGCGGCTTCCCCAGCAGACGCGAAATCTGGGAATCGGTCATCGCCATGCCACGCTTCCGGGGTGGGGAGCTCGTCGAGGTCGCCCTCCATCCGATCACCCTTGGATTCGGGGCACCGGCGTGGGTGCGTGGGCGCCCCCGGCCCGCCAGCGGTGAGCTCGGAGCGAAGATCCTCAAGGATTTGATCGATCGATCCGAGCCGTTCGGGACTCAGATCGAAGTGAAGGACGGCGTGGGCATCATCCGGGTTCCGTAGCGGGTACGTCCAGGGCCTCACGAAGATCGATCGCCGACTGGTCGAGCGATACTCGAAGGTACTGCACCTCCTGGTCGGCACCCCGGCTGATGGGGCCTTCGTCTCCGGGAAGGACACGCAGCCAAACAAGCGTGGGCCCACGCCCCTCCAGGATATCGGCGAGGGCAGCCTCATACGGGGCCGCATCGTCGAAGGTGAAGGTCCGGGGAAAGCCCGCAGCTCGGGCCATGCCGGCGTAGTCGACCACACCCTTTCCCGGTACCACCTGGCTGCCGGTGATCTCGTACGTGCCGTTGTCGATGACGAAGAGGACCAGATTGGTCGCCCCAGCACTTGCGGCGGTGACCAGCGTGCCGAGTGTCATGAGCATGCTACCGTCCCCGTTCAAACAAACGACGGTCCGTTCGGGTCGGGCCAGGGCGATGCCCAGCGCGAAGTCGGCTGCGTGGCCCATCGCGCTGTCCGCGGAAGCGAAGTCGAGCCGGCTGCTAGAGATTCGCCCCCACGGCCGCACGACGCTCATGGTCGTGATGACGATTTCGTCCGAACGGACCCGATGCAGGGGCTCCACCACCTGAGCGGTCGTCAGCACGGGAGAAGCCTCTGACGGAGGAGAACCACCACCGGCCGGGAGTCGAGACGGGCCCGCTCCCACATTTTGATCACCGTCGGGAGGTCCTCGCGGGAATCCACGAACGCCGTCGGGATTTCCCAGCTCCTGAGGGTGGGTTCGGTAAGGAGGGCCGTCGTGTCGACGTCGGGACGTACTAAGGCGCTTCGTTCCAACGCGTCGGATCTGGGCTCCAACCCGACGGCGGCCATCGTGCCATAGCCGCGATAGGTGATCAGGCAGAGGAGCGGAACGCCCATTCGCACGGCGGTCCCCCTCAGGCTGTCTCCGCTCTCCAGAAGCCCCGTGTTCTGTATGACTACGACAGGCTCGGCGCCTCCCACCCATAGACCCGCAGCCACAGCAAAGGCCTCTCCTTCCCGAGTCACGGGAACGTACCGGACGTCCTCATGGCACTCGACGGCGTCGACGAGAGCCGATGAGATCGTATCCGGCAGACCGATCAGGTGCGTCATTCCGCCCTCGATCAGGACGTCTAGCAGGTGGCCACCATCGATTTGCATTTAGCGTATCTATCACTCCCCTCAGACTCCTTCAAGCGAGAGGCCCATTTTACGGCGAAAAAACTTATGGCGCTTAAGGGTGAGGGTCGCATGTCTTTTAAAGTCCACTCGTTCTTGGAACGGGAGGGCTGCCGAAAATACCGGGGACTTGCCTCAGAGGAATCCGTACTCCTCTCCCGGAGTGACGACTCTGAGGAGGGACGATGGATCAGCCGACGATCTTGGTGGTCGAGGACAATCCCGATCACGTTGCCATGATCGAGGCGGTATTCCCGCGCGGCTTTGGAGGACGCCAGAATCCATGTGGCCTTCCGTGGCCAGGGCGCGAAGCGGTATCTGCGTGGGCAGTGGGTAGCGTACGAAGACGACATCGACTATTACCCGCTCCCGACCCTGGTCGTACTCGACCTCTGGCTGCCCGATACCACGGGGCTCGATATCCTCGAGTGGATGGCCGAAAGGGAATGGCTCTCGGAGATTCCGGTGATCGTCTTCACGGCATCGACCAATCCCGATCACTTCCAGAGAGCTTATGAGTTGGGTGCGCGTAGATGCCTGAGCAAGCCCACGGAGTTTGGTGAGCTCGTCGAAGTGGTCAGGGGCGAGATCGAGCGTCAGGCTGAGCCCATGATTAGGTCGGCAGCTAGGTAGGCGACCACCAGTAGTTCCCACCTCGGCGGCCACGGTCCCTCCAAGCGCCAGCGAACTCCTTCCAACCCTCTACTCGTCAGCGCCCTCCCTTCCTGGATGGGGTGTCGGTCCCCTGGATTCCGTACCGAATCATTGTACTAGGTTTACTAGGACAACTGGTACACTTGGTACACCGACACAGGGGTATACCCTGAGACAAGGGGTACATTCCGACACCAGGGGCACACTCCGACGCAGCGCTACACCCCGACGTTTGCATGAGGATCGGGTCGGTCATAGCCTCCCCCGGGGGCCCGGTTCTGCTGACCACTGACCTTCAACGACATCATCTGGGGGACCTTTGTGACACGGAGGGGAAGGGGACTGGGCTTGTGGATGTGCACGGCTCTGGTGATGGGCAACATGATCGGCTCGGGTGTGTTCCTCCTTCCGGCTGCTTTGGCCCCATACGGGACGATCAGTCTCATTGGCTGGCTGTTCACCGCGTTGGGCGCCGTGCTCTTGGCGTTGGTCTTTGCTCGGCTCGCCGGTATTCGACCCGCCGTGGGTGGGCCCTACGCCTATGCTCGAGCCGGATTCGGGGATTTCGTGGGCTTCATGGTCGCGTGGGGATACTGGATAGCCGTTTGGGCCGGAAACGCTGCGATCGCGGTAGGCTTCGCGGGCTACGTCGGGTTTCTCGCACCTGCCGTCGGTAACGATCCAGTCCTCGGAGCGATCACAGCTCTTCTCGCGATCTGGGTACTGACCGCTGTAAATGCGCGCGGGGTGCGTGCTGTCGGGTGGATGGCGCTCGTCACCACGGTGTTGAAGGTCATCCCCCTGGTGGCTATCGGGACGGTGGGCTTCCTCTATGTCGATGCAGCGAACTTCGTCCCGTTCAATGCCTCTGGGGGATCGTCGGTCTCGGCGGTGACGGCCTGTGCCGCTCTGACTCTGTGGGCCTTCCTGGGTCTCGAATCCGCCACCATTCCGGCGGACGACGTAGAGTCCCCTGAGACGACGATCCCTCGTGCGACAGTCCTGGGTGCGGTCGTGGCCGCGGCGATCTACATCCTGAGTACGGGTGCGGTCCTCGGTCTCGTACCGCGGGAGGTCCTCGGAGCGTCTACGGCCCCCTTCGCGGACGCCGCGGGCGCTGTTTGGGGAGGAACGGCGGCGACCGTGGTGGCTGTGGGAGCCGTGATCGCGGCCTTCGGAGCCCTCAACGGGTGGATTTTGCTGGCGAGTCAGATCCCGCTGGCGGCGTCCCGCGACGGCCTGTTCCCCCAGGCATTTTCTCGGGTGTCCGAGCGCGGTGTGCCGACCGTCGGTCTGGTCGTCTCGGGTGTCCTGGCCAGCCTCCTCTTGGTGCTCAATTACACGCGCGGGTTGGTGGAGATGTTCACGTTCATCATCCTCTTGGCCACGCTCAATACGCTCATCCCGTACGCGCTGTGTTCCTTGGCCTACTTCGTCATGCCGCGCCGCCCGGACGAGCCGGCGTCTCCGGAACGCACGGTCGGGCATGCTCTCATCGCTGTGGCCGCGTTCCTCTACTCGGCTTGGGCCATTCTCGGTGCCGGCAAGGACGCGGTCTACTGGGGAAGCCTATTGCTCCTTGCGGGAATTCCGGTTTTTGTTTGGTTGAAGCGACCCTCGGCGCAACGATCGTCCCCGTAAGAAGAGATACCGACCGTGGTCATGACCGTTTCCGACGAGTTGACGCCGGCCTCGGATTCCGACTCGGATTCCAATTCGGCCTCTGAAGAGGCGGCGGCCTTTGGCGTCTCCTCGGAGGTCGGCCAACTCCGTAAGGTATTGGTCCATCGACCCGATCTGAGTCTCCAACGCCTGACGCCCTCCAACGTTCGAGATCTCTTGTTCGACGACGTGCTGTGGGTGCGCAAGGCTCGGGAGCAGCACGATGTTTTTGTGGACAACCTTCGAGACCGGGGCGTCGAGGTCTATCTGCTCCGGGACCTGCTCTCCGAGACGCTGGTTCTGAACGAGGACGCTCGGCGGTCGGTGGTCGAGCGGGTCGTGACGGAGATGACGGTGGGTGCGTCGCTCGTGAATGAAATGCGGGCGTACCTGCTCGAGATGGACCCCGACGATCTCGCAACGCATCTGATCGGGGGGTTGGCGCTGAACGAAGTCGAGGGCCTGGACCTCGGGGGATCTCTAACGGCTCGGGCTGGGCACCATGGTGACTTTATCTTGCCCCCGCTTCCCAATTCCCTTTTCACACGGGATTCATCGTGCTGGATCTACAACGGCGTGACGCTGAACCCGATGTATTATGCGGCTCGCAGGATCGAGACTGTCAACGTCGGCTTGATCTACCGGGGTCATCCACTGTTCGAGAGCGCGGATTTCGAGTTCTGGTATCCCGCTGAGGGCGCACATGGCGGCGGCGGCTCGGAGGACTTCGGACGGGCTTCCATGGAGGGTGGCGACATCATGCCGATCGGAAGTAAGACGGTCCTCATGGGGGTGAGCGAACGTACGACCGCCCGAATGGTGGAGCTCTTGGCGAAGACCCTCTTTGCCGCCGGGACGGTCGAGAGGGTGATCGCTTGTGATATCGGGCGAAAGCGTGCGCACATGCATCTGGACACCGTCTTCACGATGGTGGACGTCGATGCGGTTACCGTCTACCCGGAGGTGGTGGACCGAAGCAAGACATATAGCCTACGTCCCTCGGACAAAGGCAAGGGCGAGATCGACATCACCGAGGAGGGGAGCTTCCTGAGTGCCGTCAAGGATGCGCTGGGTGTACGAGAGCTCCGCGTCATCCCTACTGGAGGTGACGAGTATCAGGCTCAGCGTGAGCAGTGGGACGACGGCAACAATCTGTTGGCTGTCGAGCCGGGTGTGGTCGTCGCCTACTCGAGGAACGAATATACGAATACGAAGCTGCGGAAGGCGGGGATCGAAGTGATCACGGTCGACGGCTCCGAGCTCGGGCGGGGGAGGGGAGGCGGGCACTGCATGACCTGCCCTCTGGCCCGGGACCCCATCTGAGGCCGTGGACCGAGTGGGCCGAGTGGACTGGAGATAGCGCATGTCGGTGGATCTGAAGGGACGGAGCTTTCTCAAGCTCGAAGACTTTACGACGGATGAAATCCGCTACCTCCTGGATCTGGCGGCGGAGCTCAAGGCCGAAAAGGTCGCCGGTGAGGGACGCCAGCGGCTGACCGGCAAGAATATCGCGCTCATCTTCGAGAAGTCGTCGACCCGAACGCGGTGCGCGTTCGAGGTGGCTGCGTACGACCAGGGGGCTGCCGTCACTTACCTGGGTCCGTCCGGATCACAGATCGGTCACAAGGAATCGATGCGGGATACCGCCAGGGTACTCGGCAGGATGTATGACGGGATAGAGTATCGGGGATTCGGCCAGGACATCGTGGAGGAGCTCGGTGCCTTCGCAGGAGTTCCTGTCTGGAACGGCCTGACCGACGAGTTTCATCCGACGCAGGTGTTGGCGGACCTGCTCACGATGGAGGAGCACGGACCCCGCCCTTTGTCCGAACTCTCGTTCTGCTATCTCGGGGACGCTCGCAACAACATGGGGAACTCTCTCATGGTGGGTGGTGCCAAGATGGGAATGGACGTCCGGCTCGCGGCTCCAGAGGCGTGCTGGCCCGATGAGGATCTCGTCCGGCGTAGCGAGGCACTCGCTGTGTCCACGGGAGGACGGGTGACGTTGACGGAAAGCGTGGAGCAGGCGGTGAAAGGTGTGGATTTCCTGTACACAGACGTGTGGGTCTCAATGGGTGAGCCGCAGTCCATTTGGGCTGAACGCATCGAGCTTCTTCGGCCGTTTCAGGTCAATGCGGGCGTTCTGGCGATGACGGGCGATCCCCCCGCGAAGTTTCTGCATTGTCTTCCCGCGTTCCACGACAGAAAAACGAAGGTAGGAGAGGAGATCTACGAGAAGTTCGGTCTCGACGGCATGGAGGTGACCGACGACGTGTTTGAATCGGAGTACTCTCTGGTTTTCGACCAGTCCGAGAATCGCATGCATACCATCAAGGCGGTGATGGTCGCCACCTTGTCCGGCTAGGAGCGCGCCCATGCGCCTCGTGATCGCCCTCGGCGGTAACGCTCTGCTCCGTCGGGGAGAGCCGCTCTCGGCTACGGCCCAACGTGCCAACGTTCGTATCGCGGCCCAGGCCATGGCGCCGGTGGTGCGCGATAACGAGGTCGTCATTACGCACGGCAATGGTCCCCAAGTCGGTCTGTTGGCCCTACAGGCTGCCGCCTACGACGCCGGAGCGTCGCATCCCCTCGACGTTCTCGGAGCGCGGACCGAAGGAGGGATCGGTTACATGATCGAACAGGAGTTGGGCAACCTCCTCCCTGAGGAGCGCCCGCTCGCGACCATCCTGACGATGGTTGAAGTTCATCGTGATGATCCTGCCTTCAAGAACCCGACCAAGCCCATTGGGCCGGTCTACGACGAGGCAGAGGCCCGGAAGGTCGCCGCCGAACATGATTGGACGGTGGCACCGGACGGAGATGGATGGCGCCGAGTTGTGCCGTCTCCACTTCCCAAGCGCGTCTTCGAGATTTGGCCCGTGCGCTGGCTCCTCGAGCGGAACGTCGTCGTGATCTGTTCCGGAGGAGGTGGAATCCCCACCATGTACGATGAGCGGAGGAAGCTCCGAGGTGTAGACGCTGTGATCGACAAGGACCGGGCGAGCGCCCTTCTGGCGGAGGAGGTGGAGGCCGAATGCCTGCTTCTCGCAACGGACGTGGACGCCGTCTATCTGGATTGGGGTACGCCGGAGGAGAGGCCGGTTCGGAGTACCACGCCCGAAGAGTTGGCCCGCCACTCGTTTCCCACCGGCTCCATGGGGCCGAAGGTCGAGGCCGCGTGTACGTTCGTGGAGCGAACGGGAGGAAAGGCGATCATCGGAGCGCTAAGCGAGATCGACCAGATGTTGGCCGGTCGAGCGGGAACCCTGATCCAACGGTGACTTCGATGGCCATCAGAGTCGAAACCCTTGATGCCCGAACTTCGTCGGACCGAAGGACACGTGGCGAACCGCGAGACTGTGGGTTGCCGTCGTGGCCCTATTCACGAAATCAGGTGACGCACTAATGCAGCCGGAGATCATCATCGTGGTTCTCGCCGTGTTTATCATGGGTGGGACCATGGGTGCCGCAGGGACCGTGCTGTGCCAATGGATACTGGGGAAGATGTCCGCACCCGCGTCTCGCAGAATAGGTGCAGGGGACCCGCGGGAACTCGAGGGGCTCAAGGAGGAGTTGGCCGATATGGCTGTCCGGTTGCACTCGGTGGACGAGCGCCTCGACTTTACGGAGCAGCTCTTGGGTGGCGCGCTCTCGGGCGCTCGGCCCCCCGAGCCTCTTCCACCGGTCGATCGGGCTCGTTCCGAGGACGGGTCGGACGGGTCGTCTTCCAGGCGGAGAAGTGATCGAAGACTGAGTTTTGAAGACCCAGTGGGAGTGACTGCCGGAGTCCCAATTGGACAACTCATGAGGTCGGCCGGTCGGTTATGAGGTGGGGCACTCGGCCATGAGGGCTGCCAGTCGGTGGATTCTACCCGCCTTGTCAGCTCTGTGCTGGGGCTTGAGTAGAATCTTCTACCGCCTCCAAGTGGATGGCTCACCGGTCCCCTCGGAGGGGCCAGTGCTCTTGGTGGCCAACCACACCAACTCGCTCGTCGATCCGGTCGTGGTCACGGGCACGGCGTCTCGGCCGATCCGGTTTCTCGCGAAGGCGCCGCTCTTTGACGACGCAAGGGTAGGGTGGCTCGTGAAGGCAGCGGGTGCTATACCCGTGTACCGCAAGCAGGATGACCCGACGGTCATGGGCCGTAATCGAAACGTTTTCGAGGCCGTTTGCGAGGCGCTGGCAAAGGGTGCAGCCATCGGTATCTTTCCGGAGGGGATCAGTCACTCGGACCCGTCCTTGGCGGAGATCAAGACGGGTGCCGCCCGGATTGCGCTGGGCGCATATGAGCAGACTGGGGAGGCGTTCCCCATTATTCCCGTGGGCATGGTGCCGGAGCGCAAACAGCACTTTCGATCGGAGATGAGGGCTGTAATCGGCCAGCCGATCGCCTGGGAAGACCTTGCGGGCTGTGGCACGGAAGATCGGGCCGCCGTGGAGGAGCTCACGAGTCGGATCGGCGCGGGACTCCGAGGGGTCACGTTGAACCTCGAGCGGTGGGAGGACCGGCCACTGGTGGAAGCCGCCGAGTCGATCTGGGGGCTCGAGAGAGGAGAGGCCGCAGGCCCGGCTCAGCAGGTAAACCGCTTCGAGATCACCACGCGTATCCTGGCGGCCGTGCGTCGAGGATCTTTCCAGCGTTGGACGGAGCTGGTCCGGGATCTGGACACCCATCTCCGCCGATTGATGCTTTTTCGGCTCCGGCCCGCCGACCTGCAGGCGGGCACAAGTCTCCGTTCGGCTGTCCGTTGGTCTGTGCGGCGCCTCTACATGCTGGGAGCGCCTGTCGTGATCGTGACCCTCCTCGGGTTCGCCATCTTCTCGGTCCCGAGGTACGCCACAGGAGCCGTCACCTCGAAGTTGGGGCCCACCGTTGACGCGGAATCGACCTACAAGCTCCTGCTCGGCGTTCCGATCTACACCGCCTGGGTCCTGGCGCTGTCTCTTGCTGGGGCCATGATATCAGGGCTGTGGACGGGACTGGCGGCGCTAGTCTTCTTGCCGGTGATCGGCATCGTAAGCCTGTGGGTACGAGAGCGCTGGCGATGGGTGGCTTCCGACGTTCGGCGCTTTGCGGTCCTCCGCTCTCGCAGCCTCGTCATTGACGAGCTTCGAACTGAGCAGGAGCGTTTGTCCCGCGAGCTCGGGGACCTATTCGACGCCTGGGAGGCGGGGCTTCTCACATCTGGCCGGACTCGCACATGAGGGCCATCAGGTTCCCCTCGGAGTCCTTGAAGGCGGCCATGCTCAGTTCGTAGTTGTCGGTCTTGTGTACGACGTGTGGTCCTCCGATGAAGGTGACGCCGCGGTCACGCAACGTCTCGTAGGACGAATCGAGGTCTACGACCCGGAAGTAGAGCACCGATGAGCCGGCCTCCATGCCTTCGGGAATGCTCAGCATGAGTCTTATTCCATCGAGATCGAAGAATGCCAGCCCTGGTGGTGCGTCGAAGAGGAACGGAAGGCCGAGTACGTCGCGGTAGAAATGCGTTGCGCGCTCCACATCTTCCACGGTAACGGCGATCTGGCCCAGCGATGAGAGGCCCGGGGAGGGGACTGTGCCTTCGCTCACGACGTTATCCATGGATGCCTCATCCGATTGACGGGTCCGTGTCTTATATTTAGTTTAGCTAACCAAAATGGAGACGGGACGTATGTCAAGAGCCTCTTCTGGTCCGGCAGAAGACCCCGACCTCGGGACGGCAGATCGGCTACATTCGGCGGCGATCCATCTGCTTCGTCGCCTACGCACTCAGGACGACACATTGGGTTTGAGTGCTCCGCGCCTTTCGGCGCTGTCCGTCGTGGTTTTCGGCGGACCCGCTACCATCACGCAGCTGTCCGTTGCCGAGCAGGTGAGCGCGGCGACGATCTCCCGCATGATCAAGGAGATGGAGTGGGAGGGGTTGGTTGAGCGCGAAGCTGATCCAGACGACGGGCGAGTGCAACGGATCCGCGCGACGAAAAAGGGCGTGGAGTTCCTTCAGGAAGGGAGACAAAGGAGGCTGGGGGTCCTTTCGGCGATGCTCGCCGATCTATCCGCAGGGGATCGACGACTGCTCGAGCGGGCCGCGCACGTACTGGAGCGCCTGACTCTTCCCGACGACCATCCAGGCAAGAAGGCCTGATCCGCTACCCGTCGAGCTCGTCTTCCCCGTGGTCGTCGGCGAGGCGTGCGATGCGCTCGAGGAAGAATCCGATCGTGCAGACGGCTGCGCCGGCCACCAACAAGTACACGGTCCCGAGGCCGGTAGCGAGTACGAAGGCCAAGCCCATGATGACGACTCCGAAGGCCGAGATCAGAGCGGCGAACGGTGACACCGGATCGTCACGGAATCTCATCACAACGAGCACACCCCCCCACGGCGGTGGCGGTCATCAACATTAGCTTCAGCACGGTTGGCAAGACGGTCATTCAACACGTCCCGCCGTCGGTGATCCGCCGAGGCCGAGAGCTTCCGGGCTGTACGCGAACAACGCGGGGATGCCACCCGTGTGAAGGAATACGGCCGCCTCAGCCCCGACCTCCCCTCGTCGCACGAAATCCAGAAAGCCCGCGAATGCCTTGCCCGTGTACACGGGATCGAGGATAAGGGCCTCCTCCCGGGCTCCCACGAGGATGGCATTGGCCGTCTCTTCGGTGACGAGACCGTAGGCGGGCCCAAGGAAGGAGTCCGTCACGGAGATATCGTCTTCGGGAACTACGGAGTCCGACTTCAACAACTTCTCGGTATTGCGGCAGACGCGGACAACTCGCGCGAACTGTGCCTCTTGTCCCCGCCTGACACAGATTCCCTTCACGTGAATGTCAGCGTGCCCCAGGGCTCGGAGCCCCACCAGTAAGCCGGCTTGCGTGGCTGCGCTCCCGCTGGCCACCACGATCGTGGCTCGCGGTATTCCCATCGTCTCGAGTTGCCCGAGGAGCTCTTCGGCCGCGTCGACGTACCCAAGGGCGCCGAGGGGGGGGTAGTCCTCCGAGAGGTGGATCACGTAGGGACGCTCACCCTCATTCCGTAGACGAGCCGCCAACTCGTCGAGGGCATGGTCCGCGCCTCCTTCATCCTCTCCCACGGGATAGTAGTGGAGTCGCGCGCCGAAGAGTCGGTCGAGAAGTACGTTCCCGGAAGTTCCGTAGGATGCGCCCATTCCAGGCACGCGGTCTTCGAGTTGGACTTCACAGCGGAGTCCGAACTTGGCCGCCGCCGCGGCTACCGACCGCACGAAGTTTGACTGCACTGCTCCGGTCACTAGGATCGCAGTGGCCTCCTGTTCAATCGCTTCGCCAAAATAGAATTCCATTTGGCGAGCCTTGTTTCCGCCCGTTGCGAGTCCGGTGCAATCGTCCCGCTTCACGAACAACTCGGGTCCTTCGAGAAGGTGCGTGAGATTGGGCATGGACTCGAGCGGAGTCGGTCGGTGTGCGATCGGAACCCGGGGGAATTCTGACAGTGGGAGCATGGGCTAAGCGTTGAGTATTGTGATGAGCGTGTATAGACCGGTCGCGAGCAGAAGCAGGAGTACTAGCCGTAGGAACGTGGTCTCTCCGATTCTTCCCGCGAGTGCATGCCCGGCGAGGCCGCCGACCCACGCCAACGGAACCAATGTGGCCACTGTGATCCAAACCCGAGGCGGCACACCCACCGTCGCCGCCTGGAGCACGAGGGCGGCGCTGTACAGGAACACGGAGAGGGATAGCGACAGAGCCCGAAACGCAGTCTTGCTCAAGCCGATACCCGTCATATAGAGGGCGAGTACCGGGCCCGGCATGCTGAGCGCGGAGGTCATCGCGCCAGCCGCCACTCCTACGAGAAGCACGGACGGCTTGCGATAGCGGGGCGTTTGGGAGTTGGCCGAACAGGGATTACTCGCATCTTCAGAGGGTACGGCTGAACCCGTAGGTGGTTCGGGGGTGGACGTCGACGGCTCCGCAGGAAGAGAGGACGGCCGCAACGCGAGTACCCCAGCAAAGGCCAGGACCAGGGCTCCAACCACCACCTTGACCGTGTCGAGGCTCGCGTAGGCGAACATGACCATCCCGAGGGGCAGCCCCAACACCGCTCCCATGATGAGTAATCGCGCCAGGTCGGTCGGCGCGTCCCTCCACAGATGTCGGACCAGGCAGAGCGGTACCACCAGATTGAGCACGAGCAGAATCTGAATGGCCTCGGTAGACTCGAGAACCAACAGGAACAAGGGCAGGGCCAGCAGCGTGAATGCGAAGCCTATCGTGCCCTGGACGGTAGCCGCCAGAACCGTCACCAACCCGAGTTGAAGCCAAACGAAGGGAGTCAAACAGCAGCCCTCGACGGAGCCCGCTCATCCCACCGGGCGACGATGTCGTGGATTTCCGACACCCCCTCGGTAAGCGCAGCCGGTCCCGGCTGCAGAATGATCGCCGACTTAATCTCGTAGACGTCTCCGGTGCGGACCGCCGGGATTTCCGACCAGCCGGTCCTGGAAGTGAGTTTCTCGGGGCGAAACTTCCGCCCGCACCACGAGCCGATGATGATGTCCGGTGCCCTGCGCACGACTTCGTCAGGGTCTTCGATGATTCTGCCCTTGGCGAGTGATGAGGAGGCGAGCTCGGGGAAACAATCCTCACCGCCCGCGAGATCGATCAGCTCCGAAACCCATCGTATTCCCGAAATCAGCGGATCTGCCCACTCCTCGAAATATACTCGCGGCCGGGACGACAGCTTATCCGCTCTTGCTCGCAGTTCATCGAGATCCCCCTCCAGCTGCGTGGCGAGCGCCTCACCCTTGGGCGCGCAACCGATCATCGACCCCAGCACGCGGATCATGCGCAGGATCTCCTTCACGCTTCGGTGATTGAAGACGTGAACCTCCACGCCGTGCTGAATCAGTTGCGACGCGATGTCGGCCTGGATATCCGAGAAACCCAGCACGAGATCGGGCTCCAAGCGAAGGATCTCGTCGATCTTCGCGCTGGTGAAGGCCGAGACCTTGGGCTTCTCCTTCCGTGCTCGGGGCGGGCGTACGGTGAATCCGGAGATCCCCACGATGCGCCAGTCCTCCTCGATGAGGTAGAGGGTCTCCGTCGTTTCCTCTGTAAGGCAGACTATGCGCTCGTACATTGACGTTACCCACACCTGGTCGCTACCTGGCTGTTCATACCGAAGCTGACTCCTTAAGATGAACCGGGGTGGCCGTAAGCCGCTACCTCAAGTGGCCGGGAACGCTCCGGCGCAGCGGATTCTTGGACGAGGTGGACAATGAAAATACCTACGGGTGTGATAACGATCACGATTCTGGCCGGGATGATTGCTTTTCGGATGACCCCGGGGCTCTTGGCTCAAGAGATGGCCGAGCAGCGCGGGAGTGACAACATCGAGGTGGTCTCCCACCTCCCGCTCGGTGCTCCTGGAAGCGTGTCCGACATCGAGATCGAGCAGGATATGTCGCGCCCCTTCGTGTACATAGGGCGTGAAGTCTTCGGTGTGGGGTCGGGGATGGAGAGGGGCATGGACATCATCGATATCAGTGATCCGGCCAGTCCCGAGGTGATCCACCGCTGGAGAATCGAGGACTCGGACTTGCACGTAGGTGCCGGGGGAAAGGACCTCAAGTACTTCAAGTGGAACGATCGCAGCTACGTCGTCTTGTCGATCCAGTTCCGTCAGGGCGGTCCCAATGCGGACCTGGGGGCCATCATATTCGACGTGACAGGGCTTCCCGACGTCTCGACCTTCAAGGAAGTGGCGCGGATCCAGGGTCATCGTCAGCTAGGGGGCTTCCACAACATCTTCGTCTATAAGCATAGCAACGGCCGTCCGCTCCTCTTCTCTACGACGGCTAGTCCAACGGCTCACGTATACGATCTAGGCTACGTCGTTGACGGACGACTGGACGAGGCCCTCGTGGCAGAAGTGCCCGTTCCGCTGGAAAGCCAACGGGCCTACCACGATTTCTACATCGGTTACGACGCCGACAGCGAGCAGGATCGATTCTACGGCGGCGGAACGGGTGGATACTACGTCTACAACGTGACTGACCTCGAGAACCCCGAGTTGCTCGTGACGCTCACGGGGATCAACGGCGTGACCAGGGGCCACACGTTCACCCCGTCGCCGGATGGTAGATATGTGATCGCGGAGACCGAGTACCGGTACGCTCCGCTTCGGATCTTCGATCTGGAGCCGGCCCTCAATGGCGAGGTCTCCAATATCCGGACGCCGATCTCGGCGTGGACCGCGAATTGGGAGAATCTGGTCCATAACCACGAGGTCCGGTGGCCTTTCGTTTTTGTGTCCGGTTATTGGGACGGACTGCAGGTCTTCACGCTGTCGGACCCTGAGAACCCCAAGACCGTTGGGCATTATGACACGTTTCTGGAGCGTGAGGACAGCGGCATCATGAGTGGGGCGTGGGGCACCGACGTGCGCAACGCTGATGGGCTGATCGTCGTGTCCGATATGGTCACGGGCTTTTGGGCCTTTCGGATGGAGGGGTTCAGCGGCTGGAACGGATTGGACTGGG
Organism: Gemmatimonadales bacterium UBA6960; assembly: GCA_963577685.1. Classification (GTDB taxonomy): domain Bacteria; phylum Gemmatimonadota; class Gemmatimonadetes; order Longimicrobiales; family Gaopeijiaceae; genus UBA822. Next base: position 1,119 of record CAUZAE010000036.1, on the reverse strand, counting down.
GTGTGCCGAACATCTCGAGTGTGCAGGATTGGGAGAACGGTCCCGCTGTCCAGGCCCGTAGTCGTCCTTAGCTGTCCGCGAAGCCACCGCATCGAACGAGGTAAATCATGAGATTGCCGAATCCTGGAATGCTGCTCATCGCCTTGTCGGGGGCCGCGTTGTTCCCGGCGAGCTCTGTGCTCGAGGCGCAGCAGTCGTCTGAGCAGAGGGGTAGCGACAACATCGAGGTGGTCGCTCATTTGCCGCTGGGTCCGCGGGTGTCCGATGTCGAGATCGAGCAGCGTCTCGACCGTCCCTACGCCTACGTCGCCCGCCAGAATGGGGGCATGGACATCATCGACATCTCCGTTCCCGAGGAGTCGAAGGTCATCCACCGTTGGCGTATCGAGGATATGGACTTGCACGTGGGATCCGCGGGCAAGGACATCAAGATCTTCGAGTGGGAGGGCCGTAGCTACGTGGTGCTCTCCGTGCAGTTCCGGCAGGGGGGCCCGGACGCAGACCTCGGTGCCATCGTGTTCGACGTGGACGGGCTGCCTGACGTGTCCACGATGAGAGAAGTGGGCCGCATCCAGGGGCCGGGCGAGCTCGGGGGCTTCCACAACATCTATGTGTACCGGCACAGCAACGGCCGAGTGCTCCTGTACGCGACCGTAAGTGGCCCGTACGCCAACGTTTACGACCTGGGGTATCTGGTCGACGGACGCGGCGATGACGCGCTCGTGGCTCAGGTCCCGGTACCGGCCTCCGAGGCCGTGCCTGGCTCGCGTGGTTACCATGACTTCTACGCCGGCTATGATGCCGACAGTGAGCAGGACCGATTCTATGGCGGGGGCACGGGCGGGTATTATGTCTATAACGTGACCGACCTGGAGAATCCGGAGCTCCTCGTGACTCTCACCGGGATCAATGGTGTGACCAGAGGGCATACGTTCACCCCCTCGCCCGATGGTCGCTACGTGATCGCGGAGACGGAATACCAATACGCTCCTTTGCGGATCTTCGATCTGCAGCCGGCACTCTCTGGGGAGGTCTCGAACATCCGGACGCCGATCTCGGCTTGGACCGCGAATTGGGAGCATCTGGTTCATAACCACGAGGTTCGCTGGCCTTATGTTT
>CAUZAE010000035.1:0-22698 GCA_963577685.1 Gemmatimonadales bacterium UBA6960 | reverse complement strand
GAACCCGCTCGTTCTCCGGTTCCGTGCGAATGGCCACGCGAAGGGACTCGCCGTCCAGCCCAATCTTGTCTCCGCATCCCCTCACGTAAACGCCGTGCCTGATGAGTAGCAGCGATGTCACTACATGGGCCGAAACGCCGGGCGGGAGCCGCATCAGCTGAAAGTTGGCGCTCGTTGGGTACGCTTGAACGAAATCGGCATTCGACATCGTCGCCGTGAACCGGTCAATGAAACCCCGGTAGGTGTCCAGGACCTTACGGTATTGAGAAAGGAAGTCGGGGCTAGCGAACAGTGAGAAGAAGTACTCGGCCATGCCGCTTGTATTCCAGAGATAGCCATGATTCAGCAGGTGGCTCACACGCGACGAACTCATGATCGCGTACCCTGCTCGAATTCCGGCAATACCGAAGTCCTTCGACATGCTCTTGACGATCGTCACATTGTCGAATGATTCAGTGAGCCCGACGAGGGTGGGCAAGCCTCCTTCGTCAGAATGGGCACGATCAGCAAAGTGAAGGAAGCTCTCGTCGACGATCACAGTCCTCAGGCCAGACAACTCGGCAAGTATCCACGCCAATTCGTCGTCTGGAATCAGATGGCCATCGGGGTTGTTCGGCGAAATCAGCACTGCGGTGTCTGCACCACTCTTCAGCACCGATCGAACGTACCGTTCCGGGTCAACCGCAAAATCATCGGCGGCATCTAGCTGGAACTTGGTGACACGCTGCTCGGCACCCGCGAACTCGTAGTTCGGACTAAGCGTTCACCCGAATGGTCCGCCATTTCCCCTGCCGAAACCGGATCACCGTGAGCGCGCAGCGGGTCATGTGGCCGAGCACTATGGCCAACCAGATGTCGCGTGCCTCCAACCCCGTCGTCGCTTGAAGAACCGCGCATATGCCGAGGGGCACCACGATCTGTGATATGATCGAGATGAAGAAGGGACTGCGTGTGTCACCCGTCCCCTGAAGCCCTCCGGTGTAGGCGAGCGCGACCGTGATGAACAGTCCGGATACGCTCAGGTAGGCGAGGAGCTCGACGCCCATCTCGACTACCAACGGATCATCGACTCCGAAGAACCCCAGGAGCACGCGCGGAATCGTGACATAGAATGCGCCGAGGATCACGGCCAACACCAACCCGATCCGTGACGCCACCTTGACGGCATGGACGGTTCGTTCGGGGTGTCCAGCACCCAGATTTTGGCCGGCTACAGCGGCGGTCGCGCCCATGAGGCCTACGGACGTCCAGGTGATCATCGAGAAGAGCTGCGTGTAGGCGATCACGAAAGCGGCTTGAGCTTGCCCGCTCTGTGGCAGCGAGCCGATGAAGCCGAGCAGCATCACGCCCGCGGCGTTCATGGCGACCCCCTGGAGTCCTGTCGGAAGCCCGAAGCGGAACAATTCCCGGATGATCTTGAAGTCGGGTCTCCAGTTCATGCCGCGGTGGAAGCCGACGACCAATCGACCCGAGAAGAGCAGAACGAAGGCGACCACGGTCACCACGCCTCCGGCGATCACCGTCCCGAGCGCGGCTCCGGTCGTTCCGAACGCCGGGATCGGTCCAAGTCCCCGGATGAGGATCACGTTGAGCGCGATGTTCAACACCGTGAGCAGGATGCCGAGGCGGAGTGGAGTGCGGGCGTCTCCCGCCGAACGTAGTGCGCCGCCTACCATGAAAAAGACCATCATGCCGAAGCTGAACAGGAACATGATGCGCAGGTAGGGAAGGGCTTCGGCTTGGACCTCGGGCGCGGCGTTCACGACGGTGAGCAGCCAGGGCGCGAGAAAGTAGCCGATTGGCGCCAGGACGCCCACGGACATGAATCCCGCGGTCAGGAACGCCTGATAGACGGTGCGGTTCACCTTCTCAGGCTCCCTGGCACCGACGAAGCGTGCGACCAGCACACCCATGCCGGTGAACACGGAACTGATGAACACGATCACCACCAGGAAGATCTGCCACGCCACCCCGATGGCCGCGTTGCCCGTGTAGCCGATGAAATGCCCCACCATGGCATGATCTACGATGCCCTGAAGGCCCCCGATCATGTTTTGCAGCATCGTCGGCCAGGCGAGCTTCCACACGGCGCTCGGGATCGGACCCTCCACGATGGAGCGGTCGAAATCCTTGGATTTAGGTCGCGCGGGTGCGGACACTATCTAGCGACCCCTCCCGCCGACGGGCCGGCCTCGACGGTGAAGTCGAGGAACATGCCGCGCCCCTCGTGCCCGGAGAAATCGCACACCGCGGTGTACGCACCGGGTTCGAGGTCCAGCGTAACGATCCGGGATTCGAAGGGGTTGAGCCGGCCCTCGGTTTCCCAGACCACCGAATCGGCTTGCTTCCTAACGAAAAGCAGATTGTGCTCTTCGAAACCCTGGCTCTTCAGCCTGAGCACCGTCCTTCCGGCTGGAAGCACCAGCGGCATCCCGATCCAGAACTCGTCGAGAATCACCTCGACGGTGTCCTGCGCGGCGTCCGCTTCGGCCGTAGTCGACGCTTGCGGCACGGGCGGGCCCCCGACCTGTGAATCGTCACTTCCGCCGCAAGCCGTGAGAAGCGAGCCAAGCGCCAGGGTGCACGCGAAAACCGCCACCGTACTCTCGCGTCGTGCGAGGAGTGGACGCCTGTCGAGGGAGCGGAGCGGCAAACCGGGGTCTCGTGCAAACAAACTGTGGCTCGCCCTCTGGCTCGGATAATGGAGGTCATGCAGAATCGCCAATGATAGTCGCGCCACCCGAGGGCCGGAAGCCTTGGTCGCTTCCGGTCCCGGACTGCGCAACTGGATCGATTCTTGCTAATCCGGGACCACCACGCCTGATCCGACCCGTCGAAGTACGCAATTGGTGCGGTTTGGCGGTACAAGATTTAGCTTTCAGAGTTGGGCGTAGAGGTCCATAATGCTGGATCGGCCCTTTGCCGCACAGGAGAGATGGGCATGACCGTAGTGCTTCGAACATGGACCCTCGGCGTGGCCTGCTTTTTTTCAGGCGCTACGCCGGTTGCGAGTCAGATCGTGGCCCGCTCCACCTACCTTGGTGAAGGTTCTTTCGAGCTGCCCCTCGCGGGGTCGATGTCTCCCCAGCAGCCGAACGCGATCGCCGTCGGTCCCGACGGATCCACACACATCGTGGACCAGCTCGGCCAGGTCGTGGTCTTCGATCCGACGGGGACACCTGTGCGCTCCTACGGCTCGGGCGTGCTCCGGAAACCCTTGGGCGTGGCCATCGACGAGGCCGGTACCCCCTATGTGCTCGACGGCGATCTGAAACAGGTCAAAGTGTTCGATCGCGAGGGTGGTGAGCTCTATGCGATCGGCGGCCCGGGGCGGGGGCCCGCACAGCTGGACGATCCGGTGGGTCTCGCGCTGGGTCCGCGCGGGTTCGTGTACGTGTTGGACAAGGGACGTTCTGCAGTCCGCATCTTCGGGCGCGACGGCCTGTTCGTCCGCCAACTCCCTCTGGGCTCCAACGCGCGCAATGCGATCGCGATCGCCGTGGGCGGGGACGGCCGAATTTTTGTCGTGGACAGGGATGGGGGGCCGCAGGTCTTCAGCTTTCCGCCCTTCCCCGACTTGCCCTGGACGGTAGGGCCCGGTCCCGAGGTGATGTCTCTGGGCCCGGTCGAAGAAGCCTCGTCGATCGCGGTGGACGGCTTCGGCACGGCCGTTGTCGTGGATCGCAGGCAGGGGCGGATCTGGGGTGGGGACCGGTTGGATCCCGCCGTCGCGACACAGAGCCGTCCGCTGTATGGGGGGACCGGGACCGGTAGGGGATCCTTCCGTGAGCCGGTCGGAATCGCGTTCACGCCCGAACGACATCTCGTCATCCTGGATCGCGAGCTCCGCAAGGTCGAGCGTGTGGAGCTCACGGAGGGAGGAGACGCAGCAGCACTGCAGTGGGAGTATCCGGTTCGGGTGAGTCAGCTGCCTCCGAACATGACGAGTGCCGTCATGGCGGTGGGGCCCGGAGAGAACGGTGCGGGCCGGTTCATCGTTACGGCCGCGGGGGGCCGTAGCATGCGGATGGACGAAGGGACCGTGGAACGCTTCGTGGACTTCCACGGTGACGAGTTCGACGCCCACTCCCTCCCCGTGACGCCCGACGCCGACGGGTTCAGCGTCTCGTTCCGACGCGATCCGGGGGCCGTGGCGCTCAACGACTCGCTGCTGGTCGTGACGGAACCGGATGAAGACCGCTTCGCCGTGTTCGATCTTCGGGATGGCTCGACGCTGGGAACGTTCGGAAGGGATTACGATGACGACCGCCGGCTCAACAAGCCGGTGGGGGTGGCTTTCTTCTCGGACGGGAGTCTCGTCGTTGCCGATCGCGACAATCACCGGGTTGCCGTCTTCAGTGCCGACCTGGCATCCCTGCTGGGGGTGTTTCCACTCCAGGAGGCATGGGGCGTGGCGGTTTCGCCGCAAGGACAGGTTTTCGCCTGGTCCGAACGGGGGCTTACGGTCGTGCGGATCCCCCTCGACGGGGGGCCGCAGGAGGCGCTCCCCGGGGCCCTGGTTCCGGGTCCGGTTCAGGACATCACCTTCGACGCCCATGGAAACCTCCTTGTGCTGGAAAAGAGATCCTCCCGGGTAACGGTTCTCGATTCGAACCTCGAGCGTGTTCTCGTTCGGCTCGGAGGCAATGATCCCCAGTTCGCCGCGACCCACCTGACCGTTGACGACAGTGGCAACATCTACGTGTCCAGTTTGAAGGAGGGGCGCACGCATGTATATCGGTGGGACCTGCAGTTGCCGGAGCTGGAGGGGGTTCGTGTCGTGCTCACCTCTGGCGGCGCGGATCTCTCGTGGGGTACAGGCCAATCCGACTTCCTGGGCGGTTACCAGGTTTTGGGAGCCGCAACCGAGGAGGGTCCATTTGCGACGTCGGTGACCCTCGAGTCCGCTTCGCTGGCTCTGGCGTTGGAGGAGGGGTCGGAGATGCGGTGGCTTCGAGTGGCTCCCGTCAGCATCGCCGGATCCGCGGGTGTACCCACGCCCCCCATTCCACTGGTGCGGAGGCTCGCCAGCGATGCGTCAGCCCGGAGCGCCCATGGCGAAGTTCTGAACATCGTGGCGCAGGCTGATGCGTTGGAGGCGGCGGGCGTCCTGAGCTTCGACGCCGACGTGGCTCGCGAAGTGGAGTGGTACGCATTCCTCGCGGAGTTCGAGTTGGGCCGATTCCAGGAGGCGATGGCGAGGAAGGAGGCTCTGGAGGATTTCCGGGGCGACGACGGCGGCGTCGACCTCCATCGCCGCCTGACGATCGTACACGCGAATCTGGGTCATCAAGCTCCTGCGTTGGCCAGCGCTCGCCGTGCCGTGGAGATCATGTCGCCCCAGCAGCGCTCGACCGAAGACGGGATCGAGTTGCTTCGCCTGGGACTGGTCGCGGCGTCCGAGACCGGAGCGCATGAGGCTGTCCTGGCCTTCGGGGACGGCCTCCAAGAAAAGGTGGCGGAGGACCGGGAATGGAATACGGGTATGCGGATCGCGGCTGCGCAGCTCGCCCTGGCCAACCCCCAGGGCGCCCTACAGATCGCCCTGGAGATCCTGGATAGGGATCGAGCCGGAACCATACTCGCTTATGAGGGCGAGCGTCCGAACCTTTTTTGGATCGGTTTCCAGGGTGCGCTGCAGCTTGGAGATCCTGGGTCGACGGAGCTCTGGGCGGCGGAGGTCGCCCCTTATGTGGAGGGAGGTCGTCGCCAGGAGTACTACCGGGCGCTCAGCCGTTTCCGGCTCTCTCAGGGACAAGGCTCGCAGGCCCATTCCGACCTCATGGAGATCGTGCAGCCGACGACCGATCCCGCGTTCTTCAGCGAGGTCGAGACGATCGGGCTCACTTTGGATCTATTCAGAGTCCTACAGGATGGGGACGTCGAAGAGCACACAGCCGGCCTGACGTTCCTAGCGCAGTACACGGAGGGCCTGCCGACTGGCCTCGGCGATCTTCAGGCAGCCTATAGGGACTCCATCGCGTCGTTTACGGTTCGGGAGGGCATCCGAGCCAGATTGGGTGAAGGGTTCCAATATTGGCGGGACGCCAACTTCGTTCAGATGATTCGATTCTTCGAGCAGACCCTAGAGACCGGCGGGCTCGAGCAGGAGCAGAAGATCCTGGCCAGAGGATTCCTGGCCAGTGCCTACCTGAGTGCGGGACGGCGTGAGGATGCCGAAGCGGCCTACCGGGCGATTCTCGAACTCAACCCACTCTTCGACATCGATGCCATAGTGGAGGAGGTGCAAGCGCTGTACGACGTGACGCTGTTCGACGCCCAGACGATCGCCGTGTTCAGGGAAGTTCGTAGGATTCGATGACTGAATCCGGCGATTCTTTTGGTCCGACTTCAGACGGCACCCGTCGCAGTCGAGAGAGAAGATCCGGTACCGGCGCCGACAGGCCCGGGCCGACTGACGGTGCAAGTCGTTCCCGCGTCGCTTGCGCCCCGGACTCTGGTCGTCATCGACGGAGACACTCTGGGTCCCGCGCCGTTGGGAAACGGGGTGCTCGCCGAGGGAGTCGCTCACCGTGTGGAGATCTTCGGGAAGCCGGAGTTCTCGGCCCGGTTGATCCGTATCTATGATGGGCAACAGACGCCTGCACCTGCGCAGCGCCTTACCCCGCGGGCTCAGGTAACGCCGCTCGGTACGGTCTCCATCGATTCGACACCCGGGGGTACGGTCTTCGTAGATGGCCAGGAGATCGGATCGACCGCGCTCGTGACGTATCCGGTCACGGCGGGAACGGTGCACACGCTCGAGATTCGGCCTCTGCCGGCCGACGAAACGACCCACGGTCCCTACGTCGTGGACTTTCGCGTGGAGCTTTTGGAGGACAAGTCTTTGGGAAGGGTAGAACTCCCAGCGCGCTAGGTTCTACCCGTTCGCCTGCGTTCTACTCGTGCACCTGCGACAGAAACTCCCGGAGCACCTTCAGGGACTCCCTTGGTAGCTCCTCGGGAGGAAGGTGACCGCATTCCTCCAGGATCTCGAGTTGCGCGTTCGGAAGTGCCGCGAGCAGTTTTTCCGCCACCGACAGGGGGACCACGCGGTCGTGCCGTCCCCACAGGAGTAGGGTGGGCACGTCGATCTCCCCATAGCGATCGGTGATTTCGGCAAGGTGCGGTGGGACGATCTGCAAGGCCGTGCGGATGATCGCCAGGCGGTGGGCCACACTTCTGAGTGGCTCGGCATACGCTTCCACTTGTGCCGCGCCCACCTTCGCCGGGTCGTAGACGATGGGTCGAATCACTCGCCTGATCAGGGGTCCTTTCGGGATGATCGCGAACAGCCACTGGGTCAGACGTCCCATGCGAGCCAGCTTGACGAAGGGCGGAAGGCGTTGCGGATAGGCAGCACCGGCTATGATTACGAGACGGTCGAGTCGCCCCTCATTCAGCAGACGAAGCGCTACGAGTAACGCGATGCCCCCCCCCATCGAGTGTCCGATCAAGGTGAGCCGGCGTATGTCCTTCTGAACGATCAATCGGTGGACGAGTTCCGCGTGATCGTCGGGGGAGTAGGACTCGTCGGGAGGCGCGGGCGCCGATCCGTGTCCTTTCAGATCTACGGCCCATACCGTGTAGTCTTCGGCGAGCGGCCCGACCCAATGCCGATATTCGAACGAATTCGCCCCAAATCCGTGCACAAGGACGATGGCCCGGTCTCCGTCGCCGTACCGGTCGGCATGAACCGGCAGGGAGTATCCCCAGGGCGGTGACGAAGGGGTCAACTGTCCGGGGTCTCGGAGGCGTCGAGCGACGTTGCGAGGGTCCTTCCAACGGCCTCCGCGACGGGCGCGAGTCCCGCCATGAGGTCCTCGAATTCCGTGAACGTGAGTGACTGGTCACCGTCCCATACCGCCCGCTCCGGATCCGGATGGACCTCGATGAGTAGTCCGTCGGCGCCTGCCGCCACGGCTGCGTAGGCAAGCGGCGCAACGAGATCCCTCCGCCACGCGGCGTGGCTCGGCTCCGCGATCACGGGTAGGTGCGTCTCTCGCTTCAAGACAGGGATTGCCGCCAAATCAAAGGTGTTGCGAGTCGCATCCGAAAAAGTTCGGATTCCCCGTTCACAGAGAATGACATTCTTGTTCCCTTGCTTCATGACGTATTCCGCCGCCAAGAGGAGGTCCTCAACGGTCGCCGACATTCCCCGCTTGAGCAAGATTGGCCGGTGCAGCCGCCCTACCTCGGTGAGCAGTGCGAAGTTCTGCATGTTGCGAGCGCCGATCTGAAGGACGTCCGCGTAGGAGGCCACCAGGTCGGCTTGTCGCGTGTCCATCACCTCCGTGACGATCGGCAGCCCCGTCTCGGCTCGGACCTCGGCCAAGAACTCGAGCCCCTCTTCTCAGAGACTGCTGAACGCGTACGGAGAGCTCCTCGGCTTGAAGGCGCCACCCGTCAGCACCACGGCTCCGGCGGCGCGGATGTGGCGCGCGGTCTCGGCAATGACTTACGAGCTTGATCTTGTCCTGCCCGTCGAAGACGGTGCCCTCGAGGGAGTCCTTCGGAAGGTTGATCCGAAGAGGCGGGAAGCGGCACTCCTTGAGTCGGAAAAGACCTCTGGTCTTCACCTTCATCTCGATCGAGCGAGGTGTTTCGTCGTTGCCAGCGAAGGTCATGATCGCGGGGCGGTACTCGCTTTCCTGCGTGCGATCCCCGCGCAGTTCATCGAAGTTCGCCTAGAGCGTGAACTCGATTAGCTCGTCGGACTGGAAGAGGGGGCGGCAGGCACCTGTGCCAACGCGCCGTAGGGAGCTGCAAGCGCTAGTACGAAGACGAATGGCTTCCGCATTGCAGGCTATTTCCTTTTCTTCAGGCCCTCGAGCGATCGCAGCTCGGCGGCTTTCACATGTTCGCCCCCCCTTGCGGACGGCGTCCAACAAGGCCCCGCCGGGCACGTGGTCCTTGAGTCGCACGAGGTATTCCAGGATCGAAATGTCGTCTTCACCGGGGATGATCTCCGCCAATCGCCAACGAAGCGCCATATCCTTGAGCAAACTCTCGACCACCTTCTGAGCTTCGCCGGCGCGGCCCGAATACACGGGCGCGCTACGCAGTGGTTCGTTCCAAATAGTTTGCAAAAACTGTCATGACGGCAGCGAGGGAAATCGAGAGAAGAATCAGGATGACCAGCATTTCGATGAGCGAGAAGCCTGCTCGGCTCGCCCGTCGGATGCCACTCCACGTGTAGGGTGCCTCCGCTCGGCTCGAGTTTCGGAAGTCCCATGCCATCCATGAAAGATCGTTAGGGATGAGTCCGCGCTCAACAACTTTGTCTCGTCGTGAACTATGTCGCGTCTCGTTACATAGGTGAGAAGTGGGCAGGTCTCTCGGGTTTCGGGGGAGCGTTCCATCGTTCAAGGCATCGCTCCGTTCGTACTTTCCGCCAGGACGGTGATTTCGCGTACGGCCACTGAGAGACCCGACACGGACATCGAATCCTCTGCCCGAATCTCGTCCATCAGGTCTCGGAAGCGTGCGTATTCGGGTGCAACCGTGTCGATCACGCTCTCGCCGTTCACCGACTCAAGCTTACGCCGCGTGAGGTTGTAGTGGGCTCGACTCAACTCCTCGGCGAGGGCCTGTGACGCCCGCTGTTCCCAGCGATCCTCCCGCGCCGACCCGAAGATCGCTTGCCGTAGCCATGGCACGTGGAGGAACTCCGAAATCTGGTAGTACACCCGCCCCGCGACGAGGGGTTCGGATCCGGTTTCCTGGGCCACCCGCAGGATCTCCAGAAGCTGATCGAGAAAGCGCAGGGTGATCAGGCTTCGCGCGAACGCAGGATCGGCGCCATGCCGCTCGATCTCGGCCACTCTCCGTTCGAAGACGATGCGGTCCTCGCCGGCGACGAAGTCACCGAAGTCGGCTCGAAGACTCACGAGCGGGTCCAGATTCCGCTCGACGATCGCGGCGGTCCCGGCTTCGCTCCCCACGTTGGAGAGTAGCCACCGCGTGGTGCGCTCCAGAACGCGGGACAACCCCAGTAGCCAACGATACGCGACCCGCGAGGGGAGCCCGCCTTCGGTTCCGCTGACTCGCTTCACCAGTTCCTGATGACCCGCCAGGTGTGAGGCGATGAGCCAAGCCCTGGCTACGTCGGCCGGGGCACGCCCCGTATCGCGGGCGACCCGATTGACAAAAGTGGCGCCCATGAGTCCCATGAGGTCGTTCGTGAGCTGGCACGCCACGATCGGGCGTCGAAGACGGTGCGCCATGAGGCTCTCCTCACCCGCGGCTCGAAGCGCCGCCTCGGGGAAGTAATGTCTCAGATATCCATCGATGGCCGGATCATCAGGCAGCTCACTCCTGAGAAGTTGGCTCATCAGGTCCATCTTGGCGTACGCGAGCAGCACACTGAGCTCGGGGCGAGTCAGAGATTGTCCCTGCTCCTCGACTCGGTTACAGAGCTCCTCCCAAGTCGGCAGATGTTCCGCAGCACGGTCGAGTCCTCCGCTACGCTCGAGCGACGACATCACGTCTCTGAAGTCGTCGAGAGCGTCCTTGGTCCGTAGCTTGTCGAGCGACACCGACAGGCTCTGGCTCTCGTTGTCGGCCAGCACCAGGGAAGCGACCGAGTCGGTCAAATCCGCCAGAAGCCGGTTACGCTCCTCTTCGGACATGCTCCCCGACCGTACCGCGCCCCGAAGAAGGATCTTTAAATTGACCTCCCGGTCGGAAAGGTCCACTCCCCCGGAGTTGTCCAACGCGTCCGTATTGATCCGGCCGCCGCTCAACGCGAAGGCGATGCGGGCCTCTTGCGTGAGACCGAGGTTGCCGCCCTCTCCCACAACTCGGCATCGAAGCTCGTTCGCGTCCAAACGGACCGCGTCGTTCGCGGGGTCCCCGGCGTCGCCGTTCGACTCGTGTGCCGCCTTTACGTACGTGCCGACTCCACCGTTCCAGAGAAGCTCGACGGGAGCGCGTAGCACGGTCCGAAGGAGAGCCTCGCCATCGAGCGTCCCGGTCTGCTCGGCGACGCCGAGAGCCCTTCGTGCCTCGGACGTGAGCTCGATCTCCTTGGTTCCCCGCGGGACGATCATTCCGCCGGGGCTCAGGCAGCTACGGTCATAATCATCCCAGCTCGAGCCACTTTGCTCGAACAGTCGAGCCCGCTCCTCGAAGGACTTGCCGGTGTCCGGTGTGGGGTCGATGAAGACGTGCCGATGATCGAACGCCGCGATGAGTCGGATGTGTTTCGAGAGAAGCATTCCGCTGCCAAACACGTCTCCGCTCATGTCGCCCACACCCACGACGGTAAACGGCTCGGTCTGAATGTCTTTTCCCTGCTCTCGGAAATGCCGCTTCACGCACTCCCAGGTACCCCGTGCCGTAATCCCAACTGCCTTGTGGTCGTAGCCTTGGGATCCTCCCGAAGCGAAGGCGTCCCCGAGCCAGAACTCGTACTCCTCCGCGACAGCGTTGGCCACGTCGGAGTACTTGGCTGTGCCCTTGTCGGCGGCGACCACCAGGTACGGGTCCGGGCCATCCCAACACACGATCCCCTCGGGCGGCAATATGGATCCGTCGATGTCGAGGTTGTCGGTGACGTCGAGCATGCCGCGGATGAGTGTCATGTACTGTTCGCGCGCCTCGTCGGCCATTTCCTCGGGGCCATCGAGGCTCCGGAGCGTGACGAATCCGCCTTTGGATCCTGCGGGAATGATCACGGCGTTCTTGACCATCTGGGTGTTCACGAGACCTAGGATTTCGGTACGGAAGTCGTCGGGACGGTCGCTATACCGAATTCCACCACGCGCCACATCAGCCCCCCGGAGATGAACGCCTTCCATTCTCGATGACCGCACCCAGACTTCGTATAGAAGTCTCGCACGCGGCATGTCACGCAACTCTCGGGCAGCGATCTTCAAGGACACGTAGGGCACGCCCCCTGAACGTTTGGTAGGGCTCCCCCCACCATGGCGGAAGTAGTTGGTGCGCACCGTCGCGTCGAGAAGGGCCGCCATGCGCTTCAACGCGCGGTCGTCCGCCAGGAGCGTCACGGTCGTCATGAGTTGGGCCAACAATGACTGAATGTCCTCGACCAGCGTCGTCCGGTCCTCGATCGTCGCCGCGCCTTCGGTCTCGAACTTCGCCGTGAATATCTCGAAGAGTGTGCTGGCGATCCTCGGATATTTTACCAGGGCTGTCGGCAGAGACAGCCTGCTGGGAACGACCCCGAGTTGGAACGCATAAGTGGCGTAGGTCCGAAGCACGTCCAACTCTCTCCACGAGAGGCCGGCGAGGAGCACCAGAGCATTCAGGTTGTCGTTGGTAGCGTCTCCACGGCGAACCGCCAAGATGGTTTCGGCGAGGAGCGTCCCACGATCCTCGGCGACCAACGGGTTGCCGGCCGAGTCTTGGACCGAGAACGAGTAGATAATCGCTTCAGGTGTGCGTTTCCCGCCGATCTCATGGGGAACCACCGCGATGACTCGGAGACCCGCGTTCTCGAGAATGGGCATGAAGTCAGAGAGTATGAGCCTCTCCTCTCGTAGGTAGAGCTTGAGCTGTGTCGTCGCCTCGTCACCGGGTTCGTCACCGGCTCCGCCGTTGGTGGAGAGTGAGATCGAAACCATGCGCTTGTCCGCAGCCATGGCTTCGAACTCGAGGATGTCCCTGACCGCGACCTCCGGTTGCATCGCGGCCTGGTATTCGGCACTGAATCCGTCGGCGTATCGTGCGGCGAGGTGCCTCGCCTCATCGGCCGGGCGAACCCTCTCCAGGCCTCTTTGAACGCGGTCCTGCCAGGAGCGGATGATCTCACGCACGGCCGATTCGAGATCGCCGGTCTGGACTCCGTCGCGGGCCACGCCGGGTACGGAAACGTAGAAGTGGAGGCGTGCCTGATCTCCCTCACCGAGAGCGAGGTGATAGTTGAGGACCTCGGCCTGAAAGTGGTCGATCAGCGCTTCTTCGATCGCGCGGCGAACGTCACCTGAGAATCGGTCCTTAGGGAGGATGACCATGACGGAGATGCCACGCCGGACTGGATCCTCACGAACCGTGACGCGCACGTCGTCGGTGTGATAGGAAGTGAGGACGACCTGGAGATCCTCACGGATCTGCTCAGGCGAAGAGAGAAACAGCTCCTCCTTCGGCATTGAGCTGAAGATCGTGTTGTATTCCTTGTAGTCGTGTGATCCTTCGTGCACCCTCGCCAGCTCCAGGATCACCTGGAGCTTGTGGCGCAGGATGGGGATCTTGTTCGCGTCCTCCCCGTAGGCCCTAGAAGTGAAGAGACCCACAAAGCGGTGTTCGCCCACGACCTCACCCTCCGCGGAGAGCTTCTTCACTCCGATGTAGTCCATCCGTGCCAGGCGATGGACTGTTGAGAGGGTGTTCGTCTTGGTGATGATGAGTTGCGGACCCCCCAAGACGAGGTCCCGCATTCCTGCCTTGAGCTCGCTCAAGGGCACGGGCTCCGCGAACATCGACATGGCCTCGTTTCGGAGCACTCCGAGCCCGGAGCCCGGCTGCACCAAGATCGCTTTTTCGTTCTCGAAATTGACCAGATCGTACCCACGGTATCCGAGGAATACGAAGGCGCCATCCCGAAGCCAGCGCAGGAACGCCTGGATTTCGTCCAGCTCCTCACTCAGTTCGGGAAGCTGACTGACGCGCTCGGCGAGCTCCACCACCGTGCTGTTCAACGCGTCGATCATCGGATGGAAGTCGTCGGTGGCGCGCACCACGTCCTGCAGCCGCCGGTGGGTCTCCTCTCGCAACGCCTCCCGTGTCTCAGGATCGGCGACCCTTGTCACCTCGCAGTGCACGAGCGATTCCCGATTTCGACCCGCCCCAGAGGACCCGACGCTCAGGATTTCACCCGATTCCGCACGCTCCACTTGCAACACGGGGTACATGAGGTGCTCGATCGAGAGGTCCTGGCTGTGGAGGAACTCACGTAATGAGTCCACGATGAACGGGCGCTCGGAGATGCTGGTCCTGAGGACTGTCACCGGGGCGTACCACCCCTCGTTGTCCACATCGGGATTGAAGATGTCGACGTCGACCTTGTCTGGGTGACTCGATTGGAGAAATCTCCACGTGCCCAAGACCATGTGGGCCAGCGCATCGGTGCTGCGCTCGTGGAGTAGCTCTTTGGTCGCCTTGGAGAGGAAGATTTCCGCGAACGCTACAACGAGCGCCGACTCCTCGGCGTCGGCCTGGCGTTCCAGTTGACGGCACACCGCGTCCACGGTTGGCGATTCCGCTCGTAGGGTCCGGACGGCCACTTCGGGAGTGTCACTCATGGGTGGTCAGGCTTAGCCTGGTCGCTCTCGCTTCGGGGTTCCGAGTGACGGAGTATCGGTGCGTGCTTTCGTAACGACAAAGATAGAAAGCTGTTTTGTTGGGTACAAGAAGCTTGACGATGTGCCCATTCGGCTCTGGCCCTCGCCCACCCGTATCATCTAGCTTGAGCGCCGATTGTAGCAGCGACCTTCTTCGGGCAATTCATGCGCTTTCTCCACACCGCGGACGTCCATCTAGACTCCTCCCTGTCGAGTCGGTCGGCCGCCGTGCGGGGACGGTTGCGCGATGCGTCTCGCCTCGCGTTTCAACGTCTCGCCGACCTGGCGCTCGCTGAACGTGTGGACGCCGTGCTCATCGCGGGCGACCTGTTTGACGACGAGCGGCTCTCTTTTCAGACGGAGCGCTTCATTCTGGAGCAGCTCGCCCGACTGAATGAGGTGGGTATTCCCGTCGTGTACGCTACCGGCAATCACGATCCCGGCAGGGAAGGGCTGCGCTCCTCCGACCTGTGCTGGCCGAGCAACGTCACGGTCGCGCGAGACCGTGAGGTGAAACGGGTGACTGTGGAGGACGCAAACGGTGAGCGCGTCGGAGTGGTGAGCGCTGTGGGTCATGCGACGTCGTCCGAGCGGGATGATCTGTCCGGTGTCTTTCCTCCTCCTGAGGGTCACCTACCCGAGGTGGCCGTCCTCCATACGCAAGTCGTGGATTCCCCCGGGTCCCTGAAACACGGAGAATACGCGCCCTCCAACCTCGATCGGCTCCGGGACTCCGGGTACGACTACTGGGCATTGGGCCATGTCCACAAGCGCTTGACTCTCTCCGAGCAGCCCGCCATTCACTACCCGGGTAACCTCCAGGGGCGAACCCATGGGGAACGGGGACCGAAGGGTTGTCTGCTCGTCGAAGTTCGTCTGGGAAGTCCTCCTCGTGTCGAGTTCAAGGAGCTGGCGCCGATTCGCTGGGAGGACTTGGAGGTACGGGACCCCACCGACGCTTCGACCCTCGATCAGTTGGTACGGACGGTGGCAGAGCGGTGGGAGGATGTGACGGGCGGGACTAATGGGTTGAGCTGGATCGGGCGAGTCCGCATCTCCGGCGCCACGCCTCTTTGGAGAGAGCTGTCACGAGAGGACGACCAAGATCACCTCCGGGATGAGCTCGCACACCGACTAGGGGTATTGGAACTCGCCGTCGAGATCGGGAGTGTCTACTCCCTCGAGCGGGTCGAAGATCACCTTTCGCGTGAGGACGTACTGGGTCAGGCACTCCGCCTTGTGCGCGGCGTTCGGTCCGGAGACGTCACGTTGACAGATCTCGGGTGCGAGCATCTCATCGGGGTAGAGGATCCCGACAGCCTGGCCGCGTACGTCAGAGATCTCCTGGACACGGGTGAAGAGGAAGTTCTCGCTCGCATGCTCAAGAGCGTCGTGGAGAGTCGATGAGGCTCGATCACATTCGCGTGCATGCCTTCGGCGACCTCGATGCGTTCGATTCGGGTGAAGAGCCGCTTGGCGCCATCAACGTCGTGGTGGGCCCCAACGAATCCGGCAAGACTACCTTCTTCCATCTGCTCGGCTCGATGATCTACGGATTGTACCCGGCCTCGAGAGATCAACATCCGTACGCCCCGTGGAGTGGACGGGACCTCGACTTCGAGGTGGACCTTCGGCTCGACGACGGGGAATCTTGTCGGGTTCACCGGCGACTACTGACCTCCCCCACGGGGCGCTTGTCGCGCGGCGATCGAGTGCAGGACATCCGAAACCAAACGCTGTCGTTTGCTGCACACGTAACGCGGGACGTCTTTTTTCAGGTCTTCGCGCTCACCCTCGCGGAGGTGGCCACCCTTCGATCCGAAGCCTGGTCCGACATTCAGGACCGGCTCCTGGGCGCCATGGGGGCTCGGGATCTGGTACCCGCCCGCTCGGCGGTGAACGTTCTCGAGACGGAGGCTCTCTCTCTCTGGCGTCCCCACCGACGAGGCAAGCAGGAGGTGCGCGAGCTTGATGCTCGCATACGGCAAGCCCGTGCTTCTCGTCACGCGGCGATGGACAGAGACACCCGTCTCCGCTCGGCAGTGGCCGGCCTGGCGCGGGCTCGTGCGGACCTGAGAGAGGCGAAGGTACTTCGCGAGCGACAGAAGCTGTGGGTCGAGCGAACCACTCGGCTTCTCCCCATTCGAAAGCAGTTGGAGCGAGCATCACTGCTGGCGGCCGAAGCCGGCTCCCCGGATGCCCTCGCAACGCTCCCCGCCGATCCGGCGGGTGAGCGTGGACGGCTCACCGGTGACATCGCGAAGCAAAGGGACCGCTTACGTAGGATCCACGAGGAGGTGCAGCAGGCGGACGCACACGCTCGAGGGTTCACCGAGTGTCACCAGCGTACGCTCGAGGCTCGATCGGATATCGTGCAGATCGGGGGCGATGTGGCAGCCGTCGAACCCACGCGTGCCCGACTCGTCGCGATCGAGCAGGAAGTCCAGGACCGCCAGCGTCTAGTAGACGCGGCGACGCGGGCGAGTTCTACGTGAGCGGGCCGGGCGTAACCAGTGCTGTCGATGCCCGTCATCTTTCCACGGGGGCCACCGAGCAACTCTATGTAGCGATTCGGCTGTCGATCATGGACCACCTGGACGAGGGTCGGGAGCGGTTGCCGGTGTTCATCGACGAGATCTTCGTGAATTGGGACGCCGAGCGGCGGGGAAGGGGGTTGGAGGCTCTTCGGGAGTTGTCGGAGATTCGCCAGGTATTCATGATGACTTGCCACGCGCCCTGGGCCGAAGAGCTGGTCGCGCTGGGTGCCCGCAGGATCACCCTTGGATGAATGCGGAGTCCCGGCGGCAGCGCGATGTCGCGGGCACGCGAGTGCCGCTCGTCAGGGCCCTGCCCGCATCCGCTCCGTCAGCAAAGTGAAGAGCATCCGGCTTCCCGCCCGCATGGTGCCTAGCACCGATCCCGAGATCTTGGATTCGCCGCCCGCTCGCGGCCCATGGTCGACTTCCATCTCGAGAATCCGGAACGAATGACGAACCGCCCGAATTTGCATCTGAAGCGTCCAACCCCAGGTTCGGTCGTCCATGTCGAGCTCGAGGAGCTTCTTGAAGTCAATCGCGCGGAAGGGTGGCAGATCTTGAAAGCGATGGCCGAAAAGCAGTCGCACGAGCTCCGTGACGAGGGCGTTCCCCATGCGAGCATGGGCGAAGGCTGTGCCGACACCTCCCTCGCCGCGGCGACGTATGCCGAGCGTGAGATCGGCCTCTCCACGTTGGATCGGGCCGACCAACTCGGTGATTTGCCTGGGCCCTTCGGCGTGATCCGCGTCCAAGAACACGAGAACGTCGGGTCGCATGGGCCGTGTGAGAAGATGCTCGATTCCGGCCAGGCAGGCGGCTCCGTAGCCACGTTGGGACGCGCTCAATACCTCGGCCCCACCCGCCACCGCAACCTCGTGCGTACGGTCCTTGGACCCGTTGTCCACCACGAGGATCGGCCCCACGGGTTGCTCACGAAGATCCGACAGGAGACCGGGAAGGGTGGCTTCTTCATCGAGTGCCGGGATCAGGACGGCCACCGGGTTGGTCACGGAGTGGGTCACGGAGCACGCGTCGTGGGTGGTGAGCGATTGGGATCCTTTGGTCAAGCTAACGCGTAACCCGGGAGAGCCCATCCCCGGTTCCGTCCGGTTTCTTGTGGCGGCGGGCGTCGCGGAGTTCCTCTTACTGATGGCCGCGGCTTTGTGGCCCGGCCGTGGGTTCCCCTGGCCCGGCCTCCCCATCATGGCTGGAGCCTTCGTCGTCTACGCGCTCGCGTCCACTCGCACCGGTCGTCCGTCGATTTCCCCCGAGGTCGCCCGTAGTGAGCTTCGAGTCATCTGGGGCTGGGCCATCCTCTTTCGGCTGGCGCTCCTTCCTTTGGCTCCTGAGCTCACGGATGACTTCTACAGATATCTCTGGGATGGGCATGTTCAACTCCAGGGGATCAATCCGTATCTCTACGCTCCGGCAGACCCAGCCTTGGAAGCCTTGAGAACTTCGTGGCACGGGCTCATCAACAACCCCACGGTATCGACCGTGTACCCCCCACTGGCACAGGCTGTCTTCCTCCTGAACGCATTGTTGGGCGGCACGCTCGTCGGCCTCAAAATCCTCTGGGTGAGCCTCGACCTGTGCACAGCGTTTTTTCTTGGAAGGGTGGCGGAACGGTCGGGGAGGGATCCCAGGGGTGTGCTCATCCTCTACCTGTGGTCTCCCCTCCTGATCATCGAGACCGCGTGGAACGGACATCTCGAGCCGCTGGGGCTCGTCTATGTGGGGCTGCTACTTTACGTGGGGGCCCGCCGCTGGAGCTCCGGCCTGGCGCTCGCCCTGGCCACCCTGGCGAAGTTCGCCCCCGCCGCCGCTCTTCCGCCCCTGTGGAGGCGTTGCGGGTGGCGCTCGCTTGTCGCGTTCGGGGTCACGATGGCGCTCTTCTATCTTCCCTATGTCGGTGCGGGGGAGATGCTCTGGGCTGGACTGAGCACCTTCGCGGAGCATTGGCGATTCCAGGAGGGCGCCTTCGCCGTGTTGGAGTGGGTCATCCCCGGCGCGCTGGCTCCGCGCGTTGCGTCGGGAGTGATCGTCCTGGCCGTCATCGGCTGGACCGTATGGAAGTCCTACGATCTGGAGAGGGCTCTGTTCTGGATTCTAGGGACAGGACTCTTGCTGTCTCCCACGGTCCACCCCTGGTACGTGCTCTGGGCCCTTCCGTTCGCCGCCCTACGCCGGAACCGTGGGTGGATTCTGCTAACGGGTCTCGTTCTTTTGGGTTATTGGGGGCTCGAGAGCTTTCACACCCAAGGCATCTGGCCCCAACCGCTATGGGCTCGACTGATGCTTTGGGTGCCCGTGTTCGCTCTGATCGGACTCGATGCGGTCCGAGGAAGATCCGGTCTCCGCGGTTGAGATCAGACTGGAGACGGCGTCCGGTTGGAGGAGCCATGGGTCTGTCCGACGCTCCCGGCGTTCCTGTCCGGAGTACTCGGATCCGTGCCGTCCGAGGGCGGAGGCGGCACGCGGCCGCGTAAATATTCTGACAGCCCGTGTAGGCTGAGTCCGCCATATCCGAACCCGAAGAGTGCAATAAAGGGTAAAGAACCGTAGTAACCATTGGCTACCGCCAACACGAAGTAGATGCCCATGGTGGCTGCCAGGACGACCTTGAGTGTCAGGTCGCTGGTCGGTACGTGCGCTAGGTATGTGGTGCTCGCCACCTCGCCCTTCTTGGGTGTTCGAACGAAGGGGTCCTCCCCGCTGCGGACTAGTCCGCGCAGCACAGCTCCGGTGACGGATACCGTGAGACCGATGCCCACCGCCAGCGCCTGCGGAACGGCCCCGAGCACCCACCTCGTGGACTGCCCCCGCCGCTTGGCCGCAAACGCGTAAAAGACCAGGAACGGTACCGTGGCCGCCGTGAAGATCAGGAGATCGGGAACGAGGTAGTGCTCGATGGCAAGCGTCCGGCGGGCGACCGCGGAGGGTAGGATCAGGAGCCCGAGAAGAAGTGTGAGCGGATGTGCGACATGGCCGCATAGGTGGATGATCGCCTCCGTCTTGACGGGTACGGGCCACGGGCCGCGGAGCAGCTCGGGCAGAACCCGTCTTGCCGTCTGGATGCCGCCTTGCGCCCATCTCTTCTGCTGCACTTCCAGGGCGCTGACTGTGGACGGGACCTCCGCCGGCACACCGACGTCCTCCAAGAAGACGAATTGCCAGCCCCTCATCTGAGCCCTGTAGCTGAGGTCCAGATCCTCGGTCAACGTGTCCGCGCGCCATCCTCCGGCTTCGCGGATGCACTCCTGGCGCCACATCCCGGCCGTTCCATTGAAGTTGAAAAAACGCCCGGCTCGGTAGCGACCACCTTGCTCGAAGAAAAAGTGACCGTCGAGGAACAGGCTTTGGCCTCTGGTCAGCCAGTTCTCGTCCGCATTGAGGTGATCCCAACGCGCTTGTACCATGCCCACCCTGGGGTCCTGGAAGGGGGGTAGCGTACGTCTGATCAGGTCGGGCGGCGCTACGAAATCCGCATCGAGGACGAGAAGGAACTCGCTCTCCGAGCGCCTGCAGCCTTCCGCGAGAGCTCCGGCCTTGTATCCCTGGCGCGTCCCTCGTCGTATATGCTCGATCCGTACACCCTGGCTCTTCCACACCTCCGTTGCCTGAGCGGCCAGCTGGACTGTGCCGTCCGTGGAGTCATCGAGGATCTGCACATCGAATCGGTCTTTCGGGTAGTCCTGTGCGCATGCCGCATCGATCAGCCGTTCCACCACGTGGATTTCGTTGTAGATGGGCAGCTGTATCGTGACGTGGGGTAGGGCTGATTCCGGCCACGGATCCCGAACGTCCTCCCTCTTGCGGCGTGACAGAATGAGCAGGTAGGTGCGGTGTAGGGCGAACGGCAAGAGTAACGCCAGCACAATGCCTGTCAGGATCAGAGTGCCGTAGGCGACAGCCGCTTGCATACACGCTCATTTCGAAGGTCGGTGAAGGCGAGGCCTCGCCTTCAGTATTTTAAACCCGGTCGCCGTCGATCGGGTTCCGGCGCGCTGACGGATAGTCGGTCTCGGCACGGGCGTACGTATGTTGGGATCGGGACTATGCGTGCGATAGCGCCAGCGATCCCACGCGCGTTCGACAGGGCAGACGGCGAGCCTTACTCTGGTCAAAGAGCCATGTCGAGACGTCCGGCACGAGGATCGGTTGTCTCCTTAACGAGAACCCGCCACGGGAAGGGACGGAATCCTCATGTTGACGGAGCTTTCTACTCGCAGACAACTCGCTGTGTGGCCGCTCATGGTCGGGGCCTGCACACTCGGCCTCGCCTGCTCCGGAGGCGACGACGGACCCCGCGAACCGGCCCCCCCCCCGACAGGGTCATACGCGGACTTCACGTCGGAAGAGCTGGTACGGGTCTTCAATCTGCGAGAAAGCGATGTACCTGTTCGCGAGCTACCGGGGTGGGCCCCCCCCAAGAAGGTGGTCGTCGTGGTCCCCGAGGAGTGGGATCGACGCGAGGAACGGATCGCATTCTTACAGGAAGTCGCGCCTGGGGTCGAGCTCATCCCCGTCAGGGACCGAAGAGACGCCCTCGATCGAGGCGTGCTCGTCGATGCCCAGGTCGTGCTCGGCCTTGGATGCGCGGCGAGTACCGTCGCAGCCGTCGGTCCGGAAACCCACTGGATTCAGTCCGGTAGTGTCGGAGTCGAGGGATGTTTTCTGAGCGGCAACCCGCCCGGAGAGACCAACCGGATTCTCCGTGAGCGCAACATCGTGACCACGGCGCTGCGTGGCATGACCGCCCGCGCGATCGCCCAGCACTCGCTCACGACCATGCTCGCGTTGATCGGCGGCATGGATATCCACGACGAGAGACAGGAGAACCACGTATGGGGGAGAACCCAGACGGACGTGGTAAAGGACAAGCACCTGGATCGGGAGTTCCAGGATCAGACGTTATTCGTGGTCGGCCTCGGGAGCATCGGTACGGAGGTGGGCCGACTCGCTCACGCTCTGGGGATGCGCGTGATCGCGACCCGGAACAGCAGTCGCTCCGGACCGGCGTTCGTCGACTATGTGGGCCTCTCCGATGAGTTGTACGAGCTCGCCGGCGAGGCGGACGTAGTGTTCGCCTCGGTCCCCAACACTCCCGATACACAGGAGATGTTCGACCGGGAGTTTTTCGATGCGATGAAGGAGACCGCGTATTTCGTCAGCATCGTGCGCCTTCCGGTCGTGAACTGGGACGACCTGAAGGACGCGCTCAGGTCGGGGAGCATCGCAGGTTTCGGGACCGACGATTTGCCTCAGGACGACTTCGAGCTCTGGGACATGCCCCGTGTCGTCATGACGCCCCATGTCTCTGACTACTCCAACCGATATCGCGACAACCAGTACCTACTCTACCGCGAGAACCTCCGCCGCTACATCGCGGGCGATAGAATGCTGAACGTGGTCGACCTCGATCGGGGGTACTGAAGCTCAGTAGTCGCGCGCGGACCGTAGCGCGGACCGAGCCGGTCGGCTCAGTTCTCGCCGATATCCGCCGTCCACGTGATCTCCACCGAGTCCTTGATGCTCTGCGCCGTCGGGCACTTACTCACGTGCGTCTCTAGGGCCCGATCGATCTTGTCCCGCGGGGACTCCGCGGGTGCCCGCATCGTGTAGTGAACATGGATCTTGGTCAGAATCGGGATCTTGTCCCGCATCTCGTTGAAACCCTCGACGCGCGCACGCACCGCGTCGCCCGGCAACTTCACCCCGCGCACTTCCAGTGCGCCTATGAGAGTTCCGAGTAGTCAGCCACCGGCTGCTGCCGCCACATAATCCACGGCCAGGGGTAGGTCCGCCTCGTCGTGAAGCCCATAGAGGGCCTTTACGGGGCCGTGCACCCCGAAGTC
>CAUZAE010000034.1:0-22905 GCA_963577685.1 Gemmatimonadales bacterium UBA6960 | reverse complement strand
AACGGATTCTCCTCACCCTTTCCCCTGTTCACCTCACGGATCTCGATGCCGGCATGTTGCGCGACATGCTTGACCGCCTCCACGAAATCCAGACCGAGGCGCTTCATGACGAAGGCGAATACGTCACCCGATTCGCCGCAGCCGAAGCAGTTGTAGAACCCCTTCGCCGGGACCACGTAAAAGCTCGGCGTCTTTTCGTCGTGGAAAGGGCAGCACGCCTTATAATCCTTCCCCGATCTTTTCAGGGATATGACCTCCCCGACGATCGCCACGATGTCGGCGGCCGCACGCACCTCTTCGACTTGGTCGTCCGGAATCATCGGAAACTCGCCACGGTGACCCCTCCGCCCCCTTCCCCGGGCCGTCCGAGTCGGAAATCCAAAACTCGCCCATCTCCTTCGAGCAGTTCCTTCACCCGGGCACGTACGGCCCCCGTCCCTTTGCCGTGGATAATCCTCAACTCGGTGAGATCACTCAGAATAGCCTCGTCGATGGAGCGGAGGAGCGGATCCCCCACTTCGTCCACTCGGAGGCCGCGCAGATCGACTTCGGTACTGATCGGGCCGGAAGGCGCCGACCAGGACGCGGAACCTCGTGGCTTGACGGCACGGCCCTCGGCACTGTCCAAGGGCACGAGATCGGTCAACGGCACTCTCATCCGGATCCCAGACGCGTCGACCACGGCGCGGCGGTCGCGGACCTCCACCACGACCCCCTCGAGGTCCCCGTCGAGCAACCGGACTCGCTCGCCCGACGTCAGGCCGAGAGCGACAGGACGCTGCCTGTCCGGGCGAACGGTCCGCTGACGACGAGCGGCCTCTTCCACCCTACGCCGCGCCGCGTGTGCCGCTTCCTCGAGATCGCCCGGCGATCGGGCGTCCCGCACCGCCCGAATGGCCTCCTCCACTTCCCCACGCGCGGCCATCAAGAATCGCCTCGCTTCCTCACGGGCTTTGCGTTCTGCGTCGCGCTCCTCACGCTTCAGGTCCGACTCACGGGCCTCCACTTCTGCCCTGAGGCGGGTGGCCAGACTCTGCTCTCGTTCGAGCGTGACAACCAACGCCCGAGCCTCCTTTTCACTCTTCTCGAGTCGCTCGAGGAGCTCGTCCACGGAGGCCTCACCCTCAGACACGTGACTTTCTGCTCGGTCGAGCAGAGATCCGGACAGCCCGAGGCGGCGTGCGATCGCGAGACCGAAACTCCGCCCCGGGCGGCCCTTCACGAGCTGGTAGGTGGGCTCCAACCTGTCCAGGTCGAACTGCAGAGAAGCGTTCACAATGCCGCTGTCTTCTGTATCGAGTCGCTTCAGAGTGCTGAGGTGAGATGTGACGATAGCCGTCGCACCTCGCGCCGCCAAATGCTCGAGGAGCGCACGAGCCAACGCCGCCCCTTCTGTCGGATCGGTACCGGTCCCCATCTCGTCCACGAGCACCAGGGATCCTTCGTCGGCGTGCTCCGCGATCTCCTTCCAATTCAGGAGATGGGCGGAGAATGTCGAGAGATTTTCGGCGATGGATTGTTCGTCCCCGATATCGGCAAAAAACGAATCGAATACCGGGAGTTTCGTGCCCTCGTCGACGGGGGGAATCACACCACTTTGGGTCAGAGACGATATCAGTCCGATCGCCTTGAGGAGGACGCTCTTGCCACCTGTGTTCGGTCCGGAAACGACCAGAACATGCTCTTCGGGATCGAGCGTCAGGTCGAACGGCACGACGTCTTCGCCCGCCGTCGACAGCAGAATCGGGTGGCGCCCTCGAACCACGTGCAGGCCGTCATGCGCCTCGGTGAGTGCCGGGCGTGTCGCCCCCCAAGCCGTGGCGGTCCGCGCACGTGCGTACAGGGAATCGAAGTCGACCAGGGCTTGCCGGCCGTCGGTCAGCATGCCGTGGTAGGGTCTCAACGCAGCGGTGATGTCGGTGAGGACCCGGTGCACCTCCCTCGTTTCTTCGCGCTCGAGGCCTCTCAAGTCGTTGTTGAGTGAGATCGCGAGGGGAGGCTCGACGAAGAGGGTGGCCCCCGTGTGGGACTCATCGTGAACCATCCCCCCCACATCCGCCCTTCCTTCTCTCCTGATGGGGACGACGAAGCGACCCTCGCGCACACCGATCGAGGCATCCGAGACGGCGAAGCGCTCCGGCAAGTCCCGAACGAAGGCCTCCAACTTGCCGACGATCTTCTTGTGAGCGCTACGGAGGCGAGACCTGATGCGCCGGAGGTCCCGGCTGGCACTGTCTTTTATGTCCCCCTGAGCGTCCACCGTCTGCTCGATGCGGAGCGTCAACTCCACATCGGTGGACAGGCGCTCCCGCAAAAAATGGAGAGCGGGGAAAGAGCCTTCACCCCCATCCATCGCCTCGACCAGGTCCCCTGCAGAGGCCAACAAGACTCCCAGAGTGTGCACCTGCACACCATCCAGGACAGCCCCATCGACGGCCAACCGAGCCAACGCTTCGTTACTCGCCGGCATCGAGGGAGGCGCCCAAGGAGACACCCCGTCGAGGAAGACCTGGGTTTCGGCGACCCGCGTCAGCTCACGGTCCACCCAATCACGGTCGGTCCGCGGCCGTAAGGAGAGAACTCGGTCGCGCCCCGCCTCAGACGTCGCGCGGCCCGCCACCACCTCGAGCGCCCGTGGGAAATCCAGAACGGCGAGGGCGTGGTCACTCATCCCACGACATCACGGGGAGCGAGCTTTCCATCATCCGAGCTCCTCCTGCACGATGCGCCTCGCCTCCGTGCCATCGAAGCGTCCCCGGATCTGCGGCATGAGTTGCCCCATGACCGCACCCATTTGATCGGCACCGGACGCAACTACGTTCTTGACGATGTCCCGCACGTCGGCTTCAGAGAGCGCGGGCGGAAGATACTCCCGGAGCAGCGCGGCCTCAGCGGATTCTTTGTCCGCGAGCTCGGGTCGGCCACCGGCTCGCATCTGTTCTGCAGCGGCGTGCCGCTGCTTGATCGCCTGGGCCACGACCCCCTGAATTCCTTCGTCGTCCAGGTCGTCGCCGAGCGCGATCTCCCGATTCCGCACGTCCGACAACAGCGTGGTCATGACCACGGTTCTTAGCCGATCACGTGCCTTTCGGGCAGTGACGAGGTCGCTTCGAAGACGCGACTTGAGGTCCGGTGACATGCGGGTGAAGCTATCCGAACCCGGGAGAAGGGTCAACGCGATTTCCGGCTCGAAACGGCGTCCCATTCAGCCATTCACCTGACCACATCGAACCCGTATCTGTTCCTACAGGATGGGACGAATTCGAGAACACAATGCCAGTCGGCTGGCGACCCAATGACGACGACACCTGATCTGGTTGAGAGGATCCTGAATCGCTCGATGGCCTACGCCATGCCCCTCCCCCTTCTGGTGGAGGCGGTGAATCGGGAAATCGGTGGGCCGAGGGTGAGCCCTGAAGACCTGTTGCGTAGCCTCCGGTCACGGTCCGACCCCTTCCGTACGCTCGATCCACTCGTGGGCCCATGGCGACGAATCGCGGCTCTGCGTTGGGTAGATGGCGGCTGGGCTCCGGACCCCTGGGTCATCGGCCTGAGTCCAGCCCGACGGCCACGATCGGCATTCGTGTCCCGGCTCACCGAAAGCCTGCGGTGTCTCGCCAAACAGGTGGATGAACGTTCGACAACGGCGACCGCGCGCTGGTTGATCCACATGGAGCTGGCTTCCAAGACCCTCTCGTCGGGCGGCATCCCCCGCGAGGGTGCTCCATCGAACTCTTGGCCTAGTGTCTAGTGTCGGAAGTTCGCGAGTCTCAGGACGGGGCTTCGAACCATCCGGAACGCCACTCCTCTTCGGCGTCCAGCGCCTGAACAACGAACCCGGCAGCCTCGGCCGACCGAACCACGAGGGGCCACTCGCTCTCAGTGATCCCGCCGAGGATGAGCCAATGTTTCGCAGCCTCGGCGAAGCCCTCCAGCAGTGGAACGAGAACCGCTGTCTGGATATTCGCCACACAGCCATCGAAAGGGCCGCGTTCCCGAAGCCAAGCCGGTGTTACGCTTGCGACCTCGACTCGAACCCGCCCGTCTACCTGATTGCGAGACACGTTCTCGCGGGCCGCTTCACAAGCATACGGATCGAAATCCACACAGAAAACACGCCGGGCGCCGAGGCGCGCAGCAGCGATGGAGAGAATGCCGGAGCCACAGCCCGCGTCCAAGACGACTTGGCCCTCACGGAGTGCCTGATCCAGTAGCCTCAGCACTCCTCGGGTCGTGGCGTGTTCTGCCGTACCGAACGCCATTCCCGGATCGATGACGACTACGGTGACCCCTTCGTCTGCTTCCAGGTCACATCAACTCGGGGTCACGACCAGCCGATCCGTGATCCTGCGCAGCGCCAATCCCTGCCTCCGGCGAAGAGCCCAGTCCTCGTGCTTCTGCCAACTCCAATCCACCGACAGGTGCTCCAGACCGGTTGCGGCGCGAAGGACAGACTCCGTCTCACGCATGAACGTCTCTGGATCTTCCGGCGGGGAGAGGTATGTGACCATGCGGCCATCCAGCTCTTCGACCCCCCGAGCGCCTAGTGCGATCAAGGGATCCACGAGGAGGTCTGCCGCGAGTGGACCCTCCGCACCGACCGACAGAACCAACCACCGATCCGGAACCGCTTCCCTGAAGTCGGGGTCGGGACTCACGCCTGCGTAAACACTTCCTTCACGCGGGACCAGATACTCCTCTGCGACCCCACGTCCAAGCGATCCGGAGCTGACTCCTCGACCTCCTGAAGGGCTCGGAGTGCTTCTTCGTGCTCGTCGCTGAGTCGTTCGGGGGTCCACACGATGACGCGCACGAACTGGTCTCCGGTCCCCTCTCCGTGAAGCTCGGGAAGGCCACGGCCCCGCAACCGGAGAACCTCACCACTTTGGATGCCCGCCGGGACGGTGAGCTTGACCCTGCCGATGATGGTGTCGACCTCGACCTCCGCCCCGAGCGCTGCCTGGGTGAAGGTGACCGGCAATTCGACGCGCACGTGCGCCCCGTCCCTTTGGAAGCGCGGATCTTCTTCCACTTCGAGGAGCACGATGACATCTCCGCGAGGACCGTCCCTCGGTCCGACATTTCCCTCCCCGCGAAGCGTGATGAAGTTCTCCGATGTAACTCCCGGAGGGATCTCCACTTCGATTTCTCGCTCCCCTCTCGAACGGCCATCACCGTGGCAGTTCGTACATGGCTTGTCGATCACGCGCCCTTCGCCTCCGCACGTAGGACACCCGACCACGCTGACGAATTGGCCGAATACCGTGCGCTGCATTTGACGCACCTCACCCGCCCCTCCGCAGGCCGAGCACGGTCGTGGACTCGACCCATCTGCGCTCCCGCTCCCGGAACACTGATCGCAGGAGTCTAGGGTTGCCACGCGGAGCCTCTTCGTCACGCCTGTGACGACTTCTGCGAGCGTGACACGCACCTTGATCTTGGTCGTCTGGCCCTTACGCGGAGCCGTGGCGCCTCCGCTCTGCTGCCCTCCGAAGAGGTCCTCCAGTCCCCCGAATCCGCCAAAATCCCGCATGAAGACTTCGATCGCGTCGGTAAAGCCGAATCCCGAGAATCCGGACGTTCCGCCCATCCCACGCCGGAGACCCTGCTCTCCGTACTGATCGTAGATCGCTCGCTTCTTCGAGTCTCTCAGAACCTCGTAGGCCTCGGTGACCTCCTTGAAGCGGATCTCCGTGTCCTTGGACCCTTGGTTCCGATCCGGATGATACTTGAGCGCGAGCTTGCGGTACGCCTTCTTGATGTCATCGGCGTCGGCGCTCTTACCGATGCCGAGCAGGTCGTAGTAGTCTGCCATTCGCTAGAAACCGAGGACGCTGTTGACCAGCCTAGAGGTATAGTCGACGATCGCGATCACCTTTTCATACGGCATCCTCGTCGGCCCGATCACCCCGATCACGCCCTTGAGCTGCCCTACCCGATATTCGGCCGTGACGAGTGTAAAATCCGACAGAGCCTCGGCCGCATTCTCACCACCGATCGTGATCTGGAGCCCGCCCTTGTGCTCCCTATTGCCGAGAACCCGTGCGAGAAGATCCCTCTGCTCCGTCAACTCGATGAGGCCCTTGAGCTGCTCGCCAGAGTTGAATTCCGGTTGCGCAGCCAGGACGCTCGTCTGTCCCAGCTGGATCTCTCCGGCCTCCGGGGGCGACCAATCGAAGAGCTCCGAGCTCGACTGCATGAAGATGTTGAGGAGTTCATGGGTCCCTTGGCCGTCCATCACGTCGGCGTCCCTCAGGCGCTCGGGGAGCGTGTCCCGAATCTCCCGGAGCGTCAGGCCACTGAGTCGCTCATTCAAGACCTGCGTGACGCTGGTCAGGACATCGGCGCGTACTTCGCCAGGGAGATCGACGTAAATCGTGCGCACGAACCCACTCTTGATGGTCAACACCATCAAGATCTTGTCGGTAGACACCTGGATGAGTTCCAGACGTTCGAAGATCGCCTTGTCCAGTCCGGGAGCGACGGCTACACCCAGCTCCTGTGACAGGAGGCTCAGCGCCCGGATCGCCCGCTTCACGAGGCGATCCACGGCCGAGGATCCATCCAACTCCATTTCCTGGACCAAGCGCTCCTGCTCCAACTCCGTCAACGGCTGCGGCTGCATGATCTGATTCACGTAGAATCGATAGGCGTGATCCGTCGGAATCCGCCCTGCGGACGCGTGGCGATGGAAGAGATAGCCCTTGGATTCGAGGTCACTCATCGTGTTACGCACGGTGGCCGCCGAAACACCTAGGTCGAACCCCTTCGCCAGGGTTCGACTACCTGCCGGCTCAGCGGAGTCCACGTACGTTCGGACCACCGCCTCGAGCACCTGGCGCTCCCGGTCCGAGAGCTCCTGACCCGCTGGATCGGATTTTATATCCATAACCTCAAATATCGCGAAATTTGCCCATTGGCGTAGCGAGGGGCCCAGCGAGTGGCGCAGGAAGATCGGATTTGGATTGGGATCTCGTCAACGCTCCGTGTAAATCTCCGTCCAACTCCACGGTCAAGCGATCCATGACCAGCCACCCTCTGGGCGTCAACCGAAATGTCCCATCCTCCTCGTTTCCTAAACCATCTTCGATCCAGCGTCGGGTTCTCCTCTCGGCGGCGGGAGGAAGTCCCTCTACCGAAAGTCCGCGCCGGGTTCTCAACCCCAACCAAATACGCTCGAGTCGCCTTTGGTCCGAGTCGAGTCTCTCTTCCCCATCGACCGGAGGCGTGGGCCCCCGGACCCCAGCCCGATAGACATCCCAGTCACGAAAGTTCCATCGCCTAACAGGGTGCTTGAAGCTGTGAGCGCCATTGCCGACCCCGAGGTACGGCTCGCCCGACCAATAGATCATGTTGTGCCGTGACAACCGGGACGCTCTGGCGAAATTCGACACTTCGTATGCTTCATACCCCGCCCCGGCGAGGCGGTCCACAGCGAAAAGGTACTCCCACTCATATCGTCGATCACTCGGGGGCGTCTCGCGTCCTGCCTCCACCGCCTGCCCAAGAGGGGTCGTGGGGTCGACGGTGAGTCCGTAAAGACTCACGTGGTCCACACCCAGAGCCAGAGCCTGACCCACATCGTACTCCCAGTCTCTCCCCAGATTCTCGGGCAAACCGAAGATCAGATCAATGCTGACGTTGGTGAGCCCGGCTTCACGCGCAATCCGAACGGCTGATCGGGCCTCGTCGGCTCCGTGCAAACGCCCCATCCACCGCAACGAAGGCTCGTGAAAGCTCTGAATGCCGAGGCTGACCCGTGTGACGCCCGCACGGCGCCAGCCGGCCGCCACCTCTTCGGTGAAGCTCTCCGGGTTCGCCTCGGCCGTCCACTCGAGGTCGCCTCCCTGAAGGCGTTCCGGGCCGACGACGCGGGCCAATCCGTCCATGGCGGCAGGCCCGAGGAGCGAGGGCGTGCCGCCTCCCACGTATATCGTATCCAGCGACGAGGCCAGCGTGAATTCGCCTTCGGTCTCCAACGCACGAAACTCCCACGAGAGGGCCTCCAGCCATTCGTCCGCGTTGGGCGGCGCGACCTTCACCGCGAAATCACAGTAGAAACATCGGCGGGCACAAAAGGGCGCGTGCACATAGAGGGAGCGGATCGCCCCGGCATCCACCGCAGTCTCGGGCTCCGACAACCGCACGGGAACGGACACTAGTGGCCTGTAACAGATGGTTGTTGAGCACCGAGAGCGAGGAGGCGCCGCATCCGGGAAGGCGCAACGACGAGTAATAGCACCGCTATTGCGAGGAGAAGAAACGCAACCGGGGTGGATGCGTCGTCGCTCGAATGCCAATCGTTCATCTGTTACAGGCCACTAAGAGGCCCGGCGGAGACGTGATCAAGTGGGCACCCTGCTGTATCAACGCGTTGCACCCGCGGCTCTGGGGCGCATCGAGCGGACCGGGGACCACATAGACGTCACGCCCAACGTCCAGAGCGTGCTCCACGGTGATGAGCGCCCCGCTCTTGTGGGCGGCCTCCACGACCACCGTCGCACCTGACAGCGCGGCGAGTATCCGGTTGCGACGCGGAAAGTGATGAGCCCGCGCAGGCTCTTCCGGCAGGAACTCGGACATGAGGAGACCCCCCTGGACAATGCGCTCCCCGAGTCTCCGGTGAGAGGCGGGCTGTATCAGGTCCACTCCGGAACCCAGGACCGCGATCGTGTCCCCGTTCGCGGCCAAAGCCCCCCGGTACGCGGCGCCGTCTATGCCCAGGGCCAGCCCACTCACGACGCTGATGCCACGTCCCGCGAGGCGGTCCGCAAGCGTCTCCGCTGTGCGGCGACCATAGCCTGTGCAGTGGCGCGATCCCACGATCGTCACCAGCTGTGAGCGCGTGCGCAGTAGCTCGATCCGGCCTCTGGCGAACAAGATCGGAGGAGGATCGGCGAGGTCTCTCAGCTGGACGGGATAGGCCGCGTCCCGCCACAACAACACTTCGATCTCCATCACACGACATCGATCGAGCGCTCGCCGAACCCGAAGATCCAGCTCCGACGAGAACA
The DNA here is from genome assembly GCA_963577685.1 of Gemmatimonadales bacterium UBA6960. Lineage (GTDB taxonomy): Bacteria > Gemmatimonadota > Gemmatimonadetes > Longimicrobiales > Gaopeijiaceae > UBA822. Next base: position 13,891 of record CAUZAE010000034.1, on the reverse strand, counting down.
GAGCGGTCCCAACATCCGAACCGACGCATGAGTTCAAGTCCGCGACAGAGACTCGGAGCGCCTCCGCACCGGACCCGTACGTCTCGAGGATTCGCCATAACGTGCGCGTGCCAACGCCCGGAAGACAGCCGAGTTTCAAGACCGCATCCACCTCTTGTTCGCGGTCCGGTGAGTCCACCGTCAGGGAGTCCACGGATCGTCCTCGCCGGACCCGCTTTCCTCATGGATCGCCTGCCTGGTTCGCTCCCACAGCCCTTCCAGGAGAGTCGAAAGGCCATCTCGAGAGACCGAGGACACGGCAAAGCTCGCCCACGCATCGGGGGCGTCGATTTCGGGGAGCGATTCATCCGGCCCGAGAACATCGACCTTCGTCAGCACGACACAGTGCGGCCGCCCTCCGAGTTCCTCGGAGTACGAGGTGAGCTCGGCCCTCAGCTCACGATAGACACGCCCCGGGTCCGGGGCGTCGACCGGTATCATGACGGCCAACGTTCGTGTGCGTTCGATGTGCCGGAGAAACTGTAGGCCCAGCCCTTTTCCTTCATGCGCCCCTTCGATGATCCCCGGGATATCGGCTACCGCAAGCGTTCGATAATCCGGAAGCTCCACGATCCCCAGATTCGGTTTCAGCGTCGTGAACGGGTAATCGGCCACCTTCGGCTTGGCCGACGAGACCGTGGCTAGAAAGGTGGATTTGCCCGCGTTGGGCTCTCCGACCAGCCCCACGTCGGCGATCAGCTTGAGCTCCACCTCCACCCGCCGTTCCGCCCCGAGCTCTCCGGGCTCCCATCGCGTCGGCATCTGGTGGGTCGCCGAAGTGAAGTTGGCGTTGCCTCGTCCCCCCCGGCCGCCCTGGGCTATGACCAGGGTGTCTCCGGGCTCGAGCAACTCGCCCAGTACTTCCTCGGTATCGGCGTCCTTGATGACCGAACCGGGAGGCACTCGCATGATCAGGTCTTCGCCGCTCTTCCCCGTCCGGTTGTTGCCTGACCCATGGAGGCCTCTTTCGGCCCGGTGGTGTTGCCGGTATCGCAGATCCAAGAGGGTAGAGAGCTGAGCGTCGGCTACCATCACCACGCTCCCTCCGCAACCCCCGTTTCCGCCCGCGGGACCACCCCGAGGAACCCCTTTCTCTCGGCGGTAGGCCTCCGAGCCTGCGCCCCCCGGACCTCCGTAGACATTGATGACCGCTCGGTCGATGAACATCAGGCTTGGTGGCTTGCTAGAATCTTCTCCCACAGCCTTCGAGAGGCGCGACGTCCCTCTTCATCGACGAAGACCTCCGCTTCGCTCAAGGCAGCGTCCACATCTCCGGACCGGGCACCCACATTGAGAGCTCCGCGCATGTGTGAGTAGAGCTGCTTCAAGGCCCCGGAAACCGTGAGAATGGCGACGATACAAAGCTCTCGGGTCGCGAGGGGTAACCCGGGCCGACCCAGAACCTTGCCATAACCCTCCACCACCATCCACAACTCCAAATCGGGATGCAGGTCCCGGACGTGCTCTCTCAGCTCATCGTATTGTCCTTCATAGACGGCACGGCACACGTCCCGTCCACGGGCCTCCCAACCCTCACAGTCGAGGGCGCTGGCCCGCCCGGGGAGTGTTGTCGACTGGCTTCTCCAAATCGACATCCCCGTCAGCGCCGTTGGGAATCCCAGAAACAGGTAGGATTGAAGGATGACCTCCTCTACCTGCAGAGGATCCGCCACCTGATTCGCCCACCCCAACGCCTTTGTGAGCGCGTCCACATCGCGGGATGCCAAGGCCGCACTGACCCGAATCAGGGCTCTGTCGTTTTCGATCACGCGCGGTCCTCCAGGCGAAAATCCGCCCGAACCGCTCCCACTTCCTCTCCACGGGTGTTCATGATCTTGGGAGCCCGAAAGGCGTCGAGATCCTCGCTGTCGATTCCGTCCAGCACACCGAACTCGTCGAGCGTACGGAGAACAGCCACGGCGCTCGCCCGCTTGCCCCCGTCCTCGACCTTCACGGCGACACCGAACGAACCGTCCGTCGCTCCCACCGCGAAGACGCCCTCGGCTCCGGTCTTGGCGAAGATCCGGTCCCCGGCTGCGTCACCCAGCGCCGTCCCGAATCGGCCGGTGCCGGCCACCATGAACGGATGGGCCGTCATCGCCGACACGACCTGCTTCGCTGGCCCCTCTTCACCCCCCAGCCGGACGAAACTCAACGCCAACCGAGAGAGGGGTGTAGCAAAACACACCACGCCGCATCCATCTCGACCCAAGTCGATCTCATGCTCCGAGAGTCCCGACCACCGCTCGATTTCCGCCAACATCCTTCGTTGCACGGGATGGTCCCGGCCAACGTAGCCCCGGGTCGGCCATCCATTGGCCTTCGCCAACGCCAGCATGCCCGCATGCTTCCCGGAGCAGTTGTTGTGAATGGGCCCCGGCTCTTCCGAAGCTCGCACGAGAGTCTCCTCCGACGCGCGATCGAAAGGCAGATGGGGTCCACACTCCAAGTCGTCCTCGTTCATCCCCGCCTTTTCCAAGATGGAGCGAGCGACAGCCAGGTGTTCCGGCTCACTATTGTGGGAAGCGCAGCATAAGGCCAACTCCTTGGACACCAACCCGAACCGCTCCACTATGCCGTCCTCCACCAATGGAACCGCTTGGAAAGGCTTGGCCGCGGAACGGTAGAAGGTTAGGCGCTCCGGGTCGCCGACGCGGGCAAGCAACCTCCCCTCCCGATCCACCACCGCCACGTGAACTCGATGCACCGACTCGACGACTCCGGCGCGCTCCACGACCACGTGACTCATGAGTGGTGTCCTCTAGCGAGCGTAACGTGGAAGGTGACCACCATCGAGTCTAGCGGTATCGCCAGGGCGCCCCAAGGACCGGTTGGGCCTCCTAGGTACCCGTCAGTTGGCGCCCGTTGCTCCTGGGGACGACGCACCCGTGCCCACGCGTCCTTGCTGAGCACCGTAGTCCTCCGCGATGCGGAAGACCGCCTCGGGAGTGTCGGCGAGCTCGAGCAGCTCGATGGCCCTGGAAAGCTGAGTGTCCGTGCCCTTGATCTGCTGGAACGCCCCCTCGTCTCCCCACGCCTGAAGGGCGATCTCCCGCTCTAGTTGATAAGTCATGAAGCGAACGGCGCTCCTGAAGTCCTCGCGGGTGAGGGTCACCTCGTTTTCGTCCACCATATATCGGTAGAACACATCGAGGTCGGTCGCCGACAAATCAAATCCCGACTCCAGATCGGGATGATCCTGAACGTACGAAACCGCGTGGTTAAAGAGCGCTGTCGAGAAGGCACCGGCGGACCGAAAGAGTCTCTGGACCGCGTTTTCCTCAGGAGACGACAGCGTATCGGGGAGTACCGTGAGATCCGGTGTAATCCCACCACCCCCAGCAAGCGTTCGCCCCCCCATCGACATCACGGTCGGTCGGTCCTCGAAGTCGTCCTTGACGACGCGCTGGCCCCACAACGCCAGTGTGGAGTTTTCCTGAACCGAAGCCTGGCTCGACTCGCTGTGGTCGATATTGATCGAGCGCCCCATCGGCGTGTACCAACGTGCGGTCGTAAGGCGAAGAACATTGCCCCCACTCAGTCGGAACAGCGTCTGGACAGAGCCCTTCCCAAAGCTTCGACCACCGATCACCAACCCCCGATCATGATCCTGAAGAGCCCCCGCGACGATCTCCGACGCGCTCGCGCTGTTCTCGTTGACCAGAATGACCACGGGAAGCTCGGGTACCAGCTCTCCAGATCTGGCCTCAAAACGTTCATTTTGCCCCGATGCCCGCCCGCGAGTCTCCAAAATCAGAGAACCCGCATCGAGGACAAGGTCGGCCACGGCGATACCCTCGTCCAACAACCCTCCGGGGTTGTTCCTCAGGTCCAGGACCAGAGACTGCATGCCCTGCCCTCGTAAGGTCTCGATCGCGTCGCGTACCTCGCGACCCGAAGTCTCACTGAAGACCTGGAGCGGGACATACCCGATGTCGTCGTCCAGCATCGTGGCGAAAGGAACGGATAGGAGTTCGATCACGGCCCTGGTGAGTGTAAACGGAATGCGTTCGTCCACTCCGGGGCGCTCGATTGTGATACTCACGTCCGTTCCCGGACGTCCACGAAGTTCGTCGGCGGCCTGATCGGTCCGCCAATCCTGCGCGGACTGACCTTCCACCTCCACGATGCGGTCGCCGGCTCGAATGCCCGCCCGTAACGCGGGGCCTCCGGGCAGCGGCGTGATGACGGTTACCCATCCCTCCCTATTCAAGATCTCGAGCCCCACCCCCCCGTAATCGGCGTCGGCACCGCTCCGAAAGCGGAACCGTTCCCACGTCTCTGCATCGATGAAGGAAGTGTGCGGATCACCCAGATCCTCGAGCACACCCTCAATGGCCGAATCGATGAGCCCATTTCGATCCACCGAATCGACGAACTGTTGAGTGACGTGGTCCACCACCTCCTGGAAGAGCCGCGCCTGCAGATAGACGTTGGCCTCCTGGGCGACCCCACGCTGGAGGAACCATCCACCCGTCACGAGCGCCACCGACAGCACGATCGCGGGTCCGAAGATCGATGTGGAATTCTTCATGAATGGGTTCCGCCTTCGAGTCAGTCCTCTATACTCAAGAAAACTAATCTTCGCAGGCGGCGAAAGCTTCTGGCATCTCACGACGCAAGATTCGCCTTATGCGGTCGTGAACCTCACTGGGCGTCCCGAGGGCATCCACCAAGTGCGCTCGCGCGTCGGTCTCCACGAGTTCATGGTATCCCCTGCGCACAGCTCGTAGAAAGTCCTCCCCAGAACCCTCGAGCCGGTCCTCCTCCTTTCCTTCGGCCCTCTGTCTCGCTCGGCCTTGTTCCACCGGGAGGTCCAAGACCACATATAGGTCCGGAACGAGTCCACCCGTGGCGAATCGATCCAGCCTTCGGACCTCATCCAGGTCGAGTCCTCTCCCGTAACCCTGGTAGGCATAGGTCGACATGGAGAACCGATCTGCGATCAGCAACTCGCCACGCTCTAGTACCGGCAACGCGATCTCCTTCACGAAGGCGCTACGCGCGGCGAGATACAGCAGAAGCTCCGTCTCGTGGGGCACCGCGAGCTCGACCCTCTCTTGGACGACGTTTCGGATCGCCTCTCCCACCTCGGTTCCACCCGGCTCGCGTGCCAGGGTGAAGCTCACTCCGCACGACTTGAGCCACTCGGCCAACAGTCGGCCTTGCGTGGTCTTACCTGCCCCCTCAACCCCCTCGAGCACCAGAAAACATCCGCGATCCGGTCGCGTTGGCCATGTCACGTCGGCAGTCCCCTACTCGTAGTATTCCCGTCCCAGATGGGTGATCTGTTCCTCGCCTGCGAGCCAGCGCAGCGTGTTCTTCAGCTTCCAGTGCTGTATGAAAAGGTCGTGCTCAGGGTATAGCCCCGGAGCGCACTGTGGGCTCTTGAAGTAGAAGGACAGCCACTCCTGGATGCCGCCCAAGTGCGCACGCCCAGCCAGATCCATGAACAGCGCGAGATCCAAGACGATAGGCGCGGCCAGAATGGAATCCTTGCACAGGAAATTGACCTTGATCTGCATCTTGTAGCCGAGCCAGCCGAAGATGTCGATGTTGTCCCAACCCTCTTTGTCGTCACCCCTCGGCGGGTAGTAGTTGATACGGACCTTGTGATAGATGTCGCCGTACAGCTCCGGATAGAGATCGGGCTGTAGAATGTGATCGATCACACCCAGCTTCGACTCTTCCTTCGTCTTGAAGCTCGCGGGATCGTCCAGAACCGCACCGTCGCGGTTGCCGAGAATGTTGGTGCTGAACCAGCCGTTGATCCCCAGCATACGCGCCTTGAAGCCGGGGGCGAGGATCGTCTTCAGGAGGGTCTGGCCCGTCTTGAAGTCTTTGCCTCCGATCGGTATGCCGTTCGCCTTGGAGTAGTCCTCGAAGGCGGGGAAGTCCGCGGACAGGTTCGGCGCTCCGTTCGCGTATGGGATCCCCTCCTGTAGCGCGGCGTATGCGTACAGCATGCTCGGAGCGATGGAGGGGTCGTTGGCCTCCATCGCCTGCTCGAACGACTCCATGGTCTCGTGTGTCGGTCCCGGCCGCAGGAAGATCTCCGTGGAGCCGCACCAGACCATGACCAGCCGGTCGCACCCCTTCTCTTCCTTGAACGAGCGGATGTCCGCCCGAATCTGCTCGGCGATCTCGCGCTTGTTGGCCCCGGTCTTCTTGTTGGGGCCATCGAGGCGCGTCACGTACTGAGTGTCGAAGGCGGCCGCCATCGGCGATATGGCCGACAGCTCATCCTTGATGGGGTCGAGGTGTTTTGCGCTGAGCACACCGGCGTTCACCGCGCTCTCGTACGCGTTGTCCGGAATCGGATCCCATCCTCCGAAGACGAGGTCATCCAAGCCCGCCAACCCGATGAAGTCCTTGATCAGGGGCGTCCGTTCGTCGGTGCGCTGACCGAGTCGAATCGTGTTCAACTGGCTCAAGCTCCCGATGGGTTGTGCCAACCCTTTCCGGGCGAGAAGAACCCCCGCAATGGTCGTCGTGGCCACCGCCCCCATCCCGGGTAGCAGAACGCCCAGCCGTCCTTCAGCCGATCCTATCTCCGGCCGTCCTTCCGCCATCTTGTCGCTCCTTTGCAGCAGCCGCGCCTCACTCGTCGAGCGGGACGCCAGCCGCCTCCTTGTAAACCCAAAGAATCCTACGAATCGCCGTCATGTTGGTGAGCACCGCAAAGATCACGATGATGACGCTTATCACAAAGCCATCCCCGCTCAATCCGAAAATCAAAGATCCAAATCCGAGAAGCACGATTCTCTCGGCCCTCTGCATGAGACCCACAGAGCACTCTAGCCCGAGGGTCTCGGCCTTCGCCCGCGTGTAGCTGATCATGAGAGACCCCGCCATGGCGAGGGCGATCATATAGATCATGCCGACGTTCAGGAGCGACATCTCGTATTGGTTGTACAGTGAGATGAGGCCGATGTAGATCACGACTTCGCTGATGCGATCGAGCACCGAGTCGTAGAAAGCACCGAACTTCGACTGTAACCCCGAGACGCGCGCGACACGCCCGTCGAAGATATCATGCACTCCCCCCAGGAGGACCAGGGCGCCCGCAGTGCGGACGTGGTCGACTCCGTAAAGCACTCCCGCGATCACCGTGACCACGAACCCGCTCGTCGTGATGAGGTTCGGGTGCACCCTCTTCTTCACCAACCAATCGACGATCGGGTCGATGAGCGGGTAAACGCGCTCACGTAGACTGTCCAGGTTACGCATAGTGGCCGTACTACGGTAGGATGATCCGACTCTCGGCACCCTCGGCGATCCCTTCCTGGATTGTCCGGTTCACCTTGAGAAGAACCTTGTCGAAGTTGGCTTGGGCCGATACGAGTCGCTGATAGGTGGGATTCGACTGCAACCGGCCCACTGCCTCCTCGTAACTCTCCTTCAAAGGCGTGTCCGGTTCGCTCCCACCCTGCAAGGCGGCCTGGATCCCTTCCTCGAACCCCTCCAACTCCACCCGCAAGTCCGCCATACCCTGATCCCCCTCGGCGTCGGCCACCGTCCGTTTGAGAATCTGGTATTCATCCGTCTGTGCCAAGGCCCGTCCGAGGTCCTTGGCCATCTCGATCATCCGCATCATTTAAGTTCCTGGGTCAATGGCTGCCATGGCTCACCGCGCACGCTCCTGTGGGGTCGCTCTCGTCTTCCGCTCCGCCATGATGACGCGAGGGAGACCGCCCAGATCCCGGCGAACTCGAGCCGGCTCGAACCGTCCCGAGTCGTCGATCTGTCGTGTGACCCGCTCCGCCTGCCCGAGTCCAACCTCGAGGGCAAGGAGTCCTCCGTCCGTCAGATGCTCGGGTGCTTCAGCAATCAGCGGCTGGATCACATCCAGTCCTTCGTCCCCTGCGAACAAGGCTTCGCTCGGCTCCCAGTCTCGGATTTCTGGCTGCAGACCGGCGCGTTCGCCCGTTGCCACATAAGGGGGGTTGGATACGATGACGTCGAAGGCCTCCCCCGCATCCACGATCTCGAAGAGTGAGCCTCGTCGAAAATCGAGGAGCGCCTCAACCCCGTGGCGCTGGGCGTTGAGCCTCGCCACCTCCAACGCTCCCTCCGAAATATCGGTGGCCACAATCTGCTCACACACCCCCTCCACGGCCAAGGACACAGACACGGCCCCCGTGCCCGTACCGATGTCCATCACCGTTCCCAGCCCCCATTTCCGGTCCTTCGCCCACGCGAGCACTTCTTCCACCAAGACCTCCGTCTCGGGTCTGGGGATCAAGGCTCTGGGATCCGCTACCAACTCCAACTCCCGAAAAGCTGCCCGACCCAGAATATACTGCAAGGGCTCGCGGCAGGCCCGACGACGTAGCTGCTGCTTGAAGACTTCACGTTCCTCCGGGCCCACCGGACGGTCGTACTTCAGGTACAGTTGCAGTCGTTCCGTCCCCAGGGCGCTCGCGAGCAGCCACTCCGCATCGAGGCGGCCACTCTCGACTCCCTTGCTCGCCAAGTAGTCCGCACTCCACAGGACGAGGCTTAGAATCGTCCACGACTGTGCCGCATCGGGGCCGTTCTTCGGGGCCGGCACCACTCCGTGGGCGTTCACTCGGTAGCGGCCACCAGACGCTCTTCCTGGTCTGCCATTCTAAGCGCGGCGATCATTTCGCTCAGGTCCCCGTCGAGAAACTGATCGAGGCTGTGTAGCGTGAGCTTGATTCGGTGATCCGTGACGCGGCTCTGTGGAAAGTTATAGGTTCGGATCTTCGCCGACCTATCCCCGGTTCCAACCTGTGCGCGTCGTTCTCGGGACCTCTCCGCCTCCTGCTCCGCAACCTTCTGATCCAGCAGCCGACTACGAAGAACCTTGAGCGCCTTCGCCTTGTTCTTGTGCTGCGACTTCTCGTCCTGACAAGACACGACCAGACCTGACGGCACGTGTGTGATTCGCACCGCCGAATCAGTCGTGTTCACCGACTGCCCACCCGGGCCCGAGGAGCGAAACACGTCTATCCTCAGATCGTTGGGATCGATCTCGAGATCGACCTCTTCTGCCTCCGGTAGCACGGCCACGGTGGCGGCAGAGGTGTGAATTCTGCCTTGACTCTCCGTCTCGGGAACGCGCTGCACCCGGTGGACACCCGACTCGAACCGGAGGCGACCGTAGACACCCTTTCCGCGCACCGTGAAGATGGCCTCCTTGATAGAGCCTGGAATGCCTTCGGAGAGGCTCATGAGCTCGATGGTCCAGCCCTCGCGTTCGGCCGCACGCTGGTACATGCGCAGGAGATCCTTCGCGAAGAGTCCAGCCTCGTCCCCGCCCGTTCCGGCCCGGACTTCGATGACGGCCGCGCGGTCGTCGAGCGGATCCTTGGGGATGAGAAGTCGACGAGCCTCGTCTCCTGCCAACTCGATCCGGGCTTCCAGGGCGGCGACCTCCTCCTCCGCCATCTTTCGCATTTCCGGGTCGTCGGTCTCCCGCAGCAACTCACAGGCCCCCTCGTGCTCGTCGATGAGACCCAGCACCTGGTTCGCCAAACCGACCCGGGGCGCAAGTTCACTCCGCTCTTGCCCAAGCACACGCAGGCGATCCAGGTCCCGTATGACCTCCGGACTGGCCAACTCCAGATCGATGTCGGCGAAGCGCGCCTTCGCTTTGCGCAGACGTTCGAGGAGTCGTTCGTCGACTCCTCCCGGATTCGTCATGGGTGTCGCGAGACTGGTTGCGGGCTATTTACTGCCGGTACTGGCTTTTTCGTACCTACGCTTGAAGCGCTCCACGCGCCCGGCGGTATCGACAAGGCGTTGCTTACCTGTGTAGAACGGGTGGCACACCGAACAGATGTCCGTGCGCACCTCCGCCTGCGTGGCCATCGTCTCAAACGTATGCCCGCAAGAACAGGTAACCTTCGCCTGCACATAACTAGGATGAATGCCCTCTTTCATAGCCCCTCTCCAGATTCAACACGAGGCGGGCCCGGGAGCACCCGGGTAATGGAGCCTCTGGGGCCCCGCCCACTCTTTAGCCAAGGGAATATAGAAACGGGGTCAAGTGAGTTCAAGCGACCCGCCGCCGGAGGCGGACGCTCGCGACGAGTCCGATGGTCAGCAGAAAGGCCACGGACCCCGCCACATCTCCAGTGCGCGTGTACAGAGTCCTTATGTCGCTCGTGTAGACGACTTCACTCGAGACGTCCGCCCGAAGGAAGTCGATCCTCCCGTACGTTACCCCCAGCGGGTTCACGAACAGAGAAAAACCAGTATTGGCGGCTCGGGCAATTCCCATCCGGTTCTCGATCGCTCTCATGACGAGGTGTGCCGGGTGCTGCCAAAGGGCCCCGGTCCGGGAGTACCACGGCGCCCGCCCGAACCATGCGTCATTGGTGATGTTGAGGAGGAAATCCGCCCCTTCGAGGCGGAAACGGCGCGCGTGCGACGTGTACGTCGATTCATAACAGATGAGGATTCCGAATCGGTCACCCCCGGCTGTCTTGCCGAGGGGCCAGGTACGCCCCCGCGTGTATTGACCCAGGTCACCGGCCTCGTTAAACCATCGCTGTGGCGCGAACGGTACGCGTTCGACGAGGGGCACGAGCCGATGTTTGTCATAACGAAAGTCCGGGAGGATCTCTCCTCCCTCGGCCACAAATGCCGAATTGAATCTCAGCGACTCCACTCCTCCCTCGAAGGATCGCCCGATCGCTCCGAACACGACGGGCGCCGGCCAGCGTTCCGTCTCCCGCTCAACCCGGCGACGCAGATCCCCGTCCAACTCGGGCGACCCGGGAAAGGTGACTTCGGGCCACACCACGAGTTCTAGGGAGCGCCCGTCCAGCCTCGGCGAGAGTGTCGCCAGAGAGGCCAGGGCGCTGTCTACGCGACTTCGCGAATCCAAGCCGTCCTCCGACACATTGGGCTGGACGACGGCGATCTCCCCGATGGCCCGCAAGGGGAGCGTGCCGGCTCGGAAGTAGCCCCAGCCCGCCGGGACACCGATCACGATCACGGTCGCCGTCACCCAGCGCGCGGTCGCCCGTGCTCCGCCACTCGTGCGAGCAGCACGAACCGCCTCGGCCAACAGTCCGTTGATGAGCGCAAGCCACAACGTAATCCCACGCGTGCCGACGAACTCGGCAGATCCGACCAATTCCGGGTACCCGGTCAGAGACGTACCGAGGCCCAACCAGGGGAACGCGAGCTCGCCCGGGGCGTGCGCTCGCAGCCACTCGAACGCGGTCCACGCCAGCGGAAGCGCAACCCACACCGGCATGTGATTGCGGTAGGCCATCCGATGAAAGGCCCAAGCGAAGGCACCGGCGGAGAAGGCCAGAATCGTCACCACCCCCAGGTAAGCCGGCAGGGCCCACCACATGACCGACATCAGGGCGATCGGGATCCAGTGGAGAAGAAGGCCGAAGTAGAGGAAGCCGAACCAGGTGCCTCCACCGAACGCACACCGAGAGGCGTCTTCGCCGGCTCCGAGGTCGGTCAGCCACAGGGTGAGCGGCACGAGAGCGACGAACGGTGGAACCAGTAGATGCAGCGGTGGGAACGCGCAGACGAGAAGAAGAGCGGAGACCGCGGGCAACAGCCGTCGGCCGCGCTCAGGAATCACCCTCGAAGTGATGTCCATGCCCGAGACACACCCCAAGCCAGTCCCAGGTGTGCCGGCACCATGAACGCGAGCATTTCCCCGTTTACCTGGTCGAAGCCCGGCAACAGCTGAAGCACCAGCCCGCCGATCGAGAGCGCCACAACCGCTCGGGTCAGATACACCGCGACGCGCCGACCGCGCCCCAATGCAGCCGGAAGCAAGACTACGGCCGTAGCGAGCGACAGAGGGTTCGCCTGAAACGCGTTCTCGTTCAGCCCCCAGAAGAAGTGGTCGGTCAAGAACCATGACAGGACGAGTCCCGTGCCGAGCACACCGACCGTCCCACTCCACGCGGTCCCCGTGGCGGCTAGCAACCACTGCCCCCAACGGTGCCCGCGCGCCGCGACCTCACCCGCGATCACGAAGAGAACACCCAGCAGGACTCCGGCCCCGAGGAAGGAGAACAGGAAGTTCGGAGCCTCGTCGGAAGGCGGAGGCCGGCTGGATACGACCACCTGGACCGACGGCCCGAGAAGGGGGACGTCCTCGCCGTCGGACGTCCGCACGCGAACACCGAGGAGATGATCCCTCATCCGTAGCGGCAAAAACATCTCCTCCCAGGCCGAGATCGACTCGTCACCACGATTCCCGACCACGAACTGAATGCCGGCGTAAGCCCACAGCACAGGCCGCAGTAGCCGGGCCGTATGCCAGCGGTAGGAGGTTCCCGTGTCGACATCCTCGGTCGCCGCGCGGATCTGGCCGTCCAGCACCTCGTCGAGCACGTCACGGATCCGAGCGGAACAGTTATCGCGATAGTAGTCGTAACGGTACTCGCGGTTGGCGTCGGTATCGGTCTCTTCGATGAGCGTCTTGAGCTCCAGACGCTGACGTGGCGAGAGGTTCACCTTTTCCAGCCACACGTCCCGGTCCAAACGACCATAGAGTGAAATGAGAGCGGGCGCCGGGTATCCCTCCATCCGGTAGAGCATGCGGCCCCGCGCCAGATGTCCGATGAAGTCCTCCTGACTGAAGTCGAAAATCCCCCAGTTGTACGCGACCTCCGTCCCCGCATCCTCATCCCGGATGATTAATGCGTTGTGACTGAATCGTTCCCAGATCGCGTCGCCCGGACCGATGGTCATGAGGAAGACCTCGAGGCGTGAACCAGGAGGAGGAGTCGTGGGGGAAGCGTCGAGGATTTCGGGCGGGAGCTGCCCGGCGCCGGGAGCGAAGCCCAGGGCGAGAAGCGAGATCAAGACCAGGAGGCTACTCAAGGCTGATCTCGCGACCCTCTCCTGCCGAGCGGTAGGCCGCGGCGATCACGTCCATGAGCATGATCTGCTCCGTCGGCGGCGGCTGATCCGTTTCGTCGGCCACGGTCCGCAGAAACTGGTCGAGCAACCGACGGTAAGAATTCGTGAAGCGATTCTCGCCACCCCGCGGTCGGGGTTGGCGGGGCGTCACGTTGATCGGTCTGCCCCCCAACTGCTTGTGGACCTCGAGTGGGGGTAGCAAGCCGGATCCCTCCGTCCCCATGACACGGGCGTAGTGTCGGTCCTGTTTTGCGAAGAGGCTCCAACTGACTTCCACGCTGAACGCGACTCCGGAATCGGAAGTGGCGAACAGCGACGCGGCCTCTTCGACCTCATCGTCTCCCTGTTGAAGCACCGCCGACACGCGCGTGATCTTCGGGTAACCGAGAAGCCACAACGACAGGTCGACGATCTGGACGCCGAGATCCATGAGGGCTCCACCCCCGGACTCCTCAGGCCTCTGGCGCCACGTCGGGCGCGCCGAGGGCGTCCTGCGGGTGAGAGAGCTGGTCCGAACTGCATAGATGTCGCCGAGCCCCCCCCCGTGTACAAACGACGACAACGCCCCAACATCCGGACGAAAGCGATGATTCATACCGACGGCAACGTGTCGTCCGGCGGCCGACGCAGCGTCCAGAACTCGTCGCACACCGTCGCTGGAAAGAGCAACAGGCTGTTCCACCAGCACGTGCTTCCCCCCCTCGAGCGCGGACACAGCCGACGCTTCGTGCAGATAAGTGGGAGTGCAGATCATGACGGCCTCGACGTCGTCATCCGAGAGGATCTCTTCGTCTGTCAGCACGCGCGGGACCTCGAACCGCTCGGCCAGCGTCTCCGCCTTTGGGCGATCGGTATCGGCGACCGCCATGAGGTCGACGTCTACCCGTTCCGAAAGGATCGGGAGATACACGAGTTGGCTCACCGCGCCGACGCCCAGAAGACCGACCTTGAGGGGGGGACGTTCCGCCTGGGACATCAA
>CAUZAE010000033.1:0-22946 GCA_963577685.1 Gemmatimonadales bacterium UBA6960 | reverse complement strand
GACGCCTACGTGGACGAACGGTATGACCCGATCAGGGCGACTGGCGCTGCTCTGGACTACTTGAGCGTGCTGCACGAGCAGTATGGCTCCTGGTACCTGGCGGCCGCGGCGTACAACGCGGGTCCAACGCGCGTGTCGGGTATCCTTCGGCGCTACACGGACGGCCGGAGGGGAGATGAGAGTCTCTACTGGGAGGTCGTAGACCACTTGCCGGCGGAAACCGCCCAGTATGTGCCGAAACTCCTCGCTGCCACGTACCTCGCACGATCGGCGGAGCGCTACGGCCTCGAGGTGACCAAGGTGGAGGCATACGCGTACGATTTCGTCTGGTCCCCGGGGGGTGTGGACCTGGGCCAAGTGGCCGAAGCGCTAGGCATTTCTGCCGGAAGCATGTATGACCTGAACCCTCAGCTCATCCGCCGCGTAACGCCGCCGGGCGAGATCTATCCCTTGAGGGTTCCCGTGGGTGCGACGAGCCAGGTGGTAGCGGCCCTCGCCGTGCCGAATCGCCGGAGTCGCCTCGCGGACGACTGATCGGGGATGGAACGGAAGGGCTGAACGCCTATTCGACTGGAGCGTCGCCGGCCGAGCGTCCCAGGCCGGTGCGCTCGCTCTGGGTATCGCGCGCCGAGGAGATGATTCGCCAGATCACGTCACGGGTCAGTTCCTCATCTACGCCGAGCTCTCTCGAACGCTCGGCGACTCGGCGAACAACACGGGCCTCTCTGGCGGGGTCCATCACGGGGAGCCCCAGCTCCCGCTTCATGCGACCGATCTCCAATACGACGTCTCTGCGTTCTCCGATCAGCCGGATGAGCTCGTCGTCCAACTCGATGATCCGGTCACGTAGCTCATCTAGGTGAGCTTCCGTTGTGCGGGGCTGGTCAGTGACCTCTCCCTCGACGTTCATGCGGATCCCTCCACAGGTGGACTCTCCAAGAAACCCGAGATGTGTTCCGGACTCTGTGGCGGTGTCATCAAGCTCACGACGATGAGCACGGGTATGTGCACCAGAAGTCCGAGCACGCCCTCATGAAGATCCAGTGGCCGGAGCCCGCCGTTCAGGAAGAAGAAGACGGCCGTAATGGAGCCCGACAGCAGGCCCGTAAGAGCTCCTGCCGTGGTCGCTCTTCTCCAATACAGGGCCGCCAACACGGTCGGGGCCAACTGGCAGATGATGCCGTACGAGCCAAGCAAGAGTGCTACGAGGGATCCTTGGTCGTCCAGAGCAAAGATGTACGCGACGGCGCCGACTACCAGGATTAGGCCACGCATGAGGGCTCGGCGTTGCCCATCCGTGAGAGGAATGAAGAGCCCGATTCCGTCCTCTACCGTTACGGAGGCCGCTCCATGGAGTAAGGCGTCCCCGGTGGACATCGAGGCCGATAGAGCGCCCGCACAAAACAGGCCGACCACCAACGCCGGAAGTTCAGTCTTCAGGACCATGAAGGGCAGGATGAAGTCGGCGGTCGGTGGTGCCTCGGCGAAAAGGACTCCGGCGAAGCCGATGAGAAAGACCGGAACCAAAAAGAGCTGGAATGTCGGGAAAAGGATGGCCGTCTTCCGGATGATATCGTCATTCTTCGCGGTGAACGCCTTCATGAACAGGTGAGGCCACATCTGCAGCCCGATGATGCTCACGAGGATCGCAGTCGTATAACCGCCCCAGGTCCACGCTTCCCCGTTCGCAGCCAGTCCCGGAACCGTGAGAAGCTCGGGGCGTTCGGCGGCGATGCGTTCGAACATCGGGCCGATACCCCCGTAGAGGTGAAACGGGAGGTAGAGTCCGAGCGTCCAAGCGATGACCAGCATGAACATTCCCTGGAACGTATTTGTCCAGCCGACGGCCATGACGCCACTCGTCAAGACGTAGATGATCACGATTCCGTACGCCAGCGCAGCGCCGAGCGCCAATGGCACGTGGCCCTCCGTCACTGCCTCGATGACGATTCCCGCCCCGCGCATCTGAAGCGTGATGTATGGGATGAATGCGCCCAGCGTTAGGATGGCGATGAGGACCGAGAGAGAACGGGATGGAAATCTCCCGGTGATGAGTTGGGCCTGCGTCACGAATCCGAAGCGTCGCCCGAGGTGAGCGACACGCGGTCCGACCCAATACCACGGCGCCATCCCGAGAGCACCATATGTGAGGATGTAGAATGCGGCCGCCCCCCGACTGTATGCCCATCCGGGGCCCCCAAGGAAGGCGAAGGCCGAGTATACGCTGGCTCCGGTGACGAAGTAGAAGACGAGAAGGCCGAAATCACGATCGCCGGCCACGAACCCTTGGACACTCTTCGTGCTCTTCCGACCCGCGGCCAGGCCGATCGAAAGCGTCACGAGGAGGTAGACGCCGATGACGAGCGCGATGAAGTGCCAGCGCTCCATCAGGAGGATGGTCGGCCGGCGGCTCGATCAGCTAGCGCCACGACGAACAACGCGATGCCGACAAGCAGCATGAGAAACGTGAGCCATGCCATGACGAAGGGCAGCCCGAAGACCAGAGGATAGATGCGATTGAATGGGAGGAGTCCCGGCCACATGGCCAGGAGACCATCCAGCACGAGGAAGATGGCGACGCCGCGTCGGACCGTGCTCGTCTTCACATCCTTGCGCCCTTGCTCGTCATGAGCATGCCCTTCTCATCGACCCTTGAAGTTTGGCCTCCGCTTCTCGACGAAAGCCCGAACACCCTCACGGCCGTCGTCGCTGTCAAAGGCACTCAGGAAGAGCTCCCGCTCGTCGTCGAGACCCTCCGTGAGCGGCTTCTCGAACGCGACGCGGACGGCTTGTTTGGTCAATCCTAACGCGACCGGACTCCAGCGCGCCATCCGCGAGGCCAGCTCCTTCGCCTTGTTGAGGTGTTCGCCCTCGTCGACCAGAAATTCCACCAAGCCGATACGGTAGGCCTCGGAAGCGTCGATATTATCCCCGGTGAGTGCCATTCTGAGGGCCTGACCGGCGCCTACGAGCCTCGCGAGTCGCTGAGTCCCACCGGCACCGGGAATCAAGCCGAGTCGGATCTCTGCCTGACAGAATTGGGCCGTTCGATCGGCCACTCGCAGATCACACGCCAACGCCAACTCACATCCCCCCCCGACGCAGAAGCCGTGAATGGCAGCGATCAGGGGCTTGGGGAAGTCGGCCACGGCATCATAAACTCGCCGTCCCTCGGACACCTCCCGTTGCTCGTCGGTTGTACGCGAAGCGAATTCGGACACGTCCGCGCCGGCGATGAAGGCCTTCGGGCCCACGCCGTGGAGGATCGCCACCTTGATGTCGTCGTCGCCGGCCAGTTCGTCCATGGCAGCGGTAATCCGCTGTCTGACGTCCTGGTTGAGTGCATTGAGTTTTTCTGGACGGTTCAGTGTGACCAGAGCGATGGCGCCATCTCGCTCGATGAGGACCGGTGCCTCAGTCATTCAACCTCCCAGCGGTAGAAGCCCTGACCAGTCTTCTTACCGAGTTTGCCCTCCGATACCATACGCTTGAGTAGTTCGGGTGGCTGAAACGAATCGGAATTCAACTCCTTCTGCAGATATTCTGCGATGCCCAGTCGGACGTCCAGGCCTACGAGGTCGGTGAGTCTGAGGGGACCCATGGGGTGGCGATATCCGAGCACCATCGCTTTGTCGATGGCCTCCGGCTCCGCGACTCCCGCTTCGACCATGCGGATGGCCTCGAGTCCGAGGACGATTCCCAGCCGCGAGGACGCAAATCCCGGGGAGTCTCTCACGACGATCGGCTCCTTACCAATGAGCCGGGTGAACTCCAATGCCAGGTCCCGTGTCGATTCCGCGGTGTGCTCACCCCATACGATTTCCACGAGGTCCATGATGTGGACCGGATTGAAGAAGTGCATCCCCAAGAATCGGGCCGGGAACTCCATCCCCATCGACAGCTGAGAGATGCTGATGGAGGACGTATTCGTCGCCAGGATCGTATCTTCCCCGACCCCTTGCTCTACCATTCGAAAGAGTCCCTGCTTGAGCTCCATCGACTCTGGGGCGGCTTCGATGACGAAGGGAGCGCCCTCGACCGCGAGGGCCAGATCAGAGCTCCGCGTGATACGGTCTAAAGTGGCTTCCCGGTCGTCTTCTGTGACCTTCCCGAGGGAGACGCCCTTGTCGAGGCTCGTGCGAATGCGTTCAAGGCCTCGCTCCACCGTGCTGAGGTCCACGTCGTAGAGAACGGTTTGCATGCCCGCGGCAGCACACACGTGTGCGATCCCTTGTCCCATGGTGCCGGCCCCAAGGACAGTCAATTTCTTGAAAAGGTCGTCGTTCATGTAGACAGTGTCGTAGCGATACCCTGACCAACGCCGATACACATGGTCGCCAATCCTCGTGAATCCCCCCGTCTGGCCATCTCATGGACGAGAGTCGTCGCGATTCTGGCGCCAGAGCAACCGACGGGGTGCCCTAGGGCAATGGCCCCTCCATTCACATTTACACGCTCGGGATCGAGATTCAACTCCGAAATACATGGGAGGGCCTGGGCAGCGAACGCTTCGTTGAGCTCGATCAGGTCGAGATCGTCTACCCCGAAGCCCGCCCGCTCAAGGGCGATCCGGGTACTCGGAACGGGGCCCATGCCCATTCGGTGGGGTTCGACGCCTGCCACTCCGGTCGAAACGATGCGGGCGAGCGGTTCCAACCCGAGGCTGCGCGCCTTGCTCTCTTCGACCACGAGCAGTGCGGCCGCCCCATCGTTGATCCCCGATGCGTTCCCAGCGGTGACCGTGCCTTCCGCCGCGAATACCGGACGGAGACGGGCGAGGTCTTCGAGGGTGGCATCCGGGCGAGGGTGCTCGTCGGTGTCCACCACGACAGGATCTCCTCGCCGATCCGGAATCTCCACAGGCACGATTTCAGCGTCGAACAAGCCGGCCGCGATCGCGGCTCCCGCTCTCCTTTGGCTCTCCACCGCAAAAGCGTCCTGCTCCTCGCGACCGATGCCGAACTCCTTGGCGACCCCCTCGGCTGTTTCTCCCAGTCCGATGGTCCAATGGCTCGGTAACTCGGGGTTCGTGAAACGCCACCCCAGGACCGTATCGGCGGTGGTCGGGTGTCCACGGTCGAAGGCCCTCTCTGCCTTGAGCATGACATAAGGGGCACGGCTCATGCTCTCGACACCACCTGCGATGAACATGTCGCCCTCGCCCGCTTGGATGGCGTGGAAGGCAGAGTTCACCGCCTGAAGGCCGGACCCGCACAAACGGTTGATGGTCTGCCCGGGGACGCTCACCGGGAGACCCGCCAATAGCAGGGCCATGCGAGCGACGTTGCGGTTGTCCTCGCCCGCTTGGTTGGTGCATCCCATCAGCACGTCGTCGACCTCGGACGGATTGACGTCCGTTCGGTCGACCAACGCTTTGATGACCCGGCTCGCGAGGTCGTCGGGGCGAACTCGTGCGAGCGCCCCCCCGTGCCGACCGATGGCGGTGCGTACCGCGTCGACGATCCAAGCCGTCCTCATTTTCTGATCCCCGACTCAGTTACCCGTGAATTCAGCCGTACGCTTCTCTACGTAGGCCGCCAGTCCTTCACCGGCGTCCGAGCTCTGGAAAAGCTGCTGCTGGAGCTCACGCTCGAGGGTCAGGGCCAACTCGAACGGCAACTCGGCTCCGGTTTGCACGGCGCGCTTGATATTGCCGACGGCTCTCACCGCCTTGTTGGGCGTCGTGAACGTCTTAGCATAGTCGAGGACTTGGGCCATGAAGCCCGCGTTGTTGCTCGCCTCCAGCAGCTGATTGACGAGGCCGAGCTCGAGAGCCCGGTCGAACCCGAACGTATCACCTCCGGCCATGAGTTCGATCGCCTTGGATTTTCCTACGATCCGAACCAGGCGCTGCGTTCCGCCGGTGCCCGGGAGTACGCCCAGCGCGACCTCCGGGAGGCCGCACTGGCCACCGTCTTTGCGCGCGATCCGTATATCGCACGCCATAGCGATCTCCAGCCCACCGCCTACCGTATGTCCATTGAGCGCCCCGATGACGAGTTTCGACGTATGCTCGAAGCGATTCAGCGTCTCGTTGGCGTGGAGGCAAAAGCAGTACTTGAAGCCGGGCGTGACCTCCGAGAGCATTTGGATGTTCGCCCCGGCGCAGAAGAATTTTTCACCTGCCCCCGTGACCACGATCACCTGTGCCTCTTCGTCGAATCGAGCCCGCACGATGGCCTGGTCGAGCTGAACCATCATTTCGTGCGTGTAAGTGTTGGCCGGCGGATCGTCCAACGTCAGGATCGCCACACCGTCGTTCAGTTCATAATGGACCAGTGTCTTGTCCGTCATCTCATTCTCGCCTTTAGGTTATTAGTCTTTGTCGAACAATAGAATGCCGTGGGGGCCTGCTCCCTCCAACGCCTTTCCCTGGTGGGGGAGAGGTGATGAGATACCGTTCAAAAAGGTATGAAGGATGACGGATCCGAGGCGGTCAACCGAAACGTCCCTCGTCGGACGATACCAGGTATAGATCCAGTTCATCATTCCGAAGAGCGCGAACGTGGCCACTCTGCCGTCTGCCTCGTACGGTGTCTCCAGAATCTCTTCCACGCACTGTCGGACTATGTCGACGTAGTCCCGCTTGCGGTCGGCGATTTGCTCCTTGTAGCCCCCCGTGAGCGCGTCGGCCTCATGTGAGAGCACCTTCATCTCCGCCATATTATCAGCGAAGAATCGCACGTGATTGCGGACGACCACAGACAGGCGTTCACCGGGCGATTCGAGACCGGCGAGGTCCTCGCCGAGTCTCTCCAGCAATGTGTCGAAGCAGGTTTTCTGGATGAGGAAGAGTAGCTCCTCCTTGCTGCTGAAGTAATGATACAGGCCGGAGAGACTGATTTTGGTGGCTGCGGAAATATCACGAACGCTTGCCCGATCGTAACCCTTCTGGGCAAACACCTCCGACGACGTGCGCAAGATCGCTGCCAGCTTGACGTCGAATTGTCGGCCCTGCCTAACGATGTACGACCTCCGAGGATGGATGAGATCCGCTCTTTTCGTCGGTAGGACGAGCGTTCGAACGGAAAGTTATTCGAGCCGCACAGCGTGGGCAACCTGGCTAGAGGTTGAAGAGATCGACGCCTCTGGCGGACGAAGGGCGATTGATCCGGAGTCTCGGTCTTCGGTAGCTTTCAATCATGGCTATGCACATCGATTCGGCGGCTAGAGAGTTGAGGTGGATCATTGCGGTCGCGCTGTCCATTGGCTGTAGTGACTCTCTCTCCGACCCCATGGGCGTCGTGCTGGCCCAGGAGACCGGAGCGGCTCCAGATATCGGGGAAAGGGTGCCGAGGCTGGTAGACGTTTGGATCGGCGAGGGCGGTACCTTCGAGGACGTCTCCGTATCGGCTTGGCAGCGTTCTTGGACACTTCCGACGGCGGAGGGACGCCTTTTGCGATCCGAGAGCTACATCGAGGTCGCCGAGATTCTGGCGACTCGCCTCGAGGACGACGACGTCGGCCAACTGCTCGGTAGGATCGAATCCACGCTCCAAGTGGTGGGCGCATGGACCGTGGGGGCGTCGCCCTCTTCCTTGGTAGAGCGCGTAGGTATGGCACGCGAGTCCTTCGAACGATCTCATGTCTTGCTGGAGGCCGGCGAGCGTAGGGCGTCTCTCGTGGCCACTTTTGAGGCCGCCGATTATCTTCTGGAAATGGCGCCAGTCCACGTCGCGACGCGACTCCTCGGTGCAGCAGAGCGTGGGGCCCGAAGGTTTTCGTCCGCCGAATCGTATACGGAGCAGACTCTGGTGCGGGCGGAGCGCCTCATTGACGCGGCTCGTGAAGCGATGCGGGATGCAGATTACACGCGGGCGATTCGGGGGTCGTATTACGCCAGCCTCTTGTTGGGGATCGAGATCCTCAACTGAGAAATTGGCTTTCGGCCCTCCTTCTGTCTTAGGTTGAGCCCGTCCGGCGCGACGCTTGCTTCGAGGGGATGACAACTATGTCGAGGAGTATCTATGCAGTTGCAGCCCTCGCGCTCGGAGGGTTTGTGGCGTTGCCCACCCTATCTGTCGGACAGGACTCGCCGCTAGTGTTTCGAGTACCTGTCTCGGGCGTGATCGAGATGGGTCTGGCTCCGTTCATTGAACGGTCTATACGAGAGGCGGAGGCGGCGGGTGCCGCCGCTCTCATTCTGGATGTCGATACGCCGGGGGGACGCGTCGATGCGGCAGAGCGAATCGCCGACGCCATCTCTGATTCGGGCGTGCCGATCTACGCTTTCGTGAATCGACGGGCTTTTTCCGCCGGGGCGCTGATTTCCCTCGCCACACAGGGGATCTTTATGCGGCCTGGCTCAGTCATCGGGGCGGTGACGCCGGTAGATGGGTCGGGAACGAAGGCTTCAGAGAAGATCGTTTCGGCCATGCGAAGTGAAATGAGGGCTCTCGCCGAGGCTCACGACCTTGATCCGGCCATTGCCGAGGCGATGGTAGACGAGTCTCTGTCGATTCCGGACGTCGTCGAGTCCGGGAAGCTCCTCACGTTGACAACGGAAGAGGCTGTGCGCCTCGGCTTCGCACGAGCAACGTCGGACTTCGCGGATCTGCTGGAAGAGTTGGACCTCGCTGGGGCCGATGTACAGGCGATGCGTATCAATTGGGCGGAGCGCTTCGTCCGATTCTTTTCACACCCCGTGGTAGCGCCGTTTCTCCTCTCTCTCGGGTTTCTCGGTCTCATCATCGAGATTAAGACCCCCACGTTGGGTTTGGCTGGAGCCGCGGGCGCACTCGCGCTGTCGCTCTTTTTCGGTTCACATCTCATCATCGGTCTAGCGGGATGGGAGGATCTCCTTCTCATCGCCGCCGGGGTCGGCTTCGTCGCGGTTGAGATCTTCGTGATCCCGGGGTTCGGGCTGTTCGGTATCGTCGGCCTTCTGGGCATCGTTGGCGGGGTCTATATGAGTCTGCTCGGAAGCCTCCCGACGATGCAGGATTTCAGCCGAGCCGGAGGAGTTCTCTCGACGACGATCCTCCTCCTTCTGGTCACGGGCTGGGCTCTGCTCCGTCATCTTCCCAAGAGTACTCGCCTATACCGTTCGGGAATTTTCTTAGGGGCCCGGACGGACAAGGCGATCGGATTTGAGTCGGCACAGACTCGATCCGAGCTCGTCGATGCCGAGGGCGTCGCCATGACCGATCTGCGGCCGTCGGGGGTCGGAGTATTCAACGACGAGCGTATCGACGTCATCTCGGAATCCGAGTGGATCGAAGAGGGGACACCTGTGCGCATCGTCAGTGCCGAGGGATCTCGACACGTGGTACGCCCCATCATCACTGAGGTCGACAAGGACGCTTAGCCACCTACACTGATCCTCGCGGGCCTACCCGGGGAATCGGTCAGCTCATTGAAAAGGACCACCGCATGCAGCAGGTAGACATTTTTAGTCTCTTCGTACTCTTCGCCGCCATCACAGGCATCTCGGTAATTGCTTGGGCCGTGCCGGTTCGACTCTGGATTGAAGCGATGTCGGCGGGCGTAAGAATAGGAATCGGGTATTTGGTGGGAATGCGCCTCCGGAAGGTCAACCCACCGGCGGTCGTGCGGCCGCTGATTTGGGCGACCAAGGCTGGGATCTCGTTGAGCGTGAACGATTTGGAGGCCCATTATTTGGCGGGTGGACAGGTGGAGCGTGTGGTGCGGGCCCTCATCAGCGCGGACAAAGCGAGCATCGAGTTGTCTTTTCAACAAGCCGCTGCCATCGACCTTGCCGGCCGAGACGTGTTCGAGGCGGTTCAGGTCTCCGTGAACCCGAAGGTGATCAACACGCCCAAGGTTGCGGCGATGGCCAAGGACGGCATCCAGCTCATCGCGCAAGCTCGGGTCACGGTGCGGGCCAACATCAATCGCTTGGTGGGGGGTGCAGGTGAGGACACGATTCTTGCCCGGGTGGGGGAGGGTATCGTGTCTTCGATCGGATCGGCGAATTCCCACAAAGAGGTGCTCGAGAATCCCGACGCCATATCGAAGACGGTGCTCGCGAAGGGCCTCGACTCGGGCACAGCGTTCGAGATTCTCTCGATCGATATCGCCGACGTCGACGTGGGCAAGAATATCGGCGCCGATCTACAGACCCATCAGGCCGACGCGGACAAACGAGTGGCTCAGGCTCGTGCGGAGGAACGTAGGGCCATGGCCGTGGCGCAGGAGCAGGAGATGAAGGCGAAGGTGGAGGAGATGCGGGCGGAACTCGTCAAGGCCGAGGCCCAAGTGCCGTTGGCTATCGCCGAGGCCTTTCGCCAAGGCCATATGGGTGTCATGGACTTCGTCCGCTACGACAACATCCAGTCCGATACGTCTATGAGGAATGCTATCGCCAGTGGTGAAGATGTGTCGTCCGAGCCGTTGGCTTAGGGGGCTGGCCTGATGGGTGACGGTTTTATTCAACTCCTGGTCATCGGGTTTTTCATCGTCATCTCGATAATGGATGGCGCCGCGCGGAAAAAGCGCCAGGCGGCTCAGCTTCGCGGCGAATTACCTGGGCCGGCCGGACCGTCGGAAATCGACGACGATGAGCGCGTTGGAGAGGGCTCGTCGGAAGGGATGGTGCCGGAGGATCTCTGGGGAGAGATCGCGGCCTTGGCACGGGGAGAACATCCTGCGCAGCGTACCGATCCATCGCCGGCTCCCGATGCCGAATCACCAATGGTGCGTCGTACCGAGTCACGAACAGTGTCACGCGCGGCGCAGCGATCGACGCGTATGGCGGCGTATGATGGTACGGACACCGGGGAGGCGTACCACCGTCCGGACACGGTGGAGGTGTATGACCGTTCCGACATTGTGTCCGAGCCCGAACGCGCCACTGTTACCGCCGCCGAGGTCCAGCCGGTGCCCGTGCAGGCTCGCCGACCCTTCCGTGAGTTGCCACACGAGCACGTGTTACACTCGGAAACCGGCATGGCCGATTCGTCCGATGGGGCAGCTCGCACTTCGCGCGAGAAAGGGGCTTTGCGTGAACCCATGGGTGGAGTGACTTCGCTCCGTAGAGCGATCGTGATGGCAGAGGTGTTAAGGCCGCCTGTAGCGCTTCGAGTCGACAACGGAGAGCCATACGGCTGAGGTTGAGGGGGCCGCCCGCCACCGGTCCTTCCTACATGTCCCCCGCGCCCATACGGCGCAGCACGGTGTGGAGAATCCCCTCGTTACGGTAGTACTCTACGTCCACATCCGAGTCGAGTCGCGCGATCGCTTGGAAGCTGACCTCCTCACCGTCTTCGCGGCGTGCGATCACCCGCAGGCGCTCACGGGGTCCGAGGCCGTCCGAAATTCCGAGGATGTCGTAGGTCTCGCGGCCGGTCAGCCCGAGTGATTCGGGAGTGTCTCCCTCTTCGAACTGTAAGGGCAGGACCCCCATCCCCACCAAGTTACTTCTGTGGATGCGCTCATAGCTTTCCGCGAGTACGGCACGAACACCCAGGAGCGTCGTTCCCTTTGCGGCCCAATCCCGGGAGCTACCGGTGCCATACTCTTTCCCAGCCAGGATGAGCAAGGGCGTTCCCTCGGCTTGATACCGCATCGCCGCCTCGTAGATGGAGAGCTCCTCCCCGCTCGGCACGTGTACGGTGTACCCGCCCTCGCGGTCCTCCAACATCAGATTTCTGATGCGCACGTTCCCGAAAGTTCCTCGCATCATCACCTCATGGTTGCCCCTGCGGGAGCCGAAAGTGTTGAATTGCCAGGGCTTCACGCCCTTTTCACGGAGGTAGACTCCTGCGGGCTCAGCCTTCGGGATGGCCCCGGCCGGTGAAATGTGATCCGTGGTCGTCGTTTGACCGAAAATCCCGAGTACGCGGCCCCCCACGATGTCGGTCAGCTTCGGCACGTCGGGGGACATGTTTGCGAAAAAGGGTGGATTGCGGATATAGGTGGACTGCGCGTTCCAGTCGTAGAGCGCGTCTTGGTCCTGAGGGAGGGGGAGTGCCTGCCAGAGATCGTTGCCCTCGAAGACCTCCCCATAGCGCCGTGAGTACATCTCGGGCTCGAGCGCCGTTCGGACAGTCTCGCGAATCGTCTCCGAGGTGGGCCAGAGGTCCTTGAGATAGACGGGCTCTCCGTCCTGGCCATGACCCAGCGGCTCACTGACCAGGTCGATGGCGATCCTGCCGGCCAGCGCATAGGCTACCACGAGCATGGGCGACGCCAAGTAGTTGGCCCGAATGGCGGGATGGATGCGAGCTTCGAAGTTGCGGTTGCCGGAGAGGATCGAGGCGACGACGAGGCCGTGCTCGCGAATCGCCTCGTCGATCGGCTCGGCCAGAGGTCCGGAGTTGCCGATGCAGGTCGTACATCCGTACCCCACCACGTCGAACCCCAGTCGGTCGAGGTACTCCATGAGATGGGACGCCTCCAAGTAGTCGGTCACGACCTTAGACCCCGGGGCCATACTCGGCTTCACCCACGGCATGACGTTGAGCCCCAGCTCTACCGCCTTCTTGGCCATGAGGCCCGCACCCACCATGACCGACGGATTCGAAGTGTTGGTACAGCTTGTGATCGCAGCGATCACGATGCTACCGTCCCCGAGCTGGACGGTCTGTCCGTCCAGCTCGATCTCCACCGTTCTCTTTCCGCCTCCATTCACAGAAAAGCCAGCCGGCAAGAGCTCCGGAAGATCCTTGCCGAATGCTGCCGGGAGATCAGCGAGCGCGATACGGTCCTGAGGTCTCTTCGGACCCGCGACGCTCGGCTCTACCGTGGAGAGGTTCAGTTGGAGCATCTCCGTATATTCCGGATCCGGTGTCTCGTCCGTGCGGAAGAGGTTCTGCTCTTTGCTGATGCGCTCCACGCGCTCGACCAATCCTGCACTTCGACCAGAGCCTCGCAGATAGGCCAACACCTCGTCGTCGACCGGAAAGAAGCCGATTGTCGCACCGTATTCGGGGGCCATATTGGCGAGCGTGGCCCGGTCCGGAAGTGTCAGCTTCGAAAGACCCGGGCCGTAAAATTCAACGAAGCGGCCCACGACCCCGTGTGCACGGAGCATCTCCACGACATGGAGAACGAGATCTGTCGCGGTGGCACCCTCCGGGAGTTCTCCCGTGAACTTCACGCCCACGACCTCCGGCACCAACATGTAATAGGGCTGGCCGGTGAGAATCGCTTCCGCCTCGATCCCGCCTACGCCCCAGCCCACGACTCCGAGACCGTTGATCATCGTCGTATGCGAATCCGTGCCCACCAGTGTGTCCGGATAGGCTACCGACACGCCGTCCTCCGTCCTTCGATGAACGACTGAAGCGAGATACTCGAGATTGACCTGATGTACGATGCCGGCGCCGGGCGGGACCACCCGGAAGTTCTCGAAGGCGTGCTGAGCCCACCGGAGCAGCGTGTACCGTTCGCGGTTTCTCTCGAACTCGCGCTCTACGTTTTTCCGGTAGGCTTCCGGCGTGCCGAAGAAGTCGACCTGGACCGAGTGGTCGATGACCAGATCGGCAGGTACCACAGGATTGATCCGGTTCGGGTCACCACCCAGGGCCTTGAGGCCATCCCGCATGGCCGCGAGGTCGACGACCGCGGGAACGCCTGTAAAGTCCTGAAGGACCACGCGCGTCGGCATGAACGGTAGGTCGGCTCCAGAGTTCGTGGGGCTCCACGCCGCTACTGCCCGCACGTGATCCTCTCCCACGTATTGGCCGCCTGAGTGGCGCAGCGCGTTCTCCAAGAGAATGCGTATGGAGAAGGGAAGGCGGTCGAGCTCGGCCAGGCCCTGCTCCTCCAGCCGCGTGAGGCGATAAAAGGAGGTGGGGCCTTCCGACAGCTCTATGTCCGTTCGGGCACCGAAGGGATCGTTGCTCATTGAGGCCTCTTGGTCGTCATTCCACTGCCGTGGCGAGGGTGGCCTACCGAAAAATCCAAGATGGAAGAATACCGCTGTGGCCATGCCGAAGACACCCCGCCTGTTGGCGACGAACGATCTGATTGGGGGTAGATGGTGCGTGTGGGAGAACTCGGACCTGGCCGAACGCCGACGCCGGCGCGAACTTCTCACTGCACTCGACGGCCCATCACTTCCTTCCAGGAGTTTCTCTTGAGCACACCCTATGAGAATGCCGATCTACTCATGCGCCTGTACGACCTTCGTCGGGAGGCCAAACTCCGCGACGCACGGAACTGGGTAATCCGCTCATTCAACCCCAGCTCGGCTGAGGATTATGCCGCAGTGCTCGCCTCGGAAGACAGTGCCAAAGTCCGTATGGTCATGGGGTACTGGGACATGGCTGCGTCCTTTGTCGTCCACGGGGCGATCGACACGCCCATGTTCCATGACACATGCGGGGAGATGCTCGCGGCCTTCTGCAAAGTCGAGCATATGCTGACGGAGGTGCGGGAGCATACGGGCCAAACAGGGCTACTCAGGAATGTGGAGCAGGTCGCGAAGGATTGGCCCGGTGCGAAAGAACGCATGGCCGGCATGCGGGAATACTTTGCAGGACTGTCAGACGGAGCGTAGCGAGTCGCCCCATCCGCGCTTTTTTGTCGAGTCCGAAAACGTTAGATTTTATGCCGACAATCGCGTTATTCGCGATCCGCCGGGGTGGTGGAACTGGTAGACGCACCGGACTCAAAATCCGGCGGGCTTCGGCCCTTGGGGGTTCGAGTCCCCCCCTCGGCATTGGCACGGACGGCGGGTGATTCCCCGATTCAGCTACGTGCCCAACTCGGATCGAATTTGCCGGAAGTCCCCCGGATGTACGGCATGAACGCCTTCGAAGCGTGTTAAGCGACCGGTACTGGAGAAGAGATGACTGAGAAGGGAAGTGGAGAAGACAGCCTCACGATTCGGGACAACCGAACCGGTCGTGAGTACGAGGTCGATATCCTCGAAGGCGACGTAATTCGAGCGATGGATCTTCGGCAGATCAAGGTCGAGGATGACGATTTCGGCATGATGGCCTACGATCCCGCCTTCACCAACACCGCGTCGACCCGGAGCACGATCACGTATATCGACGGTGGCAAGGGGATCCTCCAGTATCGTGGATACGCGATCGAGCAGCTCGCTGAGCGCAGCTCGTTCCTCGAGGTGGCGTATCTGATACTCAATGGGGAGCTCCCGACTCAGCCCGAGCTCGATGAGTTCGTGCACAGCATCACGAACCACACGTACGTCCATGAAAACATTCGGACCGTGATGGACGGGTTCCGCTACAATGCGCACGCGATGAGCATGTTGATCAGCGGGGTGTCGGCGCTAGGGACCTTCTACCCGAATGCGAGAAATGTGCGCGACACGGAGAATCGCTGGCTACAGATTCAGCGGATCGTGGCTAAGATGCCCACCCTCGCGGCCTTCGCATACCGCCACCACAGGGGGCTGCCCCCTTCATATCCGGCGAATGAGCTATCCTACACGGCGAATTTTCTCAACATGTTGTTCCACGTAGGTGGCGGTGACTACAAGCCGAATCCGGTTTTCGAGCGGGCGCTCGACGTGTTGTTCATCCTCCATGCGGATCACGAGCAGAATTGCTCGACTACCGCGATGCGGGTCATCGGCAGTAGCGAGGCAGACCCCTATTCGGCTTTGGCCGGGGCCATGGGAGCCCTCTACGGGCCGCTTCACGGCGGTGCGAACGAGGCGGTTCTTCGGATGCTCCAGCGGATTGGCACCATGGACAATATCCCCAAGTTCATCGAGGGCGTGAAACGCAAGGAAGAGCGTCTCATGGGTTTCGGGCATCGGGTGTACAAGGCGTACGATCCTCGTGCGAGCATCATCAAACGGACGGCGGAGGAGGTGTTCGAGGTGACGGGGAGAAACCCGCTCCTGGACACGGCCCTCGAGTTGGAGAGAATCGCGCTCGAAGATGATTTCTTCGTGTCCAGAAATCTGTACCCCAACATCGATTTCTATTCGGGAATGATTTACCAAGCGTTGAAGTTTCCGGTCGAGATGTTCCCGGTGCTCTTCGCGATCCCTCGAACTGTGGGATGGTTGGCGCAGTGGCAGGAGATGCTTGATGATCCGGAGCAGCGTATCGCTCGCCCGCGCCAGGTATTCACCGGCAGCACGGCGCGCGACTTCGTCCCGATGGCGGAGCGCTGATTTCTTGACCAGGGTCGCTATCACCTGCGAAGGGATCGTGTGACCGTAGCTCCCATAGACCTCGAGCATCTCGGCCATGCGCGCTCGATCTCGTCGTATTGGATCGACGGACCTGAGCCCGCGATCGTAGATCCCGGCCCTTCGACCTCGTTGGACGGACTCGAGAGGGGTCTCTCGGAGTTGGGTATCGGACTTTCCGATATCCGGCACGTGCTTCTTACGCATGTTCACCTCGATCATGCAGGGGGGACCGGACATCTCGTGTCGCGGTTCCCTGAACTCCTCGTCCATGTGCATGTCGATGCGGCGGCACACATGGTCGATCCGGAGCGGTTGGTTGCGAGCACGAGGAGGACCTTCGGAAAGGCTCACGATCGTCTGTGGGGAGATGTGCTCCCCGTGCCCGAGGACCGTATTTGCGCCTGGGAGCCAGCCACACGGGGTCCTTTGCCGAGCGTTCGCGCATTCGCCACGCCGGGACACATCGCCCATCATGTATCCTACCTGGACGAGAGAGACGGAGTTTTCATTGCGGGGGACGCCTTAGGCGTAATCCTCGCTCCGGGGGCTCCCAGCTATCCTCCCACGCCACCTCCGGCGGTGGATGTGCCGGCCTGGCTGGGAACCCTCGATCAGGTCGAGACGATCGGGCCGAGCGCGTTCGGCGTCTCCCACTTCGGGTTACATGATGACTTCGCGGGAAGGGCACGCGAAATGAGGAAGTCTCTCGTCGCGTGCCGAGATCGAGTGGCAGCGGCGATGTCAGCCGGTGACGAGGGAGACAGGGATGTCTACGAGAGGGAAGTCAGAGAGGCGATCGCGGGTTACCGTCCAAAGGACGAAGTGGATGCTTACTTCGATATGTTTTCCCCTGCCTTGGATTGGGACGGCATGCGCTTCCACCTCGAGCGAGCGAACCGGTGAGGGTGAATTCGATGGATAAGAAATCAGCGGCGTACAATGGCGCACTATAAGGAACCAACATGAAAATTGTGATCATCGGTCAGTCCGCATTCGGCAGGTCTGTCATGGAAGCCATAGCGGATGCCGGAAAAGACGAGATCGTCGGAGCGTTTCCGCCAGCTGATCGAGAGGGCCGCCCCCTCGACCCGGTGAAGGAGGGTGCCCTGGAGCGCTCCATTCCCGTACATCAGCACGGTAAGTATCGCTCTGAGGAGTCGATCGCTGCGTTCAAGGCGTTAGACGCAGATCTGTGCGTGATGGCATTCGTCACGGATATAGTTCCGGACGACATGATCGAAGCGCCGAAGCTCGGAACGATTCAGTATCACCCGTCCCTGTTGCCGAAACACCGCGGGCCCAGCTCCATCAACTGGCCGATCATCCAGGGAGAGACGATGACCGGTCTGACCATTTTTTGGCCCGACAAGGGACTTGATACCGGGCCTGTTCTGCTGCAGAAGGAGACCGAGATCGGTCCCGACGATACGCTGGGTTCTCTGTATTTCGACCGACTCTACCCGATGGGTGTCGAGGGGATGGTGGAGGCGATCGATATGGTTCGTGACGGAACAGCGCCACGGATCGTCCAGGACGAGTCGCAGGCAACGTATGAAAGCTGGGCCAAGTCCGAGGTCGGCGTGGTCGACTGGTCTCAGCCGGTGGCCACCGTGTACAACCTGATTCGCGGCTGCAACCCGCAGCCGGGTGCGAGCACGACGCGCGGTGGCGAGACGGTGAAGCTGTTCGATGCGGAGCGCCGAGACGGTGATGCCGATGCCGCTCCCGGCACGGTAACGGACATCAGCGACGCTGGAGTGTCTGTCGCCGCGTTGGGGGGACAGATTCTCCTGAAGCGCGTCCAGCCGCCTGAGTCGCGCAAGGTCACCGCTCGTGAATGGGCCGATGAAGCCGGACTACAGGTTGGCGAAGTGCTGGGCGGCTAAGAAGCGATCGCGCGAGCGAAGTCGGCTACCCGAAGTTCTTGATTCCCGGTGGGGACTGCCCGAGGGCCGTGAGGTAGCGGAAAGGAGTTCCCGTCAGGTCAGATTGAAGTCCGGACGGTTGTGCCGTTTCCCGAACCCGAAGCGCCTTCACCTTGTAGGCGATCACGTTTGTGGTCAACCCGTCCTTCTGTAGGCGCCCACGGACGACCAGGAACGGCTCCATCCGCACGCTCATCCGGCATTGTTCATAGATCTTGGGCTTCACAATTACGTTTATAGGACCTGACTCATCTTCCATCAACACAAAGACATAGCCGTTTGCTGTAGAGGGACGTTGGCGAGCCACGACGATCCCGGCCACCGTTACTGTGGAGTGATTAGGTAGGTCGGAAAAGAGACTCCCGGTCACGGTTTCGGCGGGAAGCTCGTCCCGGAGTAGCGCGAGGGGATGGAGGTTTGTGGAGAAGCGGAGCATGCGGTATTCCGCCACCATGCGCTCCGAATCGTCGAGGTCGGGAAATTTGATTTGCGCATACGGGTCCTCCAGTCCCAGCTCGGTCTGGGGGTGATCGTCCCGGCCACCGCTCCGTCCCGAGTCGTCCTCGGGACCCAACCAGAGGCCGGCTTGCCACAGGAGCTCTCTCCGCGTCAGTCCGAAGCTCTCGAACCCGCCCACCCAGATCAGGTTCTCGACGGCGGGCCTCTTCAGGGACACGGGCGTTCTCCGGAGAAAGTCCGAAAGAGAGGCAAAGGGCCCACCTCGCTCGCGCTCTGCCACCACCCGCTCGGCGATGTCGGATCCCCAGCCGCGGACGAACCCCAGACCGATGCGGAGGTCGGACTCCTCGGGCGTGCACTTCACCCGGCTCCGGTTGACGTCGGGAAGGCGGGTCCCGATGCCGTGACGGCGGGCGTCTCGGCCCAACGCGTCCAAGGAATAGAAGCCCATGGGCTGGTTGTTGAAGAGACCCACGTAGAATTCGGTACCGTAGTAGTAGCGGAGCCACGCCGACTGGTAGGCCAGGAGACCGAACGCCGCCGCATGAGACTTGGGAAAGCCGAACTCACTGAACGCCGTCACCTGCTGGAAGACCTTCTGGGCCGTGATCTCGTCGACTCCCCGTGCCCGTGTCCCGTCCCGAAAGGCCTCCCAGTGGGTGTCCATGGCCTCCTTCGAGCGTTTTCGGCTCATGGCGCGCCGGAGGCTCTCGGCCTGACCGTCCGAAAAGCCTGCGAGGGCCTGGCACACCTGGAGCACTTGGTCCTGGAAGATGATGACGCCCAGCGTTTCTCCTAGAGCCTCCTCGAGAAGGGGATGGTCGTATGGGATGCGGAAGTTCGGATCTTCGCGCAGAAGCTCGCGCCGGCGCACATAAGGGTTGACCGCGCCACCCACGATGGGGCCCGGCCGAACGATGGCTACCTGGACGGCTAGGTCCTCGAGATTGCGGGGTTGCACGCGTCGAAGCATCTGGATCTGGGCTCGGCTCTCCACCTGGAACATGCCGACGGTATCGCCCGTGCAGATGTGCTCGTAGATCGCCTCATCGGCAAAGTCGATGCGGGAGAGGTCCGGAGGCCGGCCGTGCCGTTCCGAGATCAGGTCCACGGCTTCTTCCACCAAGGAAAGCATGCCCAGCGCAAGAAAATCGATCTTGATGAATCCCGCGTCGTCACAGGAGTCCTTGTCCCACTGGCAGAGGACCCGGCCCTCCCAGGCCGCGGGTTCCAGGGGTACGATCTCCACCAGGGGGCGGCTCGAGATGATCATTCCACCTACGTGCTGGGAGATGTGGCGGGGAAGGCCTTTGATGTCATCGGCCAGCTCGCAGAGCGCCTGCCACAACGGTGAGCCGGCCTTCTCCTGGAACTCGGGTAGACGCTCGAGTTCTTCTAGGAGGCCTCCACCCGAACGACGCTCCGCCAGCTTGGAGAGTTTTTCCAGATCTCCCATCGGAAGGTTCAGCGCCTTGCCGATCTCACGGAGCGTCGATTTCAGACGGTACGTCGGGAAAGTGCACACGAGCCCTGCATGCTCGCTCCCGTAGCGCTGGTAGACCCGTAGGATCAGCTCTTCGCGGATGTCCCGTGGGAAGTCGAGGTCGATGTCCGGGACGCTCCGCATGGCTTCGTTCAGAAAGCGCCCCAGAAATAGGTTCGTCTTCACGGGATCCACGTGGGACAAGCCGATGAGGTAGCAGATGATGGACGAGACCGACGATCCTCGGCCCCGTCCCGGCGGCAGTCCTGCGTGGGCGCGTGGCGCCGTTCCCCGGATGTCGGCGGCCACGTCGCGAGCCAGCTCCATGATGTCGCGGTAAACGAGGAAAAATCCGGCCAGGCCGTGCCGATCCACGAGCCCGAGCTCCTGATGGAGCCGCTCCCGTGCTTCGTCTTCCAACTTCGAGCCGCTGTAGCGCTCATCCAGCTTCGCCAGGCAGATGGCGGTCAGGGTTTCCAGGGCGCCTCCCCGGTCACTTCCTTCGAAGTCGGGGAATGTGTATCCCAGATCCCGGGTGAGGTCGAAGGCGGTGCACCGCTCGGCGATCTCCAGGGTGTGGGACAGGGCGTCGGGACGATCCTCGAAACGGCGTGCCATCTCTTCCGGAGAGGCGAGGTAGAAGCGCGCGTTGGGGCGCCGCTGTGCGTGAGAGCCGCTCAGCGTCTTCCGGTTCCGAATGGACACCAGGACGTCTTGGAGCCGATGCCGCTCGGGGCGGTGATAGTGGACGTTTCCCGTAGCCACCACGGGGATGCCGAGGCGGTCGGCCAGACGGCCTAGGCTCCGGTTCCTGTAGCCGTCCCCCTTTGCCTGGTTGTCCTGGAGCTCGACGAATAGCCGCCTGAATCCGAAGGCGCTGTGAAGGCGCCGAGCCAGGAGCTCGGCGGTGGCCACGCTGTCCTCTAGGGCGGCCAGGAGGGGGCCTCGCCGGCACCCGGTGAGGGCGATCAGGCCCTCCGTTCGTGCGAGAAGGGACGAAAGGGGGAGAGTGGGGCTTCCGCGTTCACTGTGGAGGTGCGCCTCACTCAGGAGCCGGCAGAGGTTGGCGTAACCGGCCGGGGTCTCCGCCAAGAGCGTCATGTGGCAGCCACGGGCGAGCGTGTCACTGTCGGGATCGTCCGAGCCCAATCCGTCCAAGCCCTCGGGGATGCCCGGAATGTCCAGGGCGATCGTGACTTCGGCACCGGTGATGGGCTGGAGTCCTTCGGCTCGGGCCGCCTGGGCGAATTCCATGGACCCGTACAAGCCGTTGTGATCCGTGAGCGCCATGGCCGGATAGCCTAATTCGAGGGCCCGAAGGACCAGTTCTTCAGGATGGGAGGCCCCGTCCAAGAAGGAGAAGCCGGAGTGGCTGTGGAGCTCGATGTAGGGAGGTGTGGCAGCGGCGGAAACATTCATCGGGTCTGAGTTTCGTAGCGTACGAGTCGATATTCGGTGTTTATTCGGTTTTATCTATGATAATATCGGGGCCGGGTGGGGACAAATCCTGGTGCAAGGCCATGGCTGAATCGGAATGGCGCGGGCACGTCGCGAATGAGTGGCGTGACGGGCTGCGTCACACCATATTCGCGGTGCTCGAACATCCCGATAGGCTCACGAGGTCTCTCCCCCCCCACTTGGGATGCTCGGGCACCAGTGGCTGCTCTTCTTGCAGTTCGGAGTGGCTGAACGTGTGGTCGTGGCGAGGGCGCGTGGTCGCCCGGCGGGGAAGGGTATGGATGAGATATCACAAAAGGGTAGAAAGTCCTCTTACCCGAACACGTTCGGAGATTCCCAGTCGAGGGCAACTAACACGAACCGGGGATTCGGAAGATAGACGTTATCTGACATCGCTTGGGGACAGTGCGGTAGAAGAACACCCTGGATGGCCGCGGCGCTGTCGTGGAGAATCGATGAGCTACTGTAACCTTTCGAGCTACGACGACTTCAAAGCGTTCTTCAACGACAAGAAGGTCTTCGAGGATCGGCCCGCCGCTAACGGTACCAAGACTGTCGTGGTGAAGAACTGGCGGGTACTCGATTCTCTCCTGTTCACGATCATCGAAATGTCGCACGCGGTGTTTCGTGGCCAGGCAGGTCCGGACCGTCTGGAACCGTCCATATTCCGGCGTGAGGCCTTCGACGCCAAATCGACAATTCAGGAGCAGAACGAGTACGTCCGGCGCTGCCTCAAGCACTTCCGCGAAGCGATTCGCGGGCGTCGAGGCCCAGTGTCGAAGTCGCTCGACGACTATCGGCCATACGAACTTTGGTCTCTCGGAAGGCACTTCGGGCTCAAGAACACGCTGCTGGACTGGAGTCACTCGCCTTATGTGGTCTCCCTCTTTCCGATCGTTCGGTCTGGACGTCGCATACGAGCAGACGCCCCAAGTAAGGGGCAAGGATGTGCTCGGTGGCGGCCTGGTGGCGGGTGTTCCGGCGGCCGACATCAATTGGCTGAACTTGGACTGGACGGGGAGGGAGAGTGACCACGCCCTGTGGAGGCACCGAGTGGATCGTTTGGCGATCACCCATCCTATGGGCGAGTCTGCAGAGATCTCGGTGGGGCGTCAGGTGGTCTCCTGGGCCAGCACGCTGATCCTCACGCCCGCCGACCCCTTCGCACCCTTCGATCCGGCGGATCCGTTCCGTGAGTACCGGGCCGGTATCGACGCGGTCCGGATCCGTGCTTATCCGGGGGCGTTCAGTGAGGTGGATTTCGTGTTCCGCCCTACGTCGTCGCCTGATGGAGACCAGCTGACGGCTCTGGTGCGGGGCAAGACCAACTGGCGAGGCTGGGACGTAGCCGCGTGGGGTGGCGGCGTGCTGTACGACGACGCGGCCGGGGCGGTGAGCGCAGTGGGGGCCCTGGCCGGGTGGGCCGTCCGCACCGAGGTCTCCATAAGGGACGACGGTGTAGGGGCCGTTCTGAGGGGCACGGTGGGCATCGACCGGCGCGTGGCTTTGGATGGGCGGGATCTGTATGTGATCCTGGAGT
>CAUZAE010000032.1:0-23093 GCA_963577685.1 Gemmatimonadales bacterium UBA6960 | reverse complement strand
GCCCCTTTATGTGGGAGGTGACATTTACTTATGGTCGCTGGACGAGGACGAGTACGATCAAGAAGTCCACGGGCCTCGTGAACTGGGCGGCAAGGTCCATTTCAGTAATCCCAGGAGCGACAGGAACTAGCCCCTAGTCCCTCCGTGGCACCCAGCCACACCTAGCTATCCCGCAGTGTTCTGCGCGTCCTGAGTTGCGGGCCTGAGTGGGGCGGAGCAGAATCAGGGCATGAAGAAAGCCCTGCTGTTCGTGCTCGCTCTGATAGCGGTCGGGTGTGCTGAACCGATCCCAAGGAATCTGGATGACCTGCCTAGGCAGGGACCACAGTACGTAGACCGAGAGACGCTAGAGCCGTACAGCGGCCCAGCCTACCGGATGTCGGAGGACGACTCAACGCAGATCGTGCTGAGGGTCAATCTCAGAGACGGAAGATTCCACGGTGACTTTGAGGACTTTGAGCTTGAAGGGGACAGTCTGGGGCTATACGAAACGGGCACCTATCGGGACGGCCAACTAGAAGGTCGTTTTGAGTACTTCTATCCAAGTGGTGTCCTCAGAGCCCGTGGCACATACGATAACGATGAGCTAGACGGACCGTCTGAGTCCTACTACGAGAACGGTCAGTTGCAGGAGAAGAGCACCTACGTGGCTGATGAGCGAGACGGCCCGTATGAGGGCTACCACGAGAACGGTCAGTTACGGGAGAAGTCCAACTTCACGGCTGGTGAGCTAGACGGACCGTCTGAGTCCTACTACGAGAACGGTCAGTTGAACCTGAGGTTCACCAACAGGGCTGATGAGAGGCACGGCCCATATGAGAGATACGAGTCGGACGGTCAGTTGGGGGCGAAGGGCACCTACGACATGGGTTTGTTTTGCGGCGAGTGGATTTACGGGGACAGCGAGATCGTGACCTACGACCCCTGTCCCCCCGGCCTAGCTGACGGCAACTAGCCCCTAGTCCCTCCGTGGCACCCAGCCACACCTAGCCATCCAGTGTTTCACTCGTCCTGTGTTGCGGGTCTGAGTGGGGCGGGGCAGATCGTGACGAACCTTGCCGAGGCGCATTAATCCGCCAGGGCTGCCTCGCGCAGGCGCTCGCGTCGTTCCAGTTCCTCGGCTTTCACCGCCTCGATTTCATGCAGCAGCGAATCCACGTCCGCGAGCCAGGTGTCTTCCTCATAGACACCACTGAGCTCGCACTCCGGGTGCAACTCCCCAGCCTCGAAACGTGACCAAATTTCGCCGTCATAGCGCGTCGCCAGTAGTTCCGGCGCATACAGACCATAGTATGCAGTGATATTATTGACATCGCGGGCAAAGAAACGTGCGGCATTGTTGTTCGCCGCGGCGTCGATGACCTGCGGCAGGTCGATGATCACCGGGCCCTGCTCGTCCACCAGTACATTGAATTCGGACAGGTCGCCGTGCACCAGCCCGGCGCAAAGCATGCGCGTCACGTAGCGCATCATCACAGCGTGGTCCGCACGTGCCTGCTCAGAGGACAGCGAGACATCGCTCAGCCGTGGAGCCTCGCGGCCTCCGCCGTCGATGATCAATTCCATCAGCAGCACACCATCGAAACAGCCGTAGGGCCGTGGTACGCGCACCCCTGCACTGGTGAGTTTATAAAGCGCATCGACCTCGGTGGTCTGCCACGCCTGCTCCTGCTGGTCACGGCCGAAACGGGACCCCTTTTCCATCGCGCGCGCACGGCGGCTGTTACGTACCTTGCGTCCTTCCTGGTATTGCGCCGCATGCTTGAAGCCCCGCTTGTCGGCTTCCTTGTATACCTTGGCACAGCGGATCTCGGCGCCACAGCGCACCGCGAAGACATCGGCCTCCTTGCCGCTCATCAGCGGGCGGATGACTTCATCCACCAGTCCGTCGTCGACCAGTGGCTGGATGCGTCTTGGAATTTTCATCGGGCCTTATCCCTAGGTGGTGTCGGGAACGGATAGGAATCTAACCGCTCTCTTGGTCCAAGAGCCAAGCTATTGCGTGCAGCGATGGGGGGTCACGTAGGAGGGAACGTCGCACCGCCCGCTCATGCTCGACAGCTTCTCCACATGGGTATGTCCTCTTTGGGCGTCGAAGGCTGCGGCTCGATCCCTCAGCAGAATCGCGATCCGTTAGAACGCGTAAAAGGGAGCGTGGTGATTTTAATCTCGAAGCGGGTGCCTTGGCTCCGTGTCTTCGTGGAAGGCGTGGTGATCGTAGAGGCACCTCGTACTTAGCGCTCCTCGGCGTCACCCACTGTCCGCCGCCACTCATCATACTGCCGGCGTAGCTCGAGGAGCGGGTTCTCCGCTAGCCGCTCTGTACTGACAGACAGCGCGAGCCAGGGTGCGTCGTCCGTGCCTGCGTCGGTCGTCCCGATGTTCTCTGTGGCGTACGGTTCGTCGCCGCCCCGTGCTACGAGGATGGCGGCCCAGGACGCTGTTTGACGTACGGATGCGTTGTTGCAGCGCACATCGCCACCGGCAGCCGAGCCAGCCTCCAAGGCACGCATCAGCCGATCCGGGAGTGTGTTGAAGCCTGCGGGGTCATCCCACCGGAAGGCGTCGAGCGGTCGGCTCACCACCTCTGAACTCTCGAGCGTATTACCCTGAGTGCTCACGCCATGGCTCGCGTCGGCCATTACCCCCGCATATCGCGTTGAGCCATCGTCGTCGGTCATCATCCCCTGTCGGACCGGCGTCGTATAGCCGGCGACATGCACCAATCCGTCGTGCATCGTCACAACGCCGTACTGACGACGATGCAGCTCATCGTCCGACTCTGGGTCTGTGACGCGCAGGATGACCTCCTCGGCGGTCAGCCCCTCCTGGATCGCCGCGAACACCCGGTTGCGGTGTCCGATGTCCAGCCCCGCCTGCGAGGCCGCCGCGCCCTTGCCCGGTACAAGGGCCGCCACCGCATCCACGTGCCTCGTAACGCACGAGGCTACGGCGACGCCCACGTCCCCCGTCACGGGGTCGACGGCGGCCACGGACCAAGTAGTCATCTCGAACTCTGTGGGGAACGTAGCGGGGCCCACGCAGGCAGCGAGGTTCGCGATGGCCACTAGTGACATCAGTCTTCCCATCAAGCGCATGGGGCACTCCTTTCGTCAGGCTCAGAATCGGCTCGCACCTTGTCGACGGCATTGTACCAAGCCTGGCGCCGATGACGCTAGTGCCGCTCAGACGGTTTTGAGGATGCCCGGGTACCTGTAGCATCATGCTCGCGCGCTGCGCGTGCGGTCCACATGTTGGACGCGTAGCGAATCGCAATCCGTTAGGCAGCTGTCTTGAGGAGGGAATCAGCGTGCTCGGTCGAATGGCCTGGTCAAGGATGGGTGTTGAGGCCGCGGCTGTGGTAGGGAGCATCCTCTTTGCGTTTTCGATCCAGGCTTGGTGGAATGGCAGGGCCGAGCACGAAGCATGAACGTCGTCTTGTTCGGAACCACGGGGATGGTCGGGGCCGGGGTCCTGATCGAGTGCCTGGATGATCCCAGCGTTGAATCGGTACTTTCGGTGGGGCGGAAGACATGTGGTGTCAGGCACCCGAAGCTCCGCGAGCTTATCCGGTCTGACTTGTTCGACTACGGGGATGTTCTCGACGACCTTCGCGACTATGACGCTTGCTTCTTCCGTCTTGGGGTTTCCGCCACTGGCATGGGTGAGGCAGCCTATCACAGGGTGACCTTCGAACTGACCGTCGCCGCAGCTGAGTCGCTCGGGGGCTTGAATCCGGCACTTACGTTCTGCTACGTCTCGGGAGAAGGGACCGACAGCACTGAGCGGGGACGCCTCATGTGGGCACGGGTCAAGGGCAAGACGGAGAATCAGCTCCTGCGAATGCCACTTGACGCGTACATGTTCCGCCCGGGGTTTATTCAGCCGCTACGGGGCGTACGGTCCAAGACACGTGTGTATCAGGCGATCTACAGGGTCCTGGGACCATTCTACCCGCTGTTGAAGCGGCTAATGCCCAAGCACGTCACGACGGCCGTCAATATGGGTCGCGCCATGATCGAAGTGGCGGCGCAAGGGTACACCAAGCGCGTGCTGGAGAACCCCGACATCAACTCTCTGGCCGTTGCGGTCTGACAAGCGATGGCTACTGTCACGTGGGACGTGAGGGTCGCGCTCTGAGCACGCGGAGGGCATCTTGCACGAGCCGAACTGGAGCTGAGCGCCTTGTTACGAAGCATGGATAAGGATGCTTTTCCTTTTCGGTCTGGAAGTAAAGTCTTGTTTCTGGGAGCCATCTGGGTTTCAGTGATACTAAAGGGAGGAAGCAACCATGGAAGCATATTGCGTCAAGTGTAAGTCGAAGCGGGAAATGCAAGATGGTGAGAAGGTCACCATGAAGAACGGGCGCCCTGCCATGAAGGGAAAGTGTCCGGTGTGCGGGACGGGGCTTTATCGGATCTTGCCGTCGTCTTGATTTAGGGCGTGGCCAGGGGAGTTGGCGGGCTCCCGGTACGACTACCTGGCCGGTAGGAGGCACCTGGGCGAAATCGTGATTACGCTTAGGAGCCGAAGAAAACGACGTGCCGGCAACCCCGCGGTTGCGCCGTCCCGCTCACAGCTGCAGAGTCCCAGGAAGGACTTGGTCAACCGCGCGACGGCTTCGAGCCTGCGACCTGTGAGAACATTGTGAGCGGGACCGCCGGTGGTGGCCTCACCGCCGAAACTGCCAACGTCGCACGGGACAGTGCCGCCCCGCCCTACCTTTGGGGCCTCATAGCGGGCGGGGCAGTGTTCCTGCTCTATGTCGTGACGCTGTCGCCGACCACGGCGTTCTGGGACACGAGCGAGTACATCGCCACCGCACACACGCTCGGTGTTCCGCACCCACCGGGTAATCCGCTCTTCCTGATCCTGGCCCGCGCGTGGGAGATTCTCCTTGCTCTGTTAGGTCTCTCTGTCGCGGTGCGCATCAACCTCTTCAGCGCT
This sequence comes from Gemmatimonadales bacterium UBA6960, assembly GCA_963577685.1. Taxonomy (GTDB): domain Bacteria; phylum Gemmatimonadota; class Gemmatimonadetes; order Longimicrobiales; family Gaopeijiaceae; genus UBA822. The sequence continues at coordinate 18,146 of CAUZAE010000032.1, read as the reverse complement.
TTCGTGAGCGGGGCAGCCCACGGACTGTGGTTCCTTGTCGTGCATCACATTCTCGGACACTTCAATAGGGACCACCGCTTCCGCATCACCGGCGCCTTGGTGGCCGTGCTCCTCAGTGCGACGGCCTTCACCGTGTGGAGTCAGTCGAACGTTGACGAGAAGGTGTACACCGTCTTGCTGTTCACGATCGCGCTGCTGACCTGGCTGGCGTTCCGCTGGCAGCCGCGAGTAGGGCAGGGCAGGGATGACAATCTGCTGGTCCTCATGGCGTTCATTCTCGCCTTGAGTGTGGGCAACCACCTGATGGCCGTTCTCGCAGCACCCGCCATCGCCGTCTTCATTCTGGTCGTGCGCCCACGGACGATTCTGAAGTGGAGGCTCTACCTGCGGTCCTGGCGGTAGCCGTGGCCGGCTTGTCGGTCCAGCTGTATCTGCCGGTGCGAGCCGCGCTGGATCCCGTAATCAACGAGGCCGACCCCGCCTGCGCCGGACTCCCCAGCGCTTCGGCCGCGATCGTCACCTATGGGAAGGCAGGTTGTGTGGCTCTCGGAGAGTCCCTGACGCGAGCGTCAGCGTCAACCACTTCTATGCCCGGGCCTACTGGGGTTTGGCACAGGCCGCTGCCGTTGTGGGTGACGCTCCCGCGATTCCACCATTGGTTCAGAAGGCCGAAGCATGGGAGGCTCTGGGAAGGCCGGCAGTCGACGAGTCGTCGCAGTAGCAAGCCAGGTGTAGAACGTGACAAATGACTTCATGCAGGGCGCCATAAGGCACATGGCCCGCTCATCTTACATCGCTCAACCATCTCACTAAATTGACCAAAAACTGAACGTTCTGGCTGGCGACGGGGGCGTTCATGCCCATGGGATTGCTTTCCGGCCCCTGTCGTTGTGCCGAGAACATGGCGGCCTCACCAAACACCGCGAGTCGACCGCGCCCGACTTCCATCACTGACCCCTGGACCCAGCCGCCGACCTCGACCGTCCGTGTGTCGGGGCCGAATTCCCAGGCCACTTCCGGCATGAGTGAAACAATGCCTTCCCGTAGCGTGAGCAGAGAAACCGAGCGGGGCGGGGCCAGGAATGCCTCCCCCGTGAACGTGGCTACGGAATCCACGCGCTCCGCCGGGCTACGCCCCGTCACCACCGGGTGAGTTCCGAGCGTGCCGTCAGACACGCGAAACACGAATGGCGATCCATCGGTCGTGTCTACGGCAAACCCGTTGTTCAGTTCGAAGTCAAAAGCGGCAGCCATCGCCTCAGCCGCTCCCGGGAACGGCATGTGATCAGCGATCAGTAACAAGGCCCCTCCACGCTCCACCCAGGTATGCACCGCGTCAATCTCAGAAGTCGTGAAAGCGGATGGGGTGGGGAGGCTCCAGTCCGTCTGATTGCGCGCATTCAAGGCGTTGGAGATCACGAGGAGGTCGGCGTTGGCGAGGGTCCGCTCGCTGAACAATTGATCCGAGGCCTCCACCACGAATCCGTCCGCCCGCAACACTCGGGCGAACGATTGGTAGCGACCATCCACGGTGTGGAAGTTGAAATGCGCCTCGTCGATCACGACTCGAGGCCCTTGGCCGGCCTCGAAAGCGGGGTCTGCGATGGTCGGTTGGAACGTCGTGTCCCCAACTTGCTGAAGAGCGGTTGCCCCGGTTAAGAGCCCCGCACTGGCAAGCAGCGCCAGTGTCAGGCCCCGACTCGCCGTGCGAGCCAGTCCGCAGAGGAAGGGTCCGTGCTTCAACGCCATCCGTGACGAGAGCGATCGCTTGAAGAACATGGGATCAGCGAGTGTCGACGATTTTCTGGTCCAGGAACTCGAGCCCCTTGGGCCATGCCTCCGCGTGTCCATCTCTAGCCCCCTCGTCGGAAAAGCCCGCATGCGTGAGCCGCAACAGTGTTCCCCCCGTAGTCGATGTTGAGCTGCTCCTCGGTTGGCCTCCGATGAGTCGTATCGCGCACATTCACCGCGACCCCTGACACTGAGCCATCGGCCTCGAAGAAGGGGTGGTACCGGGCATCGACGTGCCGACGGCCTGGACTTGGCGAGTCCCACCAGAACTCGAAGGTCACTTGCTCACCGGATAGACAGCGATCAAAGTGAGGCTTCAGGGTCGTCTCAAAAGCCTCTTCTCCGAACACTTCAGCCACCGTGTGCCCGAGAATCTCCTCCCGAGTCCGCCGGTGTTCATCGCAGTAGGCTCGGTTGACCGCCCGATACGAATAGGTACGATCAATGAACACCATGAGATCGCTACTGGTGTTGGCCATGGACTCGTACCAATGAAGCGCCTCCTTGTAGAAGTTCGAAGAGCTCACAGTTACCTCACTGGTGAGAACGACGGACAACGGCCCGTCGGGGAGGAGACGAGCCGCACGCCGCTCAGCGATCCTGTAATTCCAGGATACTCAATAGGACAATGATGAACGACCACTTGACCGGAGCTGGCTTGCCGCCTAGCGATCTGTGGTATACTGTATACCGCCCGTCCCCTTAACGAAGCAACCCGGCGCCATGGCAGCTACCCAGTTACGGTTGCGTCCCGTGCGATCCGCCGTCGTCTTGAAGGACAAGGTTTATCAGGCCCTTCGGGAAGCGATCGTGTCCATGGACATCTACGCTGGCGACGATCCGCCCAAGCTGGATGAACGCGGTCTCGCCGAGAACCTCGGGGTCAGCCGAACACCCGTTCGCGAAGCCATCTCTCGCCTCGAGCATGAGGGTTTGGTGCAGACGATCCCTCGCCGGGGCGCCTTCGTCGTTCGCAAGACGAAGGTCGAGATCCTCGAGATCATATCGGTCTGGGCGGCGTTGGAGAGCTGGGCGGCTCGACTCGCCACCACGGAGGCGAGCGCGGAGGAGATCAGCCGACTGCGAGAATTGTTCGTGACGTTCGAGACCCCGCAAGGTGCGCAGGCGCATATCGACGAGTATTCGGGCACGAACATTCGGTTCCATCAGAGTATCATCGCCTTGAGCAAGAGCGAGCTTCTCAAGAACATGGCGGACACGCTGTTCCTTCATATGCGCGCCATCCGCGCGCGGACCATCACGGAGCGTGACCGTGTGAGCCGGTCCATCATCGATCACATGCACATCATCGAAGCCATGGAAGATCGCGACACCGAGCTGGCCGAGCGGCTCGTTCGCGAGCACTGCTTTGGACTGGCGGAGCACGTCAACAACTACGTGGATTACCTGGACTGACCCAAGGACCCTAACGGAGTAACTCATGGCAAGCGTTGCAACAGGAACAGTGAAGAGCACGACCGCCGAGGACACGCTGGCGAAAAAAAGCCAGCAAGCCGACGTCGTTTCCGGCGGCCATCTCGTGGCCGCGGCACTCAAGAATGAGGGGATCGATACGATCTTCACGCTGTGCGGTGGACATATCATCGACATCTATGACGGCTGCATAGACAACGACATTCGCATCATCGATGTGCGCCACGAGCAGGTGGCCGCTCATGCCGCGGACGCCTACGCACGCCAGACCGGCCGGCTCGGGTGTGTGGTCACGACGGCGGGACCGGGCTTCACGAATGCACTCACGGGCATCGCGACGGCGTTTCGCTCCGAGAGTCCAGTACTGCACATCGGCGGGCAGGGCGCTCTAACACAACACAAGATGGGGTCGCTTCAGGATCTGCCCCACACTGATATCGCTGCTCCCATTACCAAGTTTTCCGCGAGCGTGAGATCGACCGAACGAATTCCGGACATGGTAGCCATGGCCGTTCGGGAGTGCTTCGCCGGCGCCCCAGGGCCGAGTTACCTTGAGATCCCCCGTGATGTTCTCGACCGAGAGATACCGGTAGAGGACGCCGTTGTCCCGAAGGCGGGCCAGTATCGGGCTTCCACGAAATCCATCGGTGATCCGGCGGACATCGAAAAGCTGGCGGAGATCCTGGTCAAGTCCGAACGCCCGGCCATCTTGCTGGGCACCCAAGTGTGGACCTGCCGCGGGCATGAAGAGGCCATCGCCCTGTTGAAGGGCCTGAATATTCCGGGTTACATGAACGGCGCTTCCCGCGGTCTCCTGCCGCCTGGCGATTCCCACTATTTCCACCGCACGCGCGGCGATGCGTTCAAAGAGGCCGACGTCATCGTCATCGTCGGCACCCCCTTCGACTTCCGGATGGGCTATGGCAGACGCCTTAGCCAGGAAGCCACGGTCGTGCATATCGACATGGACTACAAAACGGTGGCAAAGAACCGCGACGTGTCGCTCGGACTCGTCGGTGATCCCGGTGCGATTCTGAAAGCCGTGCACGATGCCACCACCGGTCTCTCGGACAACGGCGCGAACGGGAGAAAGGGTTGGCTCGAGAAGTTACGGGCTATCGAGGTGCAGAAGACGGAGAAGCTGATGCCGCTCTTCTTGTCAGACGCCAGCCCCATCCATCCGTACCGTGTTGCCTGGGAGCTGAACGAGTTTCTCACAGAAGACACCATTTACATTGGCGACGGTGGTGATGTGGTCACCATCAGCGCCCAGGCGGTCCAGCCTCGGGCGCCGGGCAACTGGATGGACCCGGGCGCTCTGGGCGGCCTAGGTGTCGGCACGGGCTTCGCGTTGGCGTCGAAGCTGGTACATCCCCACAAAGAGGTGCTTTGCTACTACGGCGACGGCTCTTTCGGCATGACTGCCTTCGACATAGAGACGGCCAATCGGTTTGGTGCGCCGTACCTCGCGGTCATCGGCAACAACTCCGCCATGAATCAGATTCGATACGGGCAGCTGTCGAAGTACGGCGATGAGCGTGGCAACGTCGGCAATCTCCTGGGCGACGTCCCGTTCTCCAAGTTCGCTGAGATGCTCGGTGGATACGGTGAGGAGGTTCGAGACGCGGCGGAGATCCAACCCTCGCTGCAGCGGGGACGGGAAGCCGTGAAGACGTCCGGCAAGTCCGCGGTCATCAATGTTTGGGTGGATCCTGGTGAATGGTCACCGGGGACGAAACGTCAAACCATGTACAAGTGATCGGAGAACAACCAGCCATGGATAAGGCACTCTCAGACATTCGCATTCTGGACATGACCCACGTGCAGGCCGGTCCGACCTCGAGCCAGCTCATGGCCTTTCTGGGTGCAGACGTCATCAAGCTCGAATCGCCGATGGGAGACGCCACGCGCAAGCAGCTACGGGACGTCCCGGACGCCGACAGCCTTTACTTCACGATGCTGAACTGCAACAAGCGCTCAATCACGGTGAACTTGAAGAACGACAAGGGCAAAGAGGTCTTCACGAAGCTGATCGAGACGTGCGATGTGCTCATGGAGAACTTCGGCCCCGGTGTACTCGGCCGACTCGGCTTCGAGTGGGAGAGGGTCCACGAGATCAATCCCCGGATCGTCATGGCTTCCATCAAGGGGTTCGGAAGCGAAGGGCCGTATGCGGCTTTCAAGGCTTACGAGAATATCGCGCAGGCCATGGGTGGCTCCATGGCCACGACCGGGTTGAGTGACGGTCCGCCGGTGGTTGCCGGTGCGCAGATCGGCGACTCCGGTACCGGCGTACACCTGATGGCCGGCATTCTCGCCGCGCTCCTGCAACGGGAGCGCACCGGGCGAGGCCAGTACGTGGAGTGCGCCATGATGGATTGTGTGATGAATCTGGCGCGGGTGAAGTGGCGGGACCACCAGCGCGTTCAGCGCGGGCCGCTGTCCGAGTACTCCGATCAGGACTTCGAAGACTTCACCCCTCGAGCCGGTAATGATTCCGGTGGCGGCCAGCTCGGCAACGCGATCCAGTGTAAGCCCGGCGGCTCAAACGACTATCTCTACGTCGTCGTCCAGGAGCACGTGTGGAAAGCCCTGGCGGAGTTGATCGGAGGCGAGAAGCTGGCCGTCGATCCAAGGTTCGAGACCATCGATGTTCGCCGCAAAAACCAGGGTGCCATGTGGGACTTGTTGACCCAATTCGCGAGTAACCACACGAAACGCGATCTCATGGTAATCTTCAATGAGATCAACGTGCCCTGTGGTCCGGTCCTGAGCACGATGGACTTGGCCAACGACGAGCATGTCAGGCAGCGCGAGATGTACGTGGAACTCGATCATCCGGAGCGCGGAAAGTGGTACAACCTCGGTTGTCCGATAAAGCTGTCCGATTCCCCCGTAAAGATCGAGCGGTCGCCGCTCCTGGGCGAGCATACCGACGAAATTCTCGATGAGGTTCTTGGTTACGATGGCAGCGAGATCGAGGGGTTGAGGGAGGCGGGCGCGTTCACGAGATAAACCGGAGGTTCCATGCCGAGTGATCGAAGAGACTTTCTACGCCTTTCCGCCGCGGCAGGAGGGGCGCTGGGCCTGGGAATCACGTCGAGCCTGATCGGGGCGACGAGTACCCCGGCGGGGCGGGCACCCCTGCGAGGCGAACAGGCACGTACCGGGGCGCCGCTTCGAATTCTGATTCTCGGTGGAACGGGCTTCATCGGTCCCTTTCAGGTGCGGTACGCGTTGGGGCGTGGCCATGCGGTGACGCTCTTCAACCGGGGCCGGACGAACGCGGGCCTGTTTCCCGACGTGGAGACGCTCATCGGTGACCGCAACGGCCAGCTCGATGCACTTCGGGGCCAACGCTGGGACGTGGTGATCGACAACTCGCGGGCCAGCCCCGATTGGGTGCGCATGTCCGCCGAGTTTCTTAAGGACTCAGTGGATCGCTACTTCTACGTGTCCTCACGCTCGGCCTATGAGAACACGAGCCGGATTCCCATGACGGCTGCGGCTCCAACCTTCACATACGAGACCGCCGGCGTGGCCCGTGACGCCGAGCGCCTGCCGTACGGGCTCGCCAAGGCGCTCTCGGAGCGAGAGGCGCAGCGCATCTTCGTGGGGCGGACGAACATCGTGCGGCCCGGACTCATCATCGGCCCGGAGGACGAGACGGACCGGTTTACCTATTGGCCGGTCCGCATCCATCGGGGAGGGGAAGTGCTGGCACCCGGCGATCCGTCCGATACTGTACAGATCATCGATGTCCGGGATCTGACCGAGTGGATGATCCGCATGGCGGAGACGGGACACGTGGGTGTCTTCAACGGAGTGGGACCGGCTACGCCTCGCCCCATAGGGGAACTGCTCTACGGAATCCGCGCCGTCACCACAGCTGAGACGACGTTCACCTGGGTGAATTACGACTTTCTCCGGGAGATCGGCGTCCGGCCCTACTCGGACATGCCCGTTTGGATGCCTCCCACCGAGGGACGCCAGGGTTTTGCCCGCTTCGACCTCACACCCGAGGTAGAGGCCGGTCTCACGTTCCGACCTCTAGCGGTCACAGCCAGGGACACGCTCGACTACCATTTCGCTCGGCCCCTGGAACGCCAGCATCCCCTCCGGGCCGGCATTTCGGCCGAGCGGGAGTCGGAGGTTCTGGCCGCTTGGCACGCCAGGAGGTAATCGGGCACGGAGGCGTGACGCGATGCAACTCGGACTGATCGGCCTTGGTGCCATGGGTGGCTCCATGGCTAAGCGACTAGGGCGGGACCATCGGGTGGTTGTGTATGACCTGGACGCCGAGGCGGTGCGCAGTGCCGTGGCTGCCGGGGCAGAGTCATCCGCGAACGTCGCGGAACTCGTGGGTGCGCTTTCAGGCCCCAGGGTGGTTTGGGTCATGCTGCCCGCAGGTGCACCGACGGAACAGACGATCACGGAGCTTTCCGGTCTTCTGTCCGCCGCCGACGTAATCGTCGATGGTGGCAACAGCCATTTCAGGGATTCGATACGTCGCGCCGGCAGTCTGGCTGAGAAAGGGATCCACTTCTTGGACGTGGGAACAAGTGGTGGCTTCGAGGGAGGCGATCACGGCTACGCACTCATGATCGGTGGCCTCGATTCGGTAACCCAACGCCTCGCCCCTTCTTCGAAGTTTTGGCGTACGACGGCGAAAAGGGTTGGGTCAGGGTCGGGCCTCACGGCGTGGGGCACTTCGCGAAGATGGTTCACAATGGTGTCGAGTACGGCATGATCCAGGCGTACGCACAGGGCCTGTCGGCCTTGAGTGATAAGAAGGATTTCGACTTCGATCTCGAGACGGTTACCGGGGTGTGGCGTCATGGTGCGATGGCGCGTTCGGCGCTACGCGACCTGATCCACAAGGCGCTCGATGCCAATCCGGATCTGGGTGCGCTGGCCCCTTATGTTGCCGACGAGGGTGAGAATCGCTGGACGGTAGACGATGCCCTGGATCAGATAGCCCAACGGGGCTTTGATCGGGATCAATTTCTATAGGCGGGGGACCCTTGTGATGACACTTCGCGCGACTCGACTCCCCACTTTCCTCGGCGTTCTCCTGTGCATGGCTTGTCAGTCGGGTGAGACGGCATCTGACGATGAGGGCGACGCGCGGGCCGCCGCGGCCGGGCATCGTGCCCCCCCGATCCTGGCGACGAACGCATTCTATTATTACGACGATGTGGATGCGGCTTGGGCTTTCTATACGGAGACCCTCGGGTTTCGCACCGTGGTCGACTATGGCTTCGCAAAGATCCTTCGTGTGGCCGAATCCTCGTACCTGACGTTGGTGGACGCCAAGGAGGGCATGCACTCCACGGACGAGCCCCGCTCCGTAACGCTTGCCATCGTCACCGAGGAGGTGGAGGGCTGGTACGATTATCTGAACGCTCAGGGTGTGCCGATGCGCGCGGATCTCGGTGCTTCGGCAGGCAGTCCGCACGACGGCTTCGTGGCTGTGGATCCAGAGGGATACTTCCTCGAGTTCGAACGATTCAATCCGCATGACGAGAACGAGCTCTTGATTCCCGCCTTGGCCGAAGGCGGGGCGCTGTACGCGGCCCCCGGGGTCCAGACGAGCAGGCCGGGGAATTTGGGGGTTCAGGCCACCGTTCTGTGGCTCTATTATCGAGATCTAGAGCGCATGCAGCGCTTTTATCGGGACGTTCTCGGTCGTGACATGATCGTCGACCAGGGTTGGGCCAAGGTCTATCCGATCTCATCCACGGGCTATATCGGCCTCGTAGACGGGGACCGCGGTCTCCATCAGTCCACCGACGAGAAGAGCGTCACGGTTTCGTTCTTCACGGATGACGTCGAGGGCTGGTTGGCGTACATGCGGGGGCGGGAGGGATTCGAGTTTCGAACGCCAGAGCTCGACGACGAGAGTGGCCTGGTCAGCGTATTCGTCGGATACGATCCGGAGGGCTATTTCCTGGAGTGGGATACGTTCCTGGATAAGGAGGGGAACGAAGACTTGCTGGAGTTGCTCGGAAGTCGGTAGTCCAGGCTACCGGTTCCTACGGTACAGTCGCTTCCATTGGAGTCCAACCGGGCCCCCGGACTACCTGCCCCGGTAACGCACCCGTGTGCTCGCCGTCGGCCAGAACCTGCGTGCCGTTCACGAACACGTGGACCATGCCGGTGGCGTACTGATGCGGATCCTCGTAGGTGGCGTGATCTGAAATCGTCTCGGGGTCGAAGATCACCACGTCGGCGAAGAAGCCGGGCTCCAGGCTGCCGCGACGCTCGATGCCGATGTTACCGGCGGGAAATGAGGTGAGCTTCCTCACAGCTTCCTCCAACGGGATGACCTGCTCCTCCCGCACGTACTTGCCCAGGAGGCGAGCGAAGTTCCCGTACGCACGCGGGTGTGTGCTGAAGTTGGAGAAGGGTGGTTCGGGAGCCATGGATCCGGCATCGGAGTCGAAGGAGACCCAGGGTAAGGCGATCTGCTTCATCACGTTTTCTTCCGACATCAGGAAGTAGACCACCTGCACCCGGCTCCCGTCCTCTATCACCAGGTCCATGGCTGTTTCCTGGGGACTCGTCCCGCGCTCCTCCGCCACCTCCGCGAGGGTTCTACCTGCGTAGGCGCGTAGATCGGGGTTCATGAAACCCACGAGGAGGGTTCCGTCCGGCCCCGCAGCGCGCATGAGGTTTTCCCATTCGTCGGTGGGCGTGACCATCTCGCGTGCGACCCCTGCGCGAATCTCCGGATTCCGCAGGCGCTCGGCCCAGTCGTCGTAGCCGCCCTCCTGTACCCAGGGCGGCATGGCCGCGTCCAGACCCGTGGACCCGGCCGTGTAGGTGTACATGTCCGCAGTGATGCGGAGTCCCTCGGCTCGGGCCTCTTCCACCCGAGCGATGACCTGATCCACCTTGGGCCAGTTATCCATACCCCCGGCCTTCAGATGGTAGATCTCCGCAGGCACTCCCGCCTCCGTTGCGATCGTGATGAGCTCCTCTACGGCGCCTAGGAGCCCGTTGCCCTCGCTCCGCATGTGAGAGATGTACATGCCGCCGTATTCCGCAGCGGCGCGTGTCAATGCGATGAGCTCGTCGGTGTCTGCGTAGAACCCCGGGGCGTAAATGAGCGAGGATGCGATCCCCAGCGCGCCCTCCTGCATGGCCTGCCGGACGAGCTCCTCCATGCGAGTCAGCTCTTCGGCTGTAGGCGCACGGTCCTCGTAGCCGAGCTCGTGCACCCGTGGCGTGGCTGCACCCATGAAAGAGGCGACGTTGGTGGCGGTGCCCTCTTCTACCAAGTAGTCGAGGTACTCGCCCAGTGTGGTCCACGGCACCTCGAGTTCGCCGCCCAATGCTTCGCTCGCGGCGGCCTCCGAGCCCATGTAGGCCACGAAGTCGTCTAGCCACTCCTGCTTCATGGCGTCGTTCATTGGGCCCATGGAGTTCCCCTCTCCGAAGATCTCCAGGGTAACCCCCTGGCGAATGTCACCCTGGGAGCGACCGTCGATGATGAGGGACTCGGTGGCCCAGCTCAGCATGTTGATGAAACCGGGTGCTACGGCCAGGCCTCCGGCGTCGACAACGACCGTGGCCGTGGTGCCGGAGAGGTCCCCTACGGCTTCGATAGCCTCTCCGACGATCCCCACGTCTCCTACGAAGGATGCTCCTCCACTTCCGTCGTAGATCGTGCCGCCCCGGATGAGTACGTCGTAGTCCGGAGAGCCTTCACATGCGAAGAAGGAGAGGATCGTCAGGCAAGAAATCCATCGAATCTTCATGTCATGGGTCCTTTTGGCTGGGGAGCCCAACGCGGCTCTCTCACAATACCACGAGGGGGTGTTGGCCGTAGCGGCTGTCACCCAATGATGTCAGCCGATATTATCCGGAAAGCCCGAAAAAAGGAATCACCCTATGTACCGACTCGGGCCGCCTCTCAACGATACGCCGTGTGAACTCTTTGCCGGGACAGGACCGATGATCAAATATCGATCCAGGACGCACCACTTCAACATGGACACGTTCGACAAGCTTTTGCCCGAGGACCTGAAGATCAACGCGGTCGTGATGGCGAGCTTCGCATACCACGCGGCCATGAGGGACGAGCGGATTCCAAGGACTCCCTGATCGTGGGCCTCCGTCGATCCCTGGCCCGATTGGGGCCGGGCATGATCATGGCCGCCACGGCTATCGGGACGAGCCATATCGTCCTGGCGCCCGTTGCGGGTGCTCGTTTTGGGTTCGATCTGCTGTGGATCATCCTGTTGGCCCACGTCTTCAAGTACCCCGCCTTCGAGTTCGCGGCACGTTACGCCGTCGCAACCGAGACGTCACTGATCGCGGGATTCCAGAGGATCCCTGGCCCGAAGAACTGGGGCCTGTTTGTTTTTCTCGGCATCACCGTCATCCAGGGGCTGACGATCCTGTCCGCCGTGATGTCGGTGACCGCCTCGATCCTCGTAGTGACCATCGGGAGGCTCTCGTATCCGATGTGGTTGTTGCTCCTGGGTGTCTTCACTATCGCCGTTCACCAGACCGGCAAATATGCGGCACTGAAGTCGGGCGCCAAGGTGATGATGGGCATACTCGCCCTCGGCACGATGGTCGCGTTCTTCGGTACGCCGCCCACGGCCGCCGAGCTCGGGCGCATGTTCGTGCCCTCGCTCCCGATCGGGTCCACACTGCTGGTCGCTTCGCTTTTCGGCCTGATGCCCACGGGGATCAACGTGGCCGTGTGGCATTCGCTGTGGGCCGTCGAGCACCTCGAGTATTGGAAAGAAGAGACGGACGTCCCCCGGCGCATTCTCGGCATGAGCCAGCGCGACCTGGCCGTAGGCTACGGACTCTCCGCGGTACTCGGTGTGATGCTGTTGTCACTTGGGGCGACCCTCCTGCGTCCACGCGGACTCGTACCGAACGGGATCGACGTCGCCTTGACGATTTCTCGGATCTACACGGAGCTCCTCGGGCCTTGGATGTTCCCCGTCTTCATGATCACCGCCTTCGCGGCGCTCTTTTCGTCGGTCTATTCGGTGATGGACGGCTTCCCGCGAGCCTTTTCGACCATCATGAAAATCCTGTTTCCCGGAAATGCGTTCCTCGAGAGGCCCTCGAATCCGTCGTACTGGATCTTCATGGTGGTCATATTCGCCTTTTCGCTGGTCACGAATACGCTTTTCCCGAATCCGGTGCTCGTGGTCACGTTCGTGGGCGTCGTGAGCCTGCTGGTCGCGCCCGTGCTCTACAGCTTCAACTACTACTGCGTGACTCGGCTCATCGAGGATGAAGCGATGCGCCCGGGTCGGGCTCTGAAGCTTTGGGCGGTGGGCGGTATCGTACTGATGACCCTTGCCGCAGGCTTTTACACGTACACGCGGCTCTAACTGCACACGAACGCGAGGAGTCCAAGCATGCCGTTCACGCGCGTCTCAGCGCTCATACTCTTCCTGAGTCTCGCTCAGGCAGGATGTGGGGCCGACGGCCGGGGGGTCCGTACGGACGACGGCGCGGTCGGCGCGGCCGGAACTCCGGACGGGCCGCTGCTCGTGGCCGCGGACGTCGGCTTCGCCCCACACGCGATGGCCAGGCCCGACGGCTCGGCGGAAGGATTCAACATCGATCTGGCCGAAGAGATCGCGCGGCGCTTGGGGCGTCCAGGCTACGAGATCGTCGATCAGGAGTGGTCGGGAATTTTCGCGGGTCTTGCTGCGGGTCGCTTCGAGTTCATCATCGCGCCGACGACGATGACGTACGAGCGTTCTCAGGAGGTGCTCTTCGTAGAGGGTTACCTCGACACCGACTACACTTTTCTGATCGACGACGATGCGCCCGACATCGAGTCGCTCGAGGATATCCGCGGCCAGGCGATCGCCGTCAACAACGGGTCGGTGTACGACGTTTGGGCCACCGAAAATGCCGACGTCTACGACATTGAGGTCCAGCGTTACGGGAAGAACGCCGACGCGGTCCAAGCCGTGCTCACCGGGCGCGCCTTCGCGAATCTGGCCGGAGAAAGCGTCGCAAAGTGGGCCGCGATGCAGAGTCCCCTCGTCCGAACGACGTACACCATCAAGAGCGGCAGCAAGTTCTCGGCGGCGTTCCGAAACGACGATGTAGAGTATCGGAACCGGGTCGAGGCGCTCCTCGAGTGCATGAAGAGTGACGGCACCATGGCCCGTTTGCACGAAAAGTGGCTCGGCGGCCCTCCGGCGGCGGGCTCGGCGGCAACCACCGTTCTTGAGGGTTATGGTGAACCGGGGATGGCGGGGTACGATCCCGCGCCCCACCGCCCGCTGTGCAGCTGACGCGCTCGCCGCCTCCGATCCTCGAAATCGAGGGTCTGCGCAAGACGTTCGGTGACACTGAAGTGCTGAGAGGCATCGATCTGGAGGTCGGCCGCGAAGAGTTGATCTTCATCATCGGCCCTTCGGGCTCCGGTAAGAGCACGCTCCTCCGGTGCTGCAATCGCCTCGAGGACGCCACGGACGGATCCATCAGATTCGACGGAACGGATATCAGCGCTCCGAGCGTCGACATCAACGAACTTCGGCAGCAGATGGGGATGGTTTTTCAGTCCTTCAACCTCTACCCCCACCTCACGGCCCTCGGGAATGTCACGCTAGCGTTGCACCGGGCGGTGGGACAGACGAAGGACGAATCCGAGGAGCGTGGCCGGGCTGCGTTGGGGCGGGTCGGGCTTTCGGAGAAAGAGGACGCTTATCCGAACGAACTTTCCGGTGGGCAGCAGCAGCGGGTGGCCATTGCGCGAGCCCTCGCACTCGAGCCCCGTATTCTTCTGATGGATGAGCCCACGAGCGCATTGGACCCGGAGCTCGTTGGCGGCGTGCTCAAGGTGATCCGTGAGCTCGAGGAGTCGGGCATGACGATGCTGATCGTGAGCCACGAGATGCAGTTCGCCCGCGAGGCCGCGGACCGGGTGATCTTTCTCGATCAGGGTGAAGTGCTCGAATCGGGCGCGCCGGACCAAATATTTTCCTCGCCGAAGCACGAGCGAACACGGGCCTTCCTGAAGCGGATCCTGGCGCAACCATGATCGATAGCTTCTTCAACCTGGATGTGATGGCGCGGGTGCTGCCGGCTATCATCTCGGGAATGTGGGTCACAATAGGCCTGTCGATCCTAGTGATCACGTCCGGAACGGTGTTCGGACTGGCCCTCGCCACGCTCCGGGCGTTGCAGTACAAGGTCGTCAATCTGTTCATCGTCTTCTTCGTCGATGCCTTCAGGGCGATCCCCGCCCTCGTCATCCTGATGGTGGTCTTCTTTGCTCTACCGTACGTCGATGTTCAGCTCTCGGGGTTTGTCACAGCCTGGCTGTGCCTGAGCCTCGTGTTGGCCGCTTTTTGTGAGGAAATTTTTTGGACGAGTATACTCTCGGTGGACAAAGGGCAGTGGGAGGCCGCTCGCTCGACCGGGTTCTCGTTTCTCCGGTCGCTTCGGTACGTCGTCCTGCCGCAGGCGATGCGCCTGGCGCTTCCGCCGCTCACGAACCGCGCGATCGCGATCGGAAAGAGCACGGCGCTGGCATCGGTCGTGGCGGTTCCTGAGATCCTGAACCAAGCCTCGAGCGCTCAGGCGCAGGCCGCCAACGCGTCTCCGCTGACGCTCGCGGCCATCGCGTACTTGGCCATATTCCTGCCGCTTGTGGTGATGAGCCGCTGGGTAGAGTCCCGCTTCGCCTGGAGGCAGTGAGCGCCGTGGACCGCCTCATCGAAAGCTTCCTGAATCCCGAAGTGATGCGCACCAGCGCTCCCTATCTCGTGCGGGGGTTCTGGATGACGGTGAAGCTGTGCCTCCTCGTCATCCCGTTGGGCGTCGGGTTGGGCCTAGTGTTGGCGGCGCTGCGTACCCTTCAGCGGCGTTGGTTGAATGTTCTCCTGATCGTCTACGTGGATCTGTTTCGTGCGTTTCCGCCCTTGGTGCTCCTCGTATTCGTGTACTACGGGCTTCCCTACATGGGTATCGTGCTTTCGCCCTTTCTAGCTGTCGCGCTCGCGTTCATGCTCAACACGTCGAGCTACTACGGTGAAATCCTACGGGCGGGCATCGAGAACATCCCCCAGGGCCAGTGGCAAGCGGCGAGGTCGACCGGCTTGAACCGAATCGACACGATGCGTTTCGTGATCCTCCCTCAGGCGATCCGCTCCGTGCTCCCCGACCTGGTCAGCAACACGCTTGAGGTGGTGAAGCTGACCTCTCTGGCCAGCGTGGTTGCTCTTCCTGAGCTCCTCCGCATGGCCCGCATCGCTCAGGGCATCACCTTCAATCCTACCCCGCTCGTGCTGGCTGCCGGTGTCTACTTTTTGTTACTGTGGCCTTTTGTGCGGCTACTGAGCAAGATGGAGAGACGCAGAATCGTGACAGCGACCTGAGGACGCATGGGCCCCATTGTCATCATCAACCCAAATTCGACGGAATCCGTCACTCACGGAATGGACGCTGCGGTCGAGCGGCTGCGCGTGCCTTATGGCCCAACACTCTGTTGTGTCACGTTGGAGGAAGGTCCACCGGGGATCGAGACGGACGAGCATGTAGCGGCGGTCGTCACTCCGATCTGCGACTTGATTCGCGCGCGCCAAGACGAGGCCAGCGCATTTGTGATCGGGTGTTACAGTGATCCGGGTCTTCGGGAGGCGCGTGAGGCCGGGACCAGGCCCGTGTTCGGCATCGCCGAGTCCGCGATGCTGACGGCCATGACCAAGGGTTCCCGCTTTGGAGTGATTTCGATACTCGAGCAGTCGATTCCACGGCATGCGCGTTACATACGCGAGTTGGGTTTTGAGGCGCGCTGTGCCGGCGATCGTGCCATTGGGCTCGGAATCAATGAACTCGCCGACGGGGAGCGAACATTCGACAGGGTGAGGGAAGTGGCTCAACGGTTACGCGACGATGATGGGGCCGACGTCCTGATCCTCGGATGCGCGGGGCTGGCCGGTACCCGCCTCGCGCTGGCGGCGGCGGTGGGCTTACCTGTCGTCGAGCCGACACAGGCCGCGACGGCGCTGGCCGTCGGTGCCACTTTGATCGGTTGACCCGTGCCCCACTTTGACGTTGTGATCCGTGGAGGCCAGGTCGTTACGGACACCGAGATCATCGAGTGTGACGTGGGGATCAGAGACGGGATCGTGGCCGAGCTCGCCCCTGCGATCGAGGGTGGCGACATCGTCCTCGACGCCTCCGGCGGCGTGGTCGTGCCTGGTGGAATCGACGGGCACTGTCACATCGCGCAGCTGTCATCTTTTGGGGTCGAGACGGCCGACGACTTCACCTCCGGCAGCATCTCGGCAGCGTGTGGGGGAACCACGACTATCATCCCCTTCGCCCCCCAGCAGAAAGGCGAGTCGCTTCGGGAGGCGGTGGAGGCGTATCGGCAGAAAGCAGACGGCAAATCTGTGATCGACTACGGCTTTAATCTGATCGTTTCCGATCCGACGTCGACCGTGCTCGAGACCGAACTTCCCGGGCTCGTCGCCGAGGGCCACACAGCGGTCAAGATATTCATGACGTACGATGCCGTGCGACTCGACGATCGCCAGGTGCTGAACGTGCTCGAAGCAGCGCGAGAGCTTGGCGTGATTACGATGGTGCACGCCGAGAACCACGATCTCATCATGTGGAGTACCGAGAGGCTTCTGAAGGACGGCGATACGGCTCCGAAGTTCCACGCGATGGCCCACCCGCCGGAATCAGAGCGTGAGGCAGTGTACCGGATCATCGCTCTGGCCGAGGCAGTGGGTGCGGAGATCATGGTTCTGCACCTGTCGGCCAAGGAGGCCATCGAAGAGGTCCGGCGTGCACAGGCCCGTGGTGTTCCGGTACTGGGTGAGACGTGTCCACAGTACTTGGTCCTGTCGGATGCCGACATGGACCGACCGGGGTTCGAGGGGGCGAAGTTCGTGTGCAGCCCTCCGCCCCGTGGCGCCGCGAACCAGGAGTTCGTGTGGCGCGGTATCGTCGATGGCGTGATTCAGGCGTTTCACTCCGACCACGCCGGGTACCGTTTCGACGATCGGGAGGGCAAGAAGGTCCGCGGAGACGACGCGCCCTTCAATCGGATCCCAAACGGCGTGCCGGGCCTCGAGACGCGGCTTCCGATCTTGTTTTCGGAGGGATTTCACAAGGGACGTATCGGCCTTCGGCGCTTCGTCGAGCTGAGTTCGACGAATCCGGCGCGGATTTTTGGCCTCTACCCGAAGAAGGGAACGATCACGGTCGGCTCCGATGCGGACATCGCGATCTGGGATCCCACGCGGCGCGTCACGTTGTCGATCGATGCTCTCCACGACAACATGGACTACACGCCGTACGAGGGAATGGAAATCGACGGCTGGCCTGTGACGGTGCTGTCGAGAGGTCGGCTCGTCTGGCACGAAGGGGAGGCCCTTGGAGAGCCAGGTGCTGGGCGCCTCCTGCGACGCGGCGAGCCCCAGACGGCGGAGCTCCGAGGACCGGCGCATGCGGATGACGGCCGTACGACGGATAACGCGTGACCGAGATCTACTGATCACGAAGAGCCAGGAGAACATTAAGGATGTCCCGAAATATCAGAGTCGGAGCGGCCCAACTCGGCCCGATCCAGCGGGCAGACAGCCGCGAGGTGGTCGTTGAACGCATGTTGGCGCTCCTTCACCAGGCACACGAGGAGGGATGTGACCTCGTCGTGTACCCGGAGCTGGCGCTGACCACGTTCTTTCCGCGGTGGGACATGTCAGACCCCGACGAGATCGACAGCTTCTACGAAAGAGAGATGCCCGGGACTGCGACGCAGCCCCTGTTCGACCAAGCAAAGGACTACGGGATCGGTTTTTCGTTCGGCTACGCTGAACTGATCGAGGAAGACGGGACGCTCCGTCGCTACAACACTGCGATTCTGGTGGACCCCGACGGGGACATCGTGGCCAAGTACCGTAAGGTGCATC
>CAUZAE010000031.1:0-23180 GCA_963577685.1 Gemmatimonadales bacterium UBA6960 | reverse complement strand
GCCCCAACCCTGGACGCGCCGTACAATGCCTCGGACGGGTGGCGTCCGGACGCCGAGGCCGTCGCGATTCGAGACGGATTGATCCTGTTCACCGGGAGCGTTGAGGACGCCGAGGCGTACCGAGGCCCCAATACGGAAGTCCTCGATCTGGACGGCGCTACGGTTCTACCCGGGCTCGTGGACTCGCACACGCACGTGCCGGAGCTCGGTGCTTCCTTGGCGAGGGTCGACTTGGTCGGAGTCGATACCGAAGAAGAGGCCGTAGCGCTGGTGGCAGAACGGGCGCGACAACTTCCCGCCGGTACGTGGATCGTGGGAGCAGGGTGGGACGAGGGGGCGTGGGCCGACCGCTACCCCGACATGAGGTTGTTGTCGGAGCAGGTTCCGAACCATCCCGTCTTCATGCGGAGTCTCCACACGTTCGCGGGCTGGGGAAATCGTATGGCCTTCGAACGGGCCGGAATCACGGCTGAGACCGAGGCCCCCGTGGGCGGTGAGATCCGAAAGGACGGACAGGGACAACCCACTGGATTGCTCCTCAATCGCGCCGTACCGCTACTCGAAGACGCCGTCCCCACTCCCGCTCCCCAACAGCTTAAGGAGCAGATTCTCGCGGGTCTGACAGAGATGGTAGAGTCCGGTTTCGTCGCGGTCCACGACGCTGGAGTCTCAGCCCCGGTGATGGCGGCCTTCGAGGCGTTGGAGGAGGAGGGCAGGCTGCCGCTCCGTGTATACGCTATGCTGTCCGGCCGCGACACGACGCTCTTGGCTCGATGGGAGAGCCAAGGCCCCGACAGCGACACCGAGTCGATGCTCCGCACGCGGTCTGTGAAGGCGTTCTACGACGGCGCACTCGGATCCAGAGGTGCACGGCTGCTGGAGGACTATTCGGACACTCCCGGACATCGCGGTCTGGGGGGTGCGGCATACGGCTTCGATGCCACGTGGATGCGCCGAATGATGACCGCCGGATTCCAGATCTCGATCCACGCCATCGGCGACGCCGGCAATCGCGAGAGCCTGTCATTCATCGAAGCGGTGTACGCCGACGTCCCCGAGGCACGGCGGAATCGCAACCGGATCGAGCACGCACAGGTGCTTCACGCCAATGATATCCCCCGACTCCGCGATCTAGACGTCATCGCGTCGATGGAGCCGGCCCACGCTGTGGAGGATATGGTGTGGGCTGAAGACCGTCTCGGCCCGGACCGAATCCGGGGCGCCTACGCCTGGAGGAGCCTGCGCCGGGCCGGAGCCTCTTTGGTCTTCAACTCCGACCTTCCAGGGTCCGACTGGAATATCTTTTACGGCATGCACGCCGCTACCGCACGAAAGAACAAGGAGCGGGCGCCAGCCGGCGGGTGGTACGCGGAGCAAGCCATGACGGCGGAAGAGACCGTACGCGCCTACTCGACGTGGGCGTCTTTCGCGAACTTTACAGAGGAGCGGACGGGCATGTTGGAAACCGGACGTTGGGCGGATCTGACCATCCTGAGCGTCGACCCGCTCTGGCTCGAGTCTCGTGACCCGGGTGGCATCCTCGACGGACGGATCCTCATCACGATCATAAACGGAAGGATCGTGTACCGAGCCGAGCCTTAAGGCGGTCCCACCCGGCCCGGGCTACGGACGATCGAAGCGCGCCGGCCCCGGAGACCGAGCTACCCGATCCGTTCGTACACCGCGTGGGTGACCCGAACGATATCTCCGTTCTCGTCTAGGCGCACATACTCATTCGAGATCGTGTTTCCGTCCTCCGAGAGCGTGTTGATGATCACCGTGCCGACCCGGCCGTTACGCTTGTTCAAGATCCTGGTAGTCCGCTCATCCACGATCTCCACGGCGGTCTCCGCTCCCCGCTGTCCCGTGACGGTACGGAACTCCCCGTCGAACATCGTGACGTAGCCCCACTTGGACTCCCGCCCTTCCCGGTTGGTGGCCTCCACGGTAATGCTCATCCCTCCGTCGCCGTACGCCTGGTACGTCATGATGTTGATGGAGGGCGGTGGCGCGTCCGATCTCATCTGCCACACGCCGAAACGCGGGTTCGTCTGCCCCTCGGCACCCACGGCCGCACCGAACATTACGGCCGCTACTGCTAAGCTCACTGTCAGATGACGTTTCGTCATAGTGGGACTCCCCTAGGTCTCTTTCGGTGTGGCCGAATGCGTGGCCGGACCACGTTGCAGCCCGGAGGGGGGCACCGCAAGGTCACGGGCGTTTCAACGAAGCTCCCCGGCGGGCAATCCGAAGCGCTCGAGTCGCCCTCCCGCCACACCCTGGCCGAGCCACCGGATCAGGGCCCACTCCACGGCCACGGCAGCCAGCACGACCAGCAGTACCGAGAGATAACTCGTGATTGGAGCGGGCACATGAAGATCGACGAAGATCCAGGAGGAGAGCGACATCCTGAGCCCCGTCTCCCCATTCGCACCATCCCAGACGTGGAACGCGACAGGCACGAGCTGCCCCGGCTCGAGCTGAACCTCCCCTGCCCCATCCTCGCTCTGCAGCGACCTCCCGATCACGACCGACCAGCGACCGTCCTGCCAGCGGGCACTCCCCCTCGCACGCTGGCTCTCCGGGTCGTGCGGTTCGGGAGGAGCGTCCGCACCATCCGCTCGTAGCTCCAGCACCGCCGGCACGACATCGGCGAACTGCCGTTCAGCCTGCCACCGCCACAGATCGACCGGCTGACCTGCACTTCCGTACACGAAGTGGGGGAGCACCGGACTGTCCCCATGGCGAACCGGCAGCATCACCTCCACGGCGTCAGCAAACCAGCCCCGAACCCGCTCCCCCCCAGGGAACAGTACCGGATAGGTATCGTCCGCGCCGTAGCCCTCCTCCACAGCGAGTGCGGAATCGACCGACATCGTGTCGGCGAAGCGATCGTACCACGCGAGCCGGAAGGCGATGTCGTCTCCGTTGAACAGCACCCGCACGTCGACATCGGTCACGGCCGGAATCTGCCACCGGGGTGCGAAGGTCGCCTGACCCGTCAGCGGAACCCGGACTTCGCTCGCGAGCTCCCACTCGGGGGCGTCGGGATCGTCCGGAAGTGGCCCCTCTACGCGGCGACCCGTGATGATACCACTCCCTACCGACACGTCGTCGGCATCCGGAATGAGGGATTCGATGAAGTAGGCGAGCTGCCACCGGTGCTCGTCGGAGACAGTGGCCTCGAAGGAGGGCATGGGCGTGCCATCGAGACCCGTCGTCAAACGTAGATAGATCTCCTCGACGGTCCGCCCGCCCTTCAGCTTCCACTGCTCCCCGAGGTTCGCGGGCCAGATCGGGTAATTCCAATCATCGGTGAGATCACTGACCCGTTCCCCGTTCCCCCTTCCCAGCTCCCCGTGACACTCCCAGCACTGGTTCTCTTCGTAGACGATCTTGCCGGCAGCGACCAGTTCCTCCCGCGACCCATCCGGTCTGTCACCGAGCTCCGCGACGGCCTGGTAAGGATCGAAGAACTCGTCCTCGAACAGATCCGCCGCGAAACTCTTGAGGTACGCGATCACCTGCCAGCGCTGCTCCTCGGTGAGCACGGACTGCCACGCCGGCATCGACGTGCCGGCAATACCCAATCCGATCGTGCGGTAGAGATCTTCATCCAACGGGAGCTCTCCGCTCATCGTCGTGCGGAGCTTGTAGCTCGCCATCGTGAAGTCACGCGGCTTGGGCCAGAGATAGGCCGCCACCGGACCCTCCCCATCACCCTCCTCACCGTGACAGAACCAACAACGCTCCTCGTAGATCCTCTGCCCCGCCTCAGCGTCCACCGTGGCCGGATCCGGCCGCTCCGGAACCCGCATTTCGAGCCACTGCGCCGCGGCACCGCATGGGGAGACGCCGACCAATACCCCAGCGAGCAGAAGTCCGAGCGAACGGCTCTTCATCGATCCAAGCCTTCCGGCCGGCGGGGCTCCGTCCCCGACAAACGGTACTCTGCCATGATGATCCTCCAGATATCTTCATCGCTGAGCTCGTCGCCCCACGGAGGCATGGCCGAGTTCCACGGTGTGGCGATCGCGGGCAGTCCAGGACCGCCCTCTCGAATCCGCCAGAAGGGGTGGGATTCCACCACCGTGCCGATGGTACCCGGGTCGGTGAAGTCGATCGGTTGAAGCCGCTGGCCGCGCGCGAGAGGACCGTTACCGTCGCCTAGCACACCGTGGCACGGGCGGCAATTCTTCTGGTAGAGGACCAGGCCCTCCGCCTCCAGGTCGGCGCGCTCCTCCGCCGACACATCGGAGTAGGGATTCTCCATGACCGCATACCTTGCAGGCGGTGCGGGGTGCTGCACGCGTAGCACCGTGGGGGTTCCGGTCTGGGGCATGATCCGCGCCCAGGCGATCCATCCAGCGAGAATCGGAAGCAGGCCGAGAAGAAAGATCTGTGAGCGCCCCGGACCCGAACTCGGGATTACGAACAGCCTGACCAAGGGCGCCAGGAACAGACCCCAGCGCTCATTCTCAGAGCTGGCGTACACCAGAACGCCCAGCACCGCACACGTCATGTACACCGCGAGCGCAAATCCCGGCACGGGCGCCGGCGTTTGGCTGACCCCCACCACGACCGACAGCCAAGGTATGCCCCAACGAAGCCCGCCGTAGATCACGGCCAGGGTCAGGAGGGCTATCGGCAGAGCCTGCCGCCTAGGGGACGCGGGCCCGTTGCTCATCGGAGCGTCTCCAGGTATGCCAAGAGATCGTGCAGTTCCGCCACGGTGAGAAGCCGTGCGAAATCCTCCGGCATCAAGGAGGTTTCCTGCACACGTCGGCGGGCGATGGCCGTGGTCGCCAGAGCCGATTCGATGCCCTCCCCATCGGCGAGCCAAACAGAGTCCTGCGTCTCTCGCCGGATGACGCCGTCGAGGATCCTCCCGTCCGTCGTCTGTATCAAGACGGACTCGTACCCACCCGCAATTTCAGCGCTCGGCTCAAGAATCGCCTCGACGATGAACTGCGCGGTCCGGACCCCGGCTACCGCGGTGAGGTCCGGCCCTACGTCCCCGCCTTCGTTGTTGACGGAGTGGCACTTGGAGCAGGGAGCGGGCCCGTCCAGATCGAAAAACAACGCACGGCCCAGGATGGAGTCGCCGGCGAGATACGGCGCCCAGGCATCGGCACCCCCCCTTCCCGACGTGGCCTCGCGGATCACCGGAGGCAGGACGATCGCCGACGGATCCGGAGCACCGCCGATCGTCTGCAGGTACATGATGACCGAAGCGATCTGGTCCGGCCCGAGGCTGATGGGTGGATCGTAGACCCTGGGCATCTCGTCCTTGAACCCGTCGACGACGTAGGCGCTCGGTTCGGCGATCGACTCGATCAAATATTCCGTCCCGGTGACGTCGTGGCCCAGAGCAAGCGCACGCTGGGCGGCCCGCTCGGCGGCGCGGATCGCCAGCTCGGGCCCCTGCCGGGACTCGCCGAGGTTGGGGCCCCTCACCGTGCTCCCCCGAGGCCCGATGGAATGGCACGTGCTGCATTTGCCCGGACCCCAGAAGATCTGCTCGCCGTTCTCCACGCTGAGCCCCACGCCCAACCTCACAGAAGCACCCTCGCCGGAGACCCGCGTAATTCCCGCCCCCAACCAGATGAAGAGGCCGATGAGGAACACCGTGAAGAACGAGACCTTGAGAGCCGCCATGTCGCGCTAATCCGATCCTGCGGGTTCGGGCACGTGCTCCTTTTCGTCCAAGCCCGAAAGCCAAAACAAGAAAGACACGACCGTCAGGAACAGGAGAGTAATCCCTCCTACCATCTGCGTCATCACCGCCGTCGTAGGAGTGAACCCCCACTCGGACGTGTCCCGCACGACACCGTAGATATGCCAGTTTTCCCTGAGTCCAGAGCGCACGAACCCCATGAGCCCCATGGTCAATACGATGGTAACGCACAGCGCAATGAGCGCGTACTGCGACCGTGCAGTCACCTCACCCCAGCGGATAGGCCCGAGGCTTCGAGCCCCCCGGAACAGGAGCACGTCGATAGCCGTGACCAGGATCAAGGCCGACATGAGTATCAGCCATTGCGTGGCCGCGACCTGCCGCAGCAGCGGGTTGGCCTGAACCATGACGACGAACCCGTAAACGCCGAGCACCCCCACAGACATCAGGGCCACCATGGCCATGTAGACCACTTGGGCGAGGCGGCCCTTGTCGCGCAGACACAAGACCACGCAGACAACCACCGCCACCATCGTGACAACGAGGAGCAACGCAGGAATCCGGACGTATATCGCCTTCTCGGGTCCCAGACCCAGCGAGTCGGGGGGCAGGGTGAACATCACTCCCGCGTACCACCCAAGGATGAGCAGACACAACGCGCCGGCCAGCAACATGAGTGTCGTCGCCCCACCGCCCTGCTCCGACACCGGCACCAAGTCGGTCTTGTTTGCCCTCCGGTAGAGCAGGAAGCTCGCGAAAGTCGTCAGGATGATGAAGTTGATGACGGCGTTCTTGGCGGCCATCAGACCGAAATAACCCAGCACCGGGTGGACCTGGCCCCCCAGAGCGAGCTGCTCCTCGGCGCTCATGGGCAGGTTCCTGGGGGTGAGCCAGATGGCGACGCAAACAATCAGAATGACGTTGAAGTATTTGACGAACCTCTGATACCGCTCGGCTCCGGGAATGCGGTTCATCCCCGACCAGAGATAGTAGTTGCCGACGATGAACAGCAGGCCCACGAGCGCGGCCTGCAGGATGAAGGTCCAGGAGAACTCCCCACCCATCATGTTGTTTCCCATGACCGGGCTGGCGCTGTAGATCTCTCGACCCAGGTAGTACCCGGCGAAGGGCAACGGTATCAGTGCCGCCAGACCGATAAAGTTGCCGACATATCCCATCCAGTCGTAGTGGGCCCGCCGCTCCTCCGTCCGGGCCGCCAGGAACTTCACGGCGGCATACGCGCCGACCACGAACCCGCCGAAGGCCACATTCCCCAAGAGACGATGGATATTCAACGGCATCCAAAGGGGGTTCATGACCGCCTCCATCGTGGTGCCCACGAACGTGCCGGTCTCGTCCACGCCGACGGGACTCATCATATACGAAGCCCAGGCGTTGCTGATGAAGACGAGGATGGTGCCCGCCAGGTTGAGCAAGACGCCGAGGGTGATGTGAACGCCCTTGTGACGCTTCAAGCGATCCCACGAATAGTAGTAACTGTAGAGGATCCCCGTCTCCACAAAGAAAAACACAGCGTAGACATACATCGACGGTGAGAAGATGCTGACGAAGTAGGTCGAGAACGCCGGGTAGAGTCCGAACAGCGTGAAAGCCAGGAGTCCACCGAGGGCGGCGGTCGTGGCGAAGGCGACAGTCAGAAGCTTGATAAACTCCCGGGCCAGGCGATCATACCGCTGATCATCCGTGCGCCACCCGATGAATTCCACGATGACGGCGAAGATCGGTACGCCGAGAACGAATGCCGCGAACAGGAGGTGCAGCTGGGCCACGACCCATATGGTGGCGCGCGGGCTGAGCCCGAAGAAGGTCCGCACCGCCTCCCCACCACCTCCCGCAGCCTGCACAGCCCCAATAAGGTCGGCGAGGAAGAGCCCCGGAATGGTTATCGTCACTGCGAACTCTGCGCCAACTCGACCCTCACATCGGTGGTCTCACCCCCAGTCACCGTAACGGTTTCCCTGGTGGAGCCCAGCGCCTCATGCCAGATCTCCAGCGTATAGGTGCCGGGCGGCACATCGTCGATCGTGAACGTTCCGTCCTCCGAAGTGATGTCGTGGTATGGATGGTCTACAACGACGATCCATGCACTCATCCAGCCGTGAATGTCACACTTGGCCATCACCTTCTCGGTCACTTCGAAACTCGCCTCTATCCTTTCGAGTGACGGGGGTTGGCTACGATTGAAGGTGCGGTTGTCGAACGCCACAGTGTGCACGTTGTGGGTGACCGGATCGCTGTTGAGGATTCCGACGGTCTGCCCGACCCCCGCGATGATGACGTGGGGCTGGAATCGGCACCCGCGCTGATCGAGCGTCGTGGGCGAGGCGGACGACGACACGGCGGCACCGCTCGTAACGTCCACCAGCGACACGACCGCATTCGCGAGCCCACTGCCGGAACCGACCTCGAGGTCGGACACTTCGACGGTGGCACCACAGGCGTTGAAGTCGTCCGTCACATTTACCGCACGCGGGGCCGGAACCGTGCCCGAGAAGCGAACGCTTCCGGTGATCGAGCCGCCGTTCTGGACCTCCACCACGGTGTACCCGGACGCGTTAACGTCCGAAGAACCCGCAGTATCTCCCGTACCCCCTCCGCAAGCAGCGAGCGTGAGAATCGTGAAGAGATGAAGTCGGTGGGCCTTGTCAGAAAGTGCCATAGGCCAAGTAACCACCAAAGGAGCGCTCTGGCTACCCTCCAGAGCTCCCGAAAGTCACGTCGAGTGGCACCGTCTCTCCTGACACGACTTCGACCGGTACGCTCACACGATCGAACATCTCGTGCCACGCATTCAGCTGATACCGGCCCGGAGGAACACCATCGATCGAGTAGGACCCGTCCTTCTCGGGCATCACGAAGTAGTAATTCTCGAGGACGAGAATATGTGCGATCATCTGAGAATGGATGTCGCACTGGACCAAGATGCTGTCTGGGCGGGCGAAGGTGGCGGTGAACGTCGAGGCGGGAGGCTGCCCACGATTGAACATCCGGTTCGCGCGGCGACCCTTGGCATACGTATGGATGTTGTGCAGCTCCGAGTCACTGTTGTGGAACGTCAACTCGGTGCCGGCAACCGTGGGGAGCACCCTGGGGACGAACGTATAGTCGATCTGATCCATCAAGATCGAAGCCGACGAGGGGACGGCCCCCTCCGAAGCCGCCTCGAGGCCCTCTCCTGTGAGGTAGATTACGGCATCCGTAGGTGCGAAAAACTCGTCGACGGGAACGCTGGCGAAGGTGATGTGGCCCGCGACGATACCCGTGAGATTCTCGGCCACGTCAGGCGCGGGCCGCTCGGCCAGCCAAAGGAATGGAGCGGCGGCCATCGCCAGCAAAGGCAGGATTTCGTATCGGGGAAAGATCGTAGCTTCTCCAGGGTCTCGACCATCTTTTGGAAACTTCCAGAAGAATAGTCTCCACCCGGTCCAACTGTTCCCAGCTCGAGCCCTAGCGGTCCAGTCCGGACGGGTCGACTCTCATGCCACGGGCGGTATGGGAGACCGGTGCCGGACCGGACGGCTTCCGATCAGGGAAGCCAGAGTGTGGTGGCTGGATGGAACGCTGCCCAAGAGAACCAGAACGACACGAAAGCCTCCGGAAGCAGGTACTCGACACCTGCGTCGAACGGACCGACCAACGCCGGATCTTGCAGGGACGGGATACCGTCACGCGATACGCCTCCGGACGCGATCAAACTCTCGTCGATACTACAGAAGAGCGGATCCGTGTCACCCGGAGCGGAAGGATCTTCGCCACAGCCCGATAGCAGCATCACGGACGCAATAAACGCGACTCCGAGACTCTTGCCTTCAGCGGTCGAAGTCGGGCTGGATAAGGTCATGTGCCCTCGCGGCTCGAGGAGCACCATCTGTTGCCGAGATCCAACTCCTGTGACCGAGTTCGAGTTCCCATCCGCCGATCCAGTGGGGACCTAGCTCGGCGAGCCCCTTGTGGACCCACCCGTCGCGCCAAATGTTGCTTGGCGGCTCGTCCGCGAACCGCGGACGAGGTGAGCCCCGCTGAAGAGCCATCGCCGTATTGGAGGCAGAAAATGAACGAAGGCATCCGTCCGTTCGCACCCGCACGCTGGTACGCCGGAGTACTTCCCACCGTTCTGGCATGCTCCCTCACGCTGTCCTCGGCGGCGGAAGCCGAAGGACAGCGTCAGGACGAGACATGGGATGCCCAGCAGATACTGCAGCAAAAGACGTTCATATCGCCGCCCGACCTCGTCGCCGAGGCTGTCTTGGCGCCCCGTTACCTCAACGTCACACTGTCGGCGGTGAGCCCCGACAAGGCGTGGTACGCGCACGAGATCGGCGACGGTCCGATCACGATGGACGTTTTTTCGAAGCCGTTCGACGAGTTGGGCGGCCAGTTCATCGATTTTCGGGCCAACCGAAGCCGCACCCTGACCATCAGAAACAACGCCGGCCTTGAGACGATCTCCGCCTCCGACGGATCGAGAGTACGCGTCGAAGTTCCGGATGAAGCGCGTGTCTCGAACGCGACCTGGTCCCCTGACGGCTCCCGCCTGGCCTTCTACGCCCACACGGGTGACGCTACCCACATTTATGTGGCGGATCCCGCGACGGGGCGCTCGCGCCAGATCACTCGCCGCCCTGTCCTGGCCACCTTGGTGACCACCTTCGAATGGACGTCGAACGGCGAGGGGATCGCGACCGTCCTCCTGCCCGACGACCGCACCCAGCGACCCATCGAAAGCACGGTGCCGACAGGCCCACAGGTCAAGGTGACCGCGGAGGGCGAGAATCTTCTCCGAACCTACGCCAGCCTGATGGCCACACCGCATGACGAAGCCCTTCTCGAGTGGCACGCCACCGGCCAGCTGGCGGTGATCGACGTCGAGAGTCGAAGCATGCGGGAGATCGGGCGACCCACCATGATCCGGAGCTTCGATTTTTCTCCGGACGGCCAGTACGCGCGGGTCACACGGGTTCAGCCGCCCTTCAGCTACATCGTGCCGGTGAACAACTTCGCCACTGTTGAGGAGGTTTGGGACCTGGAAGGAGCAGCGCTCTCCCAGTGGGATGAGACGCCCATGAACGTGGGCATTCAGGATCCGAACCAACCCCCCCGAGGGTCGAGGCAGTTCGGCCAGGAAACCGAGGAAGGCCCCCGCGAGATCGCTTGGCGCTCCGATGGTCGGGGTCTGACGTTCATGGAGCTGGAGCCAGCCCCCGAAGGGGCAGAGGCCGGGGGGGCCTCAGCGACCGCCGGGCGCCGTGGCCGGAGGGACGCTGACGCCCGCAAGGACCGGGTGATGCTGTGGAGTCCACCCTTCGACGACGCCAATCTCAGCGTGGTCTATGAGAGTGACT
Organism: Gemmatimonadales bacterium UBA6960; assembly: GCA_963577685.1. Lineage (GTDB taxonomy): Bacteria > Gemmatimonadota > Gemmatimonadetes > Longimicrobiales > Gaopeijiaceae > UBA822. The sequence continues at coordinate 12,140 of CAUZAE010000031.1, read as the reverse complement.
CGCCCATGAGCAGTCACCGCTACTCCCCCGACCTGTCCACGTTGTTCATCAACGAGCGCGACGACGGCATGGTGCGCGAGTATGCGGTCTTCCTCGATGACCCCGAGACGATCTACACGCTGGCTGACTACTACGCGGACGACTTCTACGCGAACCCCGGTATCCTCGTCATGACGGGTGGGGCCGTTCCGACCGCGAACCGTCGGCGTTTCCGTCCCGGCCAGAACGCCGGAGGCGGTGGAACCGTTCAGGTCTCGTCGGATGGCGAGCACGTGTTCTTCTATGGCACTCAGTACGATGAAGACCCGCTGGCGGTCGCCCCGATGAGCTTCATGGACCGAGTGTCGATCCGGACCGGCGAAGAGGAACGGATATTCGAGGCCGAAAACGACGGCCTGTCCGAGAGCGTCGTCTCGATCTTGGACGTCGATGCGCGCCGATTCGTGGTCTCGCGGGAGTCGACGGAGAGCGTGGCGCAGTCCTACTTGTGGGAGGGCGGCAACGTGCGCCAACTCACCCAGAACATCGACTACACACCCGACTTGACGACGGCCCCCAGGCGGCGATTCACTGTCGAGCGCCCGGACGGTTTCAAGTTCAGGGTGAACGTCACGCTGCCGCCCGGCTATCGGGCGGGGACCCGGTTGCCGGCCATGTTCTGGTTCTATCCGAGGGAGTACGAGGATCAGGAGAGCTACGACGAAGGGGCGCGTACGTACGACAAGAACGCCTTTCCGAACTTCGGCACTCGGTCGATGGAGTACTTGGTCCGGCTGGGATACGCGGTAGTGGAGCCCGACGCCCCCATCATCGGCAAAGCGGGCCAGATGAACAACAACTACGAACACGACCTCCGAAACAACCTGGCGGCGGTCATCGACGAGCTCGATCGCCGTGAACTCATCGATCGCCAACGCCTCGGGATCGGCGGACACTCGTATGGAGCGTTTTCCACCGCGAACGCGATGGTGCACACGCCCTTCTTCAAGGCGGGCATCGCCGGCGACGGGAATTACAACCGGACGCTCACGCCCCTGACCTTCCAGAGCGAGCGCCGCCTTCTCTGGGACGCGAAGGACGTCTACTTGAGCATGTCGCCGTTCTTGCAGGCGAACAACCTCACCGGCGCGCTCCTCATGTACCACGGGCTCCACGATCAAAACGTCGGGACCGATCCCATCCATTCGCCCAAGCTGTTCCATGCCTTGAATGGACTCGGCAAGGACGCGGCCATGTACCTCTACCCGTTCGAGGACCATGGCCCGGCGACCAAGGAGACACTCCTCGATCTGTGGGGCCGATGGTCGGCGTGGTTGGATGTGTACCTGAAAGATCCCGAGCTCGTCTTCGAGTAAAGAACCCGAGCTCGTGGCCGCATAATGTTCCGCACTCGCGGGAATAATCCCGCGCCACCTCCGAGGAGGATTGATACGATGTCTGGAGCCCATGACCTCCGCCGAACCGTGATCGCGTTCGTTTCTCTCTTCACTTTTCTGTGTTTGCTGCCCGCGCCCGGCGCGGCTCAACAGAACGGTGACAGGGTGGTGATAAACCAGTCCGACAACCCTCTCCTGCGACCGTTCCGCTGGCGTTCCATCGGGCCCATCGGACAGGGAGGCCGGGTTGACGACATCGCCGTGTCACCCGAAGACCCGCGGGTCTTCTTCGTGGGCTTCGCCACCGGTGGTGTGTGGAAGACCACGAACAACGGAGTGACGTTTCGGCCCGTTTTCGACACCTATGACATCGCGTCTGCCGGGGCCATGGCCATCTCACCCGCGAATACGGACATCGTGTGGATCGGAACCGGTGAATCGAATAATCGACAGAGCTCGTCGTTCGGAGCGGGCGTGTATAAGTCGACGGACGGGGGAGAGACATTCACCCTCATGGGTCTCACGGAGACCCAGTCGATCGCCCGCATGATCGCTCATCCGACGGACCCCGACGTGTTGTGGCTCGCAGCCAACGGACGCCTGTTCGGACCGAATCCGGAACGCGGCGTCTATAAGACTACCGATGGTGGAGACTCGTGGGACCGGGTGCTCTACGTGGATGAGAATACCGGCGCCACGGACCTCGTCATCGACCCGTCGAACCCCAACACGCTCTTCGCCGCGACGTACCAGCGTCGACGCACGGCGTGTTGCTTCGTCGGGGGCGGGCCGGGAAGTGGTATCTGGCGGTCCGACGACGCGGGCGAGACCTGGTCGCGCGTCACGGGCAACGGATTGCCCAGAGGGACCATGGGGCGGATCGCGCTCGGTATGACGGCAGCCGATCCAAACATGATCTACGCCCAGATCGAGGTGGCGGCGGACCGTGAGGCGCCCCTTTCAGCCAGCCAAAGGGAGGAGTGGGAGCGCCTGGACGACAACGATGAAGAACTTCCCCCAGACCCGCAGTACAACGGCATCTGGAGATCCACCGACAAGGGTGAGAGCTGGTCGTTCCGCAGTAATGAGAATGGCCGACCGATGTATTTCAGCCAGATCCGGGTCGACCCGACGAATGCCGAGATCGTGTACGTCGTGGACCAGCGGGTCTACAAGTCGACGGACGGGGCTCGGGAGTTCGAGCTGCTCGAGGGTTATGGGCACGTGGACCAGCACGCAGTATGGATCAATCCGAACGACGGCGATCACCTGATGATCGGTAACGACGGCTCGGTAGACATCAGCTACGATCAGGGGGAGGAGTGGGAGTCTCTACGTACCTGGGCGGTGGGTCAGCCCTATCACGCTTCGGTGGACATGAGGAGGCCGTACTACGTGTGTACCGGCCTCCAGGACAACGGGACCTGGTGCGGACCCAGCTCCGTTCGCACGGGTCAGATCCTTTCCGAGGACTGGTACCGAGTCGGCGGGGGGGACGGCTTTTATTCCGCCGTGGACCCAACGGACCATGCGGTGGTCTATAGCGAGTCCCAGAACGGAAGGGTCCGGCGTGTCGACCTGAGGACGGGCGAGCAGGTGAACATCCAACCTCGGCCGCCCACAGAGGACGACGAGACGAGCAATATCATCCCGGCCCCTGCCGTGGACACCGAACTCCGCTGGAACTGGAACACGCCCTTTATCCTCTCTCCGCACAATCCGCGTGTCGTCTTCGCGGGGGGCAATCGCCTGTACAGGTCCTTGGATCAGGGCAACAGCTGGACCATGAGCCCCGACCTGACGAAGAACATCGACACGGACGAGGTACAGATCATGGGGCAGTACATCGCCCTGCCGCGCTGTGGACTCCTCGATCGCGGTGAAGAGTGCATCCTGTCCCGCAACGACGGTGTGAGGAACTACAGCACGCTCGTCACCATCGCGGAGTCCACCATCATGCCGGGGCTCCTATGGGTGGGTGCGGACGACGGCAACGTTCAGGTCAGTCGAGACGGCGGCGCGACCTGGACCGAGGTCGGACAAAACGTACCGGGTGGGACGATGACTTACTACGTGTCACGTGTGGAGGCCTCCCACTTCGATCCCGCGACGGCCTACATCTCCTTGGACGGCCATAGGAGTGACGATCTTCGGCCCTACGTCTTCGTGACGCGCGACTACGGACGGAGCTGGCAGTCGATCTCGGCGAATCTGCCGGCGCACGGTAACGTCCACACGGTGAGGCAGGATCTACGGAACCGGAACCTGTTGTATGCCGGTACCGAGTTCGGGTTCTACGTCTCGTTCGACGAGGGCGGGAGCTGGCAGGCGTTCATGAACAACCTGCCCACCACGCGGGTCGACGACGTGCTCGTGCACCCACGAGACAACGACCTCGTGCTCGCAACGCATGGACGCAGCGTCCTCATCATGGACGACATCAGTGCTCTCCAGGCGCTGACTCCCGAGGTCCTCGCCTCCGACGTTCATCTTTTCGAGCCGCGCGATGCGGTGCTGTGGAAGGAAGATCGCACCCTGGCGAGGTCCGTGACCGGGAACAAGACGTGGCAGGGTGACAACGGTCCGCGAGGTACGGTCATCCAGTATTACCTGGACGATGACACCCGGGGTGACGTAAACCTGACGATCACCGACCTGCGAACGGGTGAAGTGTTCCGGGATCTGGAGGGCACCGGGGAAGCAGGACTCAACCGGGTCGAGTGGGACTCGCGCGGCAACCGACCACCTCCTGGAGAGGGCGGTGGTGGCGGCGGCGGCTTCGGCGGTGGCAATCAGGGGCCGCTGGCCCAACCGGGAGCGTACCGGGTGACCCTCACCGTAAACCAGAACGAGTACACCACCGCCGTGACCGTTCTCGAGGACATTTGGTTGGACCAACGCTAGAAGCGGCGGACGCCCTCGTCGGGCTCGACCCGACGGGGGCTACCGCTACGGCACTTAGTCCTACCGAGGACCCCGCACTCAGGAAGCTGACCATGGAATCCCCCCGAGCCCGCCTTGTCGCCGTCGCCCTCACCGTCGCCCTCGCGTGCGACGGCTCGCCGCGGCCGATCGACGTGGTAGAAGCGACGATCGCGCAGATTCAAGACCAGATCCGCTCGGGGCGGACCACTTGCCGACTGGTGGTACAAGCCTACCTCGATCGCATCGAGACGTACGACGAGGCCACCGTGAACGCGATCACCGTAGTGAACCCGAACGCGCTAGCTCGGGCGGACGAAATCGACGACGCCATCCAGGCAGGCGAGGAGCTGGGATCACTCTTCTGCGCTCCCCTTCTCGTGAAGGACAACTTCGACACTCATGATCTGCCCACCACGGGAGGCTCGATCGCGCTCATGGGGAGCCTTCCGCCCAACGACGCCTTCATGGTACGGCGTATTCGGGAGGAGGACGCGATCGTCATCGCGAAGACCAATATGGCGGAGTGGGCGTTCAGCCCGAGGCAAACGGTGAGCTCGTCCTACGATACGACGGCCAATGCCTATGCTCTGGACCGTGTGCCGGCCGGCTCGAGCGGAGGCACGGCGTCGGGGGTGGCCGCGAGCTTCGGTGTTGCCGGGCTGGGGAGCGACACCGGCAACTCCATCCGTGGACCCTCTTCGCACCTGGCGCTCGTAGGCATCCGCTCCACCATCGGATTGACCAGCCGAGACGGGGTTATTCCGCTCTCCTTCGACCGTGACATCGCTGGACCGATGGCCCGCACCGTCGAGGACGCCGCGAGGATATTCAACGTGGTGGCCGGATACGATCCGGCCGATCCATATACCGAGGCGGGAAGAGGACGCAAAGAGCCCGACTACACCGTTGCACTCGACCTAGACGGGCTCCGCGGGGCGCGAATCGCCATGATGCGGGAACTCGTGAACACCGAGGACGCCGACAGCGCCGTCGTGAGAGTCTTCGAACAGGCCCTGGCCGATTTGGCACGACTCGGCGCGGAAATCGTCGACCCTTTCGAATTCGATCTTCAGGAGCAGCGCAGCCGTCCCAACATGGGGTGCAGACGTTTTCGCTACGACATGCATGTCTATCTGGAATCACTGGGAGAAAATGCCCCCATTCATGATGTGCTCGAAGTACTGGAAACAGGGCAGTACTCGGATTACGCGGAGAGCTCGCTGCGTCGTTACGAGGGCATGCCCGAGGACGTGCACCCGGCGGATGCCGATCCGCCATGTCCGGACTACCTCGAGAACGAGGGAAGACAGGCCTATCTCTCGGCTCTCGTGGCCGCCATGGACGCTGCCCAGGTCGATGCTGTCATCTACCCGACGTGGCGTAACCCCCCCGCGCACCTCGACCGTGGAGACGAGGAGTACCGCGGCGACAACAGCCAGGTTGTTGCCCCTGCCACGGGAATGCCGGCGATCACCGTCCCCATGGGCTTCACGTACGGAAGTCTACCCGCTGGCCTTCAAATCTTGGCTCGCCCCTACGACGAGTTGCTCCTGTTCCGGCTCGCCTACGCCTACGAGCAGGGAACGCAGCATCGCGTGCCGCCCGAGGGCTTCCCTGCGTTATGAGCGCATTGCCCCCGCTTCCGCTCACCGGACACGTGACGAGGAGCTCGCGTCGCTCTCGGCGGCCCGCGAGGGCTCTAGGCAAGCAATCTTCCTGAGGGGTGAGACGGGCATAGGCAAATCGCGCCTACTCCAGGCGGTGGAAGAGGGCGCAAACAAGCTCGGCTTCTTCGCGGTCCGCGGCCAGGCATACAGGACCGACAAAGGAGTGCCGTATGGACTCTGGTCTGACGCTTTCCTGCCGGCGCTCAAGGACATGGACGACGCCTCTTTCGCAGTACTCACCCGCGGAGGCGATTCGGATCGGGGAAGCCGGCCTGAAGATCGCCGAGAACACGGGCTACATCATCTGGGCGGTTCATCGCCTCCTGCCCATCATCGCGGAGGCCTACCTCCAGCTGCAAGACGCCCCAGGAGCGGTTCACATCGAGGAGCGCATGCGTCGATATGGGAAGGCGATGGATAGCGGCATCGGGATGGCCTGGGCGGATTCGTTCGAGGCGGTCAAAGTCTGGCACGCCGGGGACGTCGAGCGAGCGGCCGTGTTGTCGCGGAAGGCGGCAGAAGCACTGGAAGCCGTCCCGATGGTTTTCGATGCCGCGCGCGTCCGTCGGCAACTGGCCGGCCGTCTGGCGGATCTTGGCGACCGCGAGGGGGCGCTCAAGGAGCTCCGTACCGTTCACGAAGTCTTCGCGCTCATGGGTGCGGAGGGGGAACTCAGCAAGACCCGCGGCATGTTCCGAGAGCTGGGGGTCCGGCCGCCGAGCCGCGTGGTGGGGGAGGGAGTCGAGGGGCTCTCTCCTCGCGAGCTCGAGATCGCCCGGCTAGTGGTCGGGCGAAAGTCGAACAAGGCCATCGCCAAGAAACTGGGCATCTCGCCCCGCACGGTCAGCACACACCTGTCGAACGTCTTCCAAAAACTCAATCTCACCTCACGGGGCGAACTAGCCGACTACGTCCGGGACAACGAGCCGTCCTCCGGGATGCTGGAAGCGAAGATCCCAGCGTCCGCGAACGATATGCATTGCCCCCACCTGAAGGACTGCCCATAGTTACGCGCCTTTGCTCCACTCGACCGCGAGACGCTCGACCCCGAGAGAGGATCTACATGCGTGCAAGCGGGACCATCATCTTTTTCTTCGTCGTATCGGTCGCGTTCACATTGGGCGCGGTTCGCTCGTCGGTCGAATCCCAAGAGGCGATCTTGACCGAGGCGGACTTCGCAGCCGCCATGGAGGAGATGGACTACGTGTCTGGGGATGCGGAGCTCCATATCGACGCCAAGTACTGGGGAGACCTCGGAACCGATACGGACGCCATGAAGGCTCTGTTGGAGCAGGTGCGGACGTTTTGGGTGGCCCGGGAGGTGCAGGGCGCGATCGACTTCACCGAACAAGCGCTCGCGGCGACCGCCGCGCTTTCGAGGGCGAGTGGCACAGGGGACGGCGGCCAGGCAGATCAGGCGTTCAGCGACTTGAGGGCGACGTGCCGCTCATGCCACCGGGAATTCCGCGAGCGGACCGAAGACGGGGGTTACCGAATCAAGCCAGGAGGCTAACCTAGTCCCGTGTAGGTCCTCCGAGCCCAGAGGTAGTAGATCGGCAGGCCGATCAGCACCATACCCATGCCCAGCAGACTGTCCATCGGCTGGACGACGATCTGGTTCGCCACGATGGCGAACCCCGAAAGAGCGAACACGATCGGTACCCAAGGATACCCCCAGCAGGAGTACTGCCGCTGAACGTCGGTGCGGCGGCGGACGATAAGCACGCCCAGCGCCATGAGTCCGAAGAAGATCCACTCGGTGTAGATCACCCGAGTGAACAACGCCCGGTACGTACCTGTAGCCACAAGCACGGACGACCAGATCGCCTGAAGTAGGATGGCCCTGTGAGGCGTGCGGTACCGAGGGTGCACCGTACCAATCCACTTGAAGAGAAGTCCGTCCTTGGCCATAGCGTAGTAGACGCGCGGACCCGCGAGCACGATCCCCGACAGTGCCCCGAACGCCGAAAAAAGCACGACGACCGACATGACCGCGCCTCCTCCCCTCCCGAACACGGCGTCGGCGGCGGCGGCCGCCACACGTGTGGAGGTCGCCACGGCATCGAAGGGCAGGAGATACAGATAGACCGCGTTGAGCGCGATATAACACGCGGTGACGAGCAGCGTACCGATGATCAGGGCCCGTGGGATGGTCTTTCGTGGATCGAGGGTCTCTCCTGCATTGTACGTGACCATGTGCCATCCACCGAACGCGAACAGGCCCGCCACGAGAGCGAGCGCGAAGCTGGAAAACGTGAGCCCCTCCTCCACCGACGCGCCTGCCCGAGCCGCTGCGTCCGCCGCCGCGTCCGCCGTGATCGCCACCTCATGGGCGTCACCGCCGAGGGAAAAGCCCACCGCAATGATGGCCAGGATGGCGAGCACCTTCGTCCAGGTGAAGGTCGCCTGAAGAACGCTTCCCTGTCGGACGCCCCGATAGTTGACCCACGAGAGGACGAGGACCGCCGCGATCGCTACCGACCGGGTCCCGACATTTCCAAGCGGCACCAAAAACCCCACGTAGCGCGCAAACACCGTGGCGACGGCCGCGATGATCCCCGAGTGCATCGTCCAGAACATCGCCCAGCCCCACAAGAAACCTATCGCTGGAGAATACGCCTCACGCAGGTACACGTAGACGCCGCCCGACTCGGGAAACGTCGAAGCCAGCTCCGCACAGACGAGGGCTCCGAACATCGTGAGAAGGCCGGCGACCGCCCAAACAGCGAAAATGCCGAACACAGTCGGGACCTGGCCAGTAATCTCGGACGGCTGCACGAAGATCGACGCTCCGATGATCGTCCCCACCACCATGGCGGTGGCGTGCCTGAGGCCGATGGCCCTCTTGAGCTCGCCTTCCGGTGCATCGTCGTCCATGAGCCGGGTACCCTCACTGTGCGAGAGAGTCGATCGTGGAAGCCGGCAACGTAGGAGCGGAGCGCCCGGTGACGCCAGCCGGTTGTCACTCGCTACGCACCTCCGCATGTTGGGTCCGTTACGCCCTTTTCACCGATCAACCGAAGGTCACAGACCATGAGCGATTGGCCGGCGGCGCGCGAAGCGAAGTTCCGCCAAGCAGCGTTCGTCTATCTACATGTCGCCATCCTCTACGAGGCTACGGCATTCGCGATGCTACGAGCCGGCCTCTTACCGTCGCGCCTGGGGGCCCCCTGGATATGGCTTGTGGCCGGGGCGGCGGTTGCCGCCCTCATCTTCGTAGGCCTCTACCGTTGGCGGAACGTCTGGTTCGCACGCATCATCTGGGGAGTCCACGGCTTGCGCCTCCCCACGCTGATCGGAGGCGCATTCTTCCCTGCTCAGGACGTGATCACCCCACCGGCCTTTTACATCACGGCCATGGTCGTAGTTGTGATCAACATGTGGATGCTCGCGCGCGCAGGATGGGATCTATAGGCGGGAACTGACTGGTCTAGGACCGGCCCATCTCCGTACGTACGCTTGCGGGCGTTGCACCCAGGTCCTGCAGGCGCCGGGCGATGCGTTCGGCCAAATCGTGGTAGGGGTCCGGTTCGGAGCGCGACGCTTTACGGGCGACGATTCTTTCCCCCACCCGCTCGAACAGCAGCGTATCGCCGTCCTGTAGGCCGAGCCGCGCCCGAAACTCCTTCGGCAGTGTGATCCGTCCTGTTTGGTCTAACATGGCAGCGAACCGTACCATCACGTCTCCTCTCTTCCGTCCTCATCTTCCCACCCCTCATCCGACACCCTAGCGGGCACAGGCGAGCGCGGGCTCATCGTGTGACAGCAATAGTTACGTCACTGGGGAGGGAAGCTTACCGGGACCAGGGCGGCACCACGTGGTTCATGCGGGCGTACGCGATCGACTGGCCGAGATGCTCGTTCATGTGAGTCACGAGTTGGAGCAGGACCGCCCACTGCCCTACATCACGTCCGTACAGTCGAGTCTGTTCCTCGAGATCCTCCGAGGACATGGCGGAAACCACCCGTCGGACATGCTCCATCGACTCGGCCAGGATCGCGACAGCCTTTTCCTTGTCGGCTACACCCGCCTCCCAGCTGTCATATTCCGCAGCGCCCATGGGTGAGTGCACGTCAAGGGCGATCTCCGGATAGAAGTAGTTGTAGCGTGCCACGTGCATGTATACGCTCACCACAGAGGCCACGCCGTCCATCGGACGCCAATCGTAGCTCTCCGCCGGCATCGCCTTGGCAAGGGCCACAAACTTGTCGGCGGATGCCTCGAATTGCCCCTCGAACTCCACGAGAAAATTCGGCGGCGTGCTCTGCGCCCGGACGTTCGATGTGTAGATGGCAGCGAATGCCAGGATCAGAAGCGCGGTGCGTGCACTACCCATGGGACGACTCCGGCTGAGACGGATGATGACGGGAGGCAATATAGGGGAATCAGCTCCCGATTTCCTCCTCGTTCTGCTCCCACTCGCCCATGAGGGTAGCCACGTCACCCTGAAGTGTGGTGCGTTCAGTCTCCAACTCTGTCACCTCACCGGGTGGAGTCCGCTCGTAGTAGGTGGGCTCACAGAAGAGCTCGTCGATCTCCTTGATGCGGGCCTCGGCGGTGTCGATGCGGGCCGTGAGCTCGTCCTGCCGCACCTGCAGGCGCTTCCTAGCCTGAGGGGACTTCTCCTTCGGGCCCCTCTCATCCGACCTGCCGCCACTATTGGACCGCGCCCGCTCGGATTCCTCTTTCCTGCCCCCCTTCTTCCGCTTCCGAGCCTTCGCCTTGAGAACTACGCGGTCGGCGTCCAGGTGGTCGTCGCCACAGAAGTGCACGTACTCGTCGTACGTTCCGTGGTAGTCGCGGATCTCGTCGGGTCTGATTTCTACGATACGGGTGGCTAATTTGCTGACGAACCAACGGTCATGCGATACGAAGATGAGGGTGCCCGGATAGGCCCGCAGACCCTCGACGAGGGCCTCGATCGACTCGAGATCCAGGTGGTTCGTGGGTTCGTCCAACACGAGCACGTTGGGCCGGGTGATGGCCAGCCGACTGAAGACGAGCCGCGCTGCCTCTCCCCCGGAGAGCGCGCTCAGTCGCTTCTTCGAGTCGTCGCCGGTAAAGAGCATGAGTGCCATGCGGCTTCGCACGAAGCCGATGTCCTTATCCTGGCAACAGTCCCAGACCCAGCCCTCGGCCGTACCCTCCGGCGGAGTCAGCTGATCCCGATGGTCTTGGGCGAAATAGCCCGGATGGGTTTCGTACCCCCACTCCACCTCACCCTGGTCCGCCTCGAGCTTCCCCATCACGATCTTGAGTAGTGTCGACTTGCCGATACCATTGGGGCCCATGACCGCAAGCCGCTCGCCCCGCTGGACAAGCAGATCCACTCCGTGGAGCACCTCGTTATCGCCGAACGCCTTCTTGATGCCCCTGATCTTGAGCACGTCCCGTCCGCTGTCGCGCACCTGTTCGAAGCGAAAGGTCGGATAACGGCGAGAGCTCGGGGCGAGCTCGACCAACGCCTCCGCCTTCTTCTCGATCATGCGGACCTTGCTCTGTGCCTGACGCGCTTTGCTCGCCTTGGCCCGGAAGCGATCCACGAACTTCTGGTGGTGTGCGATTTCCCGTTCCCTTGCCGCGATGCCCTTCTCCCGACGCTCCCGCTCCGACTGCTTAGCGCTCAGGAAGGCGTTGTAGTCTCCGTGATAAAGGGTCACCGCCTCGTAATCCACGTCGAGGATGTGCGTCGTGACGTTGTCGAGGAAGCGGTGATCGTGGGAGATAACCACCACGGGACCCGCGAAGTCGCGTAGAAAAATCTCAAGCCAGCGGATCGACAGGATATCGAGGTGGTTGGTCGGTTCGTCGAGGAGCAGGACATCCGGGGCTCCTGCCAGGACTTGAGCGAGCAGCACCCGAAGCTTGAAGCCTCCGGAGAGGGTGGACAACGGATGCCGGTGAATGTCGCTCGGGAGACCCAGCCCCTCCAGAATTTTCGTGGCACGCGCCTCGGCCGTGTACCCATCCAGACGCTGTACGGTCTCCTCCAGCTCTGAGAAGCGATCGGCATCGAAGTGCGAATCCGCCTTAGCTAGAACCGCCTCCTTCTCGACCATGGCTCGCCAGAGCTCCGGATTTCCCATCATCGCGACGGCGAGGATCTCCTCATCCTCGTACAGGAACTGGTCCTGGCGAAGTACTCCGAGTCGGAGCCGCTTGGGAATGGAC